>DASTZY010000163.1:0-10744 GCA_035764085.1 Gaiellaceae bacterium
GCCGAGCTCGGTTTTGCCTTACCTGGTTGGCCTCCCTTCCCGCCTCGGCTGGGGAAAGGAGATGTCCCATGAGGTACCTCTTGACAGCCCTATCGGTTGTGGTTGCGGCGCTGGTCCTTGCCGCCGGGGCGTTTAGTGCCAGCGGCAAGATCCTCGAGACGGAGCATGCGGCGCTGCACCTGGAGCAGATCGGCCCCAAGTATCTGACGATGGAGCGCGCTGAGATCCTTCAGACGGAGCACGCGGGGCTGCACCTTGAGCAGATCGGCCCCAGGTACCTGCTCGGGCCGTGAAGCGCCACGGCTGGGTCGCCTGGGGTCAGTACTAAAGCCGCTCCGATGGGCCAGTTTTCACGAATGTCCCTTGACAGCGGCCACGTGCAGGAACATCGGGATTGGCTGTGCGTCGTCTCTCCCAGCGATTTCAGCCATGTTGTCAATGAGAAAGCCCGCCTGCAACAGCGCGGAGACGTATCCGCTGATTGGCCGTTGGTAATGCGTTATCTCGTGGCCGTCGAGCGGCCGCCGCACCGGCTGCTCGTGGAGATACTCGCCGAGGATGTAACGGCGTTGCGTGTCGCTACTCTCGCTCCGCTCGTAGTCACCGGCAGTGGCGATCGGGTGAAGAATCGCGAAACAAAAACTGCCTCCTGCGCGAAGCAAGCGGTAAGCCTCACGGCAGCCCCCCGCGAGGTCGCCGATGGCGTGGAGTCCCTGGAAGGAAACGACGGTGTCAACGGAGCCGTCGTCGAGAGGCAGCGACGCGGCGTCAGCCACCCGGTAGTCGCCGTCGGGGTCGGCCGCAACCGCCAACCCAATTAGCGACGGCGACGAGTCGAAGCCGACGACGCTGTAGCCCCGCTCGGTGAGAAGGCGGTCGAAGCGGCCTTCACCGCAACCGATGTCGATCAGCCGCCTCGGCGGCGGTCGCCCTGGTGAGCCTGGTGGCGTGCCGGTTCTGGCGCGCCTTCGGACGAACGTAGATGTCCGAGAGCAACCCTCGCGTCCCTTCCCTGCGGCGCGCGAGCACGAACCCCACGATCTCGCCGTCCTCCTCAACCACGAACGCCAGCCCGTCCGCCACGATCTCATCCACCTCAACCAACCCGGCCTCGAGAGTGAGTCCCCAGTAGGCGGGAGTGTCGAGCTCTCTGAAGCTCCTCGTACATCGCATGCAGAGGCTCGTGGTCGCGTTCGGTCGCTTGCCTGACACTCACGGAGCACCTGGCGCTGGCCTGGGCCAGTGTTCGGGAATGACCCCTGACGGCGGTTGTCGTTAGGGCGTAGCCCCCTGTTGCTTAGTCATCAACTCAGCGACCGCCCGCTCCGTCTCGGCAAGTTCTTCGGTAGGGCTGATCTGCAGCAACTCCGTCCCAGCGTCCACATACGGCCGATGGCCCGGGGGCTGGTAGAAGGCATCGCCTGCCTCGTAAACCTCCTCGTGGCACTGACACGCCCCGCCCGGGAGCGCCGACAGCGGTCCATCGAGGTCGGAGTCAGCTGCGAATGAGACGAACTCGAACGTGTAACCGTCCATCTCCTCTCGTCGGTCGGTCACCGGACCGTACTCGTGGACTTGGGACGCCGTTTCCTTCGACACCTTCGGCATAGGAATCCTCCCTGTGAGCCGTCTACCTCAGCCCAATCGTCTCGCCCCACCATGCACTAGTCAACGGTCCAACTCTCGCCTGGGCCAGTGTTCCCGAATGACCCCTGAGCTGCGTGCGCCTAGTACGTTCTCGATGCATCAACCAATTCGGGGATCAACATGAAGCTTCTTCTTACGTCGGGCGGCATTACGAACACGAGCATCCGCGACGCGCTAGTCGACCTACTAGGCAAACCGATTGCAGAGTCCAACGCCCTCTGCATACCGACCGCGATCTACGCATTGCCGGGCGGAGCTGTCTCCGCGTACCGGCTGATCACCGGATCGGCGGCCAGCCCCTTGTGCGGGTTGGGTTGGAAGTCACTGGGAGTGCTGGAGCTCACCGCGCTGCCGAGCATCGAGAGAGACCATTGGGCCTCCAGTCTCCAGGCGACTGACGCGCTGCTGGTGGGAGGCGGCGACCCCCTCTATCTAGCCTATTGGATGCAGCAATCGGGACTGGCGGACATCTTGCGGTCGCTGCGGCGCACCGTCTATGTGGGGGTGAGCGCTGGGAGCCTGGTGATGGGTCCCCAGGTCGGTGAGGACTTCGTCGACGGGAATCCGCTCACCGGTGGCGATAGGGCGCTCGGAATGGTCGGTTTCTCGATGTTTCCGCACCTGGATCACGAGGACATGCCGAACCATTCCATGGCCAAGGCAGAGAAATGGGCCAAAGGGCTATCTGTGCCCGGATACGCGATTGACGATCAGACCGCGATCAAGGTGATCGATGGCACCTTCGAAGTTGTCTCGGAGGGCCACTGGAAACTGCTCAAGTCATAGGAACGCCGCTGGGCCAGCGTCCTCTCGCCCCACGCGCAGGCAGCTAGACGTTGAAGCGGATGTTGAGGACGTCGCCGTCCTCGACGACGTAGGGCTTGCTCTCGAGGCGCTGCTTGCCCGCGCGCGCGGCCTCCGCGTGGCCGCCCGCCTCGACGAGGTCGTCCCAGCGCACGACCTCGCAGCGGATGAAGCCGCGCGCGATGTCCGAATGGATGGTCGCCGCGGCATCGAGCGCGGTCTCGCCGCGCCGCAGCGTCCACGCTCTCGTCTCCTTCTCGCCGGCCGTGAAGAACGTGATCAGGTCGAGCGTCTCCGCCAGGCGGCGCACGACCTCGCCGAGCGCCGACTCGCCGCCGCCCCGGAACTCCGCCGCCTCCTCGACGGAGAGCTCCGAGAGCTCGGCCTCGAGCTGGAGATCGATCCCGTCCGCGCCGTTCACCAGCTCGAGGAGCGGCTTGGTCGTCAGCGGGTCGAGCTCGGGCGGGAGCTCGTCCTCCCACTCCGACAGCGTGCGGCCGGCGTCGAGGTGCGCCAGGAGCCGCTCCAGGTCGGCGGCCTCCGCCTTCAGCCGTGCATCGCCGGACTTCGCCTGCTTCGCGACGCGCTCGAGCCGCCGCTCGACGTGATCGCGGTCGGCGACGAGGAGCTCGAGCTTCAGCGTCTCGAGGTCGTCGGTGGGAACGCGGGTGCCGGAGAATCCGTCGAGGACGACGAGCAGCGCGTCGACCTGCCGCAGGTTGCCGAGTAGCTGCGGGCCGGTCCCGGGCACGTCGACCACCCGCACCGCCGCGGGCGTCACCTTCCGTGCGCCCACCGTCGCCGCCACCCGGTCGAGGCGATCGTCCGGGATCTGCGCCATTCCGACGTGCTCCTTGCCGGAGCCGTGCGTCTCGGCGCGCGTGAGCGCGCGAAACAGCGTCGTCTTGCCCGAGCTCGGCAGCCCGACGATCCCGACCTCCAGCGCCACGCGCGGAGGCTAGCGTCAGGCGTCCTGCTGCTGGACCTGCTTCTGCAGCGAGACGAGCGCGCGGTGCTGCAGCGACTTGATCGCGCCCTCGCTCTTGTCGAGGATCGTCGCCACCTCCGCGTTGGGGAGGTTGAAGACGAACTTCAGCGTGAGCACCTGCTGCTGCTCAGGCGAAAGGCGGTCGATCAGTTTCAGCATCGACTCGCGGCCGATCGTCCGCATCGCCACGAGCTCGGCGGACGGCTCCTCCTCACCCGGCGGCTCGGGCACCTCCTCCTCGGGCTGCCAGCGCCGCCGCGCGCGGAAGTGGTCCATCGCCAGGTTGTGCGCGATCCGGAAGAGCCAGGCGGAGAACGGCGCGGACTGCCACTTGAAGCTGCCGATCTTCTCCAGCATCTTCAGGAATGTCTGTGTCGTCAGGTCCTCGGCGTCGTGCCGGTTGCCGACGCTGACGTGGAGGTAGCTGTAGATCCGGTCGAAGTGGATGAGGTACAGCTCCTCGAGCGCCTCGCGGTCGCCCTGCTGACCGCGCGCGACGAGTTCCCGCACGTACTCGGGAGACTCGCGCTCGGGCGCGCGCTCTGCGGAAGAGCTCATGCCTGCTTCGTTTCCCCGAGACCCCATGGGAGCTAACGCACCGTGCGGGGCGGCTTGCTACGCAGAGCCGAAACCGACCCGGCCGGCGCGGACGATCCGCTTGTAGTAGGCGACGTTGGCGACCACGACGTGGAGCGGGCCGTCCTCGGTCTCGAGCACGACGACCGGCTTCCCGGCCCCCGTCGAGTTGAGCGCCGACTCGAGCTCGTCGGCCGAGCGCGCGTCGACGAAGCTGCCCACGATCTGGCCCCCGGCGAAGCCGAGCTCGATCCGCACGCGTTCGTCAGCCATCGATTGCCACCACCTCGGAGAGTACGCCGTGAACGGAGTCGGGATGGACGAAGGCGACCTCCAGGCCGAACATGCCGTGCCTCGGGGTCTCGTCGATCAGCTCGGCGCCCGCCTCCGAGAGATGCTCGAGCGCGGCGGAGATGTCCTCGACCTCGTAGGCCACGTGGTGCATCCCCGGCCCGCGCTTGGCGAGGAAGCGCCCGACCGGCGTGTCCTGCCCAAGGGCGCCCAGGAGCTCGAGCCGGCTCTCGCCGACCCGGATCGACGCCGCTTCGACGCCCTGCTCCTCGACGCGCGATCGGTGCTCGAGCCGCGCTCCGAAGAGGCGCTCGTAGGTGTCGAGCGCGCGGTCGAGATCCTCGACCGCGAGCCCGACATGGTGCACCGACCTGGGCGTCTCCACCCGGCGATCGTATTTGAAAGACTCGGAGCGACGATGCGCGTCTCGGCTCTCGCCCTGCTCCTGGCGGCGACGTTCCTCGCGGGCTGCGGCGGGAGCGGCAAGTCGGCGAAGGCGAACGGCGAGGAGTCGAAGCCGGCGGCGCGGGTGCTTGCCGACGCGAGGGCCGCCGCCGCGGCCGCGAGCTCCGCGCACGTGTCCGGGAATATCGTTTCGGGCGGTACTCCGATCGCCGTCGACCTGACCATGGCCCGCGGCAAGGGGGCCAAGGGCTCGATGTCGACCAACGGGCTCCAGTTCGACCTGGTCCGGATCGGCGACACCGCGTACATCCGCGGCAGCGACGAGTTCTGGCAGCACTTCGCAGGCGGCGCGATCGCACAGCTCCTCCACGGCAAGTGGATCAAGGCCTCCGCCGTCCGCGGCCGGTTCCGCTCGCTCGCTCCGCTGACCGATCTAGGCCTGCTCCTCGCGAAGGTCGCCTCCAGCCACGGCAAGCTCGCGAACGACGGCAAGACCGCCTACAAGGGGCAGCAGGTCGTCGCGATCCGCGACACCTCGGACGGCAGCAAGCTCTTCGTGGCCGCGACCGGTAAGCCCTACCCGGTGGCGATCGTCGGCGGCAGGAAGGGTCAGTCCGGGACGATCACGTTCGGGAAGTGGGGCGAACCGGTGTCGCTGACCGCACCGCAAGGCGCGATCGACATCTCCAAGCTCGGCGGCTGAGCGGCGCTAGCCGGGCAGTTCGCCGGGATCGCTCGCGACGACCCGCGGCACTCCGACGGACTCGGACGCCCGGGACTCGGGCTCGACGTCGGCCACGAGATCGAGCAGCTCGTCGCGGACGAGGGTCTCCTTCTCGAGCAGCGCCGCGGCGACGCGGTCGAGCGGAGCGCGGTGCTTGCGCAGCAGCCGCACCGCCTCCTCGTAGGCGCCGTCGGTCAGGTTCGCCTGCTCCTCGTCGCGCACCCGCTTCGTCGCCTCGGAGAGGGCGTAGTTGTCGGCACGCATCGTCCGCGAGGAGACGCTGTCCGCCATGCCCCACTCGAAGACCATCGAACGAGCGATCTCGGTGACCTTCTCGAGGTCGTTCGCGGCGCCGTTCGTGACACGGCCGAAGACGACCTCCTCCGCTGCGCGGCCGGCGAGGGCGACGACCATGCGGTCGACGAGCTCCTCCTTCGTATGGAGGTAGCGGTCCTCCTCCGGCAGGTAGAAGGCATACCCGAGCGCGTTCCCGCGGGAGACGATGGTCACCTTCTGCAGCTCCATGACGGAGCCCATCAGGTGCGCCATGAGCGCGTGTCCGCCCTCGTGGTAGGCGAGGATTCGGCGCTCCTTCTCGGTCAGCACCTTGCGCTGCTGCAGACCGGCGACGACGCGCTCGAGCGCCCAGTCGAAGTCGGTCTGCGCGATCGTGAGGTCGCCGCGACGGCCGGCCCTGATCGCCGCCTCGTTGCAGACGTTGGCGAGCTCGGCGCCGGTGAGCCCGGACGTCTGGCGCGCGACGATTCCCAAGTCGACGTCGTCGATGTTGAGCGGCTTGCCGCGCGTGTGGACGCGGAGGATGGCTTCGCGGCCTGCGAGGTCCGGCGGCGGCACGAGCAGCTGCCGGTCGAAGCGGCCGGGGCGCAGGAGCGCCGGATCGAGGTCCTGAATCCGGTTCGAGGCGCCCATCACGACGACCTGCTCCGCGCCCTCGAACCCGTCCAGCTCGACGAGCAGCTGGTTGAGCGTCTGGTCCTGCTCACGGTTGAAGCCGTGTCCGGAGCGCTGCGCGCCCACGGCGTCGAGCTCGTCGATGAACACGATCGCCGGCGCGTTCTTCCGCGCCTCGTTGAAGAGCCTGCGGATCCGCGCCGCGCCGAGGCCGGCGAACATCTCCACGAACGACGAGGCCGAAGCGCTGTAGAAGTGAGCGCCCGACTCGTGCGCGACGGCCTTGGCGAGCAGCGTCTTGCCGGTGCCCGGCGGGCCGTACAGGAGGAGGCCCTTCGGCACCTTCGCTCCGAGCCGCTCGAAGCGCTTCGGGTCGCGCATGAACTCGACGACCTCCATGAGCTCGCCTCGAACTTCCTCGACGCCGGCGACGTCGGCCCAGGTGGTCTGCGACTTCGCGCCGTGGCTCAGGTCGGCGGGCTTGATGCGCGGCATCATCCCGACGGTCTTCCAGAGCAGCCACGCCATCAGGACGAGGATCCCGAACAGCGCCAGCGGCAGCCAGGTCGTCGCGAAGTCGTTCAGCGCATGGAACCAGTTCCCCACCATCTCAGCCTCTCATCGGCAGCAAGAGGGGCATCCCTTAGCCGAGTGAAGCAGCCGCCTCCGCGGCCGTCGTGAAGCGGACGCCGGCGTCGCGCCAGTCTGCGAAGCAGGCAGCGACCCGGGATTCGTCCACTCCGCGCGAGGCGTCCTCGACGAACGCGATCCGGCGACCGCGACGCAGGAGCGCCCGCACGGCTGCATCGTCGCAGATGTCGGTGGCGACGCCGAAGAGGAGGATCTCGTCGGGATCGAGCATGTCGAGCAGATTCTCCGTGTTCGGGTTCGCGAACGGGTCGTACTGCTTCTTCGGGACGAGTACCTCACGGCGGCCCGCGAGCAGGCGCCGCATGGTCGCCGCCGGCACGGGAACGAGCGGCAGCGGGAGCGGATCGAGCTGCTTCGTCTCGGCGATCTTCTCCGCGCCGCGCGTGCCGAGCAGGCAGTGCGGCGGCCAGGTCGTGTCGTAGTCGGGCTCCTCGGAGATCTCGGGATCGCTGAGCTCGTGCTGGTCGCAGGACGCGACGTGGACGACGCCGGCGTCGCGCGCGGCCTCGACGAGGCGTGCCATCGCCGGCCGTGCCTCCTCCGCACCTGGGAAGTAGAGCTTGCCGCCGGGCTCGATGAAGTCGACCTGCGTGTCGACGTCCCAGAGAATCGTCCCGCCCACGACGGTTGTGTACCACTCAGCGGAGGGCGCGCAACGCAGGCTCGAGCCGCTGCCTCGTCGTGAGCACGCCTGCGAACAGGTCGCCGTGCTTCCCGATCCGCTCCAGAACGGCGTCCATCGTGAACGCCGACGCGTCGAGCGAGTCGTCGATCTCCTCCCACCGGAGGGGCGTCGACACCGGCGCCCCCGCCCGTGGCCGCACCGAGTAGACCGAGGCGATCGTCTTCCCTTCTCCGTTCTGGTTCGCGTCGATGAGAACACCGCGCCGCTTCGCCTTCGACCACTCGGTCGTCGCAAGCCCCCGATGCGTACGAGCGATCGCCCCCGCGACGATCTCGCAGAACTCGCGTGTCTGGGCATACGTGTAGCGCCGCTCCACCGGCACGAGCACGTGCATCCCCTCGGCGCTCGACGTCTTCGGGAACGAGGCGAGGCCGAGAGCGTCGAGTGCCTGCTTGACGACGAGCGCGACCTGCACGACCTCCGCGAACCCGACGTCCGTGGACGGGTCGAGATCGAAGAGGACGAAATCGGGACGGTCGGGCCGATCGACGCGCGAGTACCACGCGTTCATGTCGATGCAGCCCATGTTGACCATCCACGCGAGCGCGTCGGCGTCGTTGACCAGCGGCGCGTCGATCCAGCGCCTCTTCGGCGGCCGCTCGCGCGTCGAGACCTGCACGCGAAAGCGAGGGATCCACTCCGGCGTCCCCTTCGGTGCGTCCTTCTGGAAGAAGGCCTTGCCGAATGCGCCGTCGGGATAGCGGCGCATCGTGAACGGCCGGTCGCGGAGATGCGGCACGAGCACGTCCGCGACCGCCTCGTAGTAGTCGAGCAGGTCGCCTTTCGTGATCCCGCCGCTCGGGTCGTCGCCCGGCCAGAAGACCTTGTCGAGGTTGGAGAGCTTCACTCTCCCCTCCTTCGTGGCGGCCGGTCGCTCGCGTTGCACGTCCTCCGCCGCCTTGTCCTCGCGAAGCCCCTGGAAGGAGGGCGCGCGGAGATGTCCATCGTGCGTCCACTCTGCAAACGCGACCTCGCACACGAGCTCGGGCTCGACCCAGACGACATCGCCCTTCCGCACCTTCGGCATCTTCGGGACGACCGGGAAAGGGGACTCCTCCTGCCGCAACGGCTCGAGCTTCGCGAGCAGCTCGGCGATGGTGCGCTCGTCGAAGCCGGTGCCCACGTTCCCGACCCATTGCCACTCCCCGCCGCGGTGGATGCCGAGCACGAGCGCGCCGAAGCTGCCGCTGCGCCTGCCCTGTCCCCGCGTGTAGCCGCAGATCACGAACTCCTGCCTGCCGTGGGTCTTGATCTTCAGCCAGTCGCGGTTGCGCTTCCCCTCCTGGTAGCGCGACGCGGCCCGCTTGGCCATCACGCCCTCGAGGCCCTGCGCGCGAGCCGCCTCGAGCAGCGCCTCCCCGTCGTCGAACGCGCCGGAGATCTGGACGACGGGATTCCGCGTCAGGAGCTTCTCGAGACGTGCTCTCCGCTCGGTCAGCGGTAGATCGACGACCGGCACGCCGTCGACTTCGAGCAGGTCGAACACCTCGTATGCGAGACGCGTGCTTCCCTGTTGCATCGCCGAGAAGCTCGCCCTTCCCCGGTCGTCGAGGGCCACGACCTCGCCGTCGAGCACCGCATCCGGTGTGCGCAAGGCCTTCGCCAGCTCCTTTGCGACCGGTGCGAAGCGCTGCGTGAGGTCGTTGCCGTTCCTTGACACGAGCTTCGCCTCGCCGCCGCGCACGTAGCTCAGCGCGCGGTAGCCGTCCCATTTCGGTTCGAACAGCCAGCCGTCGCCTCGTGGCAGCTCTTCCGTCAGCGTCGCGAGCATCGCCCGGTAGGCACGACGACGCGAGCCGGAGGCCGCCGCGTCGTCGCGCTTGCGGAGGATGAGCCAGTTCTTCTCGTCGCCGGAGAGATGCGCCGGCACGAGCGCCCACGTGCCCTCGAGCCGCTCGCCGTGAAGGCGCACGGTCAGTCCGCCGTCGCGCTTCTCCTCGAGCAGCTCGTACGTACCCCGATCCCAGATCTCGACCGTGCCCGCGCCGTAGTTGCCCTTCGGAATCTCGCCCTCGAAGCTCCCGTACTCGAGCGGATGATCTTCCACGTGCACGGCGAGGTGCTGCTCGCCGGGCTCGAGCGGGACTCCCTTCGGCACCGCCCAGGAGACGAGGACGCCGTCGCGCTCGAGCCGGAAGTCGTAGTGAAGGCGCCGCGCGTCATGCCGCTGCACGACGAAGGTTGGCGCCTCGCTTCGGGAGGCGAGGTTTGCCTTCGGCCCTCGGCCGGGCGTCGCCGGCTTCGCCGGCGGCGCTACCAGCCTGCCAAACGGTTCGGGCGTCTTCCGTCGGTCGCGCTTGCGCTCGTACTCCGAGAGCTTCTTGCTCACGAAGCTTTTCTACTACCGCGCGCCTTCTGCGTGCGCTCGACCGACTCGCGCAGGGCCTGCATCAGATCGACGACCTGCGCCTCCTCTTCCCGCGGCTCGGGGAGCGAGCCTCCCTCGGCCTTCGAGTGGATGAGCTCGAGGAGCTCGGAGCGGTAGGTGTCGTCGTAGCGTTCGGGGGCGAATCGTGCGCCGAGGTTCTCGACGAGCGATTTCGCCATCTCGACCTCCGCCCGGCGAAGCCCGTTCTCCGTGACCGCCTCGCCGGCGACCTCCTCCGGTCGCCGGACCTCGTCGGCGTAGTACATGGTCTCGATCACGAGGAGGTTTTCGTACGGCCTGAGACAGGCGAGGTGCTGCTTGTTCCGGATCACGACCTTCGCGATCCCGACACGGCCGGTCTCGGCGAGAGCTTCGACGAGCAACCGGTACGGCTTCTCGCCTCCCTCCTGTGGGACGAGGTAATAGGCCTGTCGAAAGTAGATCGGATCGATCTCGTCGAGGGAGACGAAGTCGCAAATGTCGACGGAGTGCGTGAGCTCGACGTCCAACCGGTCGAGATCCTCCGACTCGATCGGCACGTAGCGTCCCTTCTCGACTTCGAAGGCGCGCACGATGTCGTCCGGGTCGACGTGCTCGCCGGTGTCCTTGCGAACCTTGTCGTAGCCGATCGGCTCGAGGTCGCGGCGGTCGACGAAGTGGAACCTCAGCTCGCGCGAGCTCGTGGCGGTCAGC
>DASTZY010000164.1:0-3155 GCA_035764085.1 Gaiellaceae bacterium
AGTAGAAATCCATCAGCTCGGCGACCAGCCGCCCCACGCGGCCCGAGGCGCGCAGCCGCTCGGTGTGCGCGTCGGTGACGAGAGCGCGGTGCGTCACGTCGAGGCCGATCATCGTCGTGTCGAGCTCGGCCGCGAAGACGCGCTGGGCCGCTTCGGGGTCGGCCCAGATGTTGAACTCCGCCGCCGGGGTGCGATTGCCCTCGCCGACCGCGCCGCCCATCAGCACGATCCGCTCCGGCACGGCGTCCGGATGCAGCGCGAACAGCAGCGCGATGTTCGTCAGCGGGCCGGTGGGAACGAGCGTCAGCTTCCCGTGGCGCTCGCGGATCTGCGCGGCGATGAAGTCGACCGCGTGCGGGTCGCGCGCGGTGGTGGTCGGCGGGGGCAGGTCGGGGCCGTCGAGGCCGGACTCGCCGTGGACGTGCGCGGCGACGTCGCGCGGGCGAACGAACGGCCGGTCGGCGCCCGCGTGGACGGGCACGTCGGTCCGGCCGGCGAACTCGAGGATGCGGAGCGCGTTGGCCGTCGTCTTGTCGAGGGTCTGGTTGCCGGAGACCGTCGTGACTCCCAGCAGCTCGAGCTCGGGCGAGGCGAGCGCGAGCAGCAGCGCGATGGCGTCGTCGTGGCCGGGGTCGCAGTCGAAGATGATGGGCGTCGGTGTCATGACGCGAGTATCGCGTCAACCTCCTCGCGCGCCGGGAGGGAAGGTTGCGCACCGGGGCGGGAGGCCGCGAGCGCGCCCGCCGCGCAGGCGCGCCGGAGCGCCTCTTCGCGAGGCCGTCCCTCGAGCAGCGAGACGACGAGGCAGGCGGTGAACGCGTCCCCGGCGGCGGTGCCGTCGACGGCCTCGACCGCGGGCGGCGCGGCGCGGGCGACCTCCCGCCCGTCCTCGAGAAGGACGGCGCCCTCGGGCCCGAGCGTCAGGCAGACGAGGCCGAGACGCTCGCCGAGCGGCTCCAGCTCGAGCCGGTTCACAATCGTGAGCTCCGCGTCGGGAGCGCCGTCGCGGGCGGGTGCGGCGTTGAGGAAGAAGCGCGAGGCGAGCTCCGCCGCCCGCGCGACCGTCTCCGCCGGGATCTCCTGCTGGCAAAGAACCGCCTCGCCCTCGCCGAGCGCGAGATCCTCGGGACGCAGCTCGGCGTTGGCGCCGGGCGCGACGACGATGGTCGTCTCCCCCGCCGCGTCCACCGTGATCAGCGCGATCCCGGTCGGTGCATCCCTGACAAGCCAACGCTCCCCGACTCCGGCGTCGCGCAGCTCCGCGAGCGCGTCCTCCGCGAGCTCGTCGCGGCCGACGCAGCCGACGAGCGACACCTCCGCTCCGAGCCGCGCCGCCGCGACCGCCTGGTTCGCGCCCTTGCCGCCGGGCACGCGGGAGAAGTGAGCGCCACTCACCGTCTCGCCCGGCCGCGGGAGCCGCTCCGCCTGAGCGACCAGGTCGAGGTTGATCGAGCCGACCACCGTGAGCCGCGCAGCCATGCGGCGAGACTAACCCGATGTGTAGTCACGAGCGCGCAGGGCACAGGGAACCGTTCATGGCCGGGGACGAGGAGAAGCACGCCGAGAACGAGGCGACGTTCCGCGAGGCGAACGAGCACATCCGTCAGGCCGAGCGCGAGCTCGACCCCCCGCTGGAGCGCGTCCCCTACATCTGCGAATGCGACGACGTCGGCTGCCGCGTGTCGATCCAGCTCACGGCGCCCGAGTACGAGCGCGTCCGCGACGACGGAGCCACCTTCGTGATCGCGCGGGGCCATCCCAGCGAGGGCGACGTCCTCGAGGAGCACGACGGGTACCTCGTCGTGCGCAAGACCGACTCCGGCGGCGACGTCGCACGCGCCCTCGACCCCAGAGGGGAGGAGACATGAGCGACGACCGCGCGAGGCGGGTCGGCCTCAACGAATCGCTCTTCCGCCAGGTGAACGAGCAGATCGAGCGCCTCAACCGCGATTTCGGCGCCGAGCTGCCGACGATGACGGTCGTCTGCGAATGCGCGAGCGGCGACTGCACCGAGCGCGTGGAGATCACAACAACCGAGTACGAGGCGGTTCGCGCCGATCCGCGGCGCTACATCGTCCTCCCCGGCCACCAGCTGCCGGAGTTCGAGTCGGTGGTCGAGAGCGGGGACGGCTACGACGTCGTCGAGAAGCGCGACGGCACCGCGGCCGAGCTCGCAAGGGAGACGGACCCGAGGTCCTGACAGACTGCGCAGGGCGATGGGCGTCTCGCACTGGGACGAGGTCGAGGTCCACCACTCGGCCAAGGGGGAGATGGACGCGCGGTGGCAGCGCCTCGGCGACGCCGCGGGCACGCGCGCCGTGGGCGTCAACCGCGTACGCGTCGCGCCCGGCAGGCTGCCGACGCCGCCGCACTCGCACGGCGCCTCCGAGGAGCTGTACTTCGTGCTCGCCGGCTCCGGCTTCGCCTGGCAGGACGGAACCGTGCACGAGGTCCGTCCGCTCGACTGCGTCATCCACCGCGCGGACGAGATGGAGCACACGTTCGTCGCCGGGCCCGACGGGCTCGAGTACCTCGTCTTCGGCACGCGCCATCCCACCGAGCTCGGCTGGCTCCCGCGCTCGCGCGCGGTGCGCTTCGGCTGGCCGTGGGTGGAGGGCCGCGACGACGACCCCTGGGACGTCGAGGCGGCGGCCGGGCCGCTCGAGGTGGGCGAGCCCGCGCCGCGCCCGGCGAACATCGCCAACGTCGACGAGCTCGAGCTCACGACGGTGCGGCACCAGTCGTTCGTGTACTTCACGCCGGACGAGACGACGAAGCTCGCCGGCTTCGGCTGGGAGAAGATCCCGGCCGGCCATCGCGGCTCGGTTCCCCATTGCCACTCGGCCGAGGAGGAGATCTTCGTCATCCTCGAGGGAACGGCCACGCTCGAGTTGTGGCCCTCCCCACGCGCAGTGAGCGACGGTGCCGTGAAGGAGGAGACCGCGCTGCGCGCCGGCCACCTCGTCGCACGACCGGCGGGCACACGCGTATCCCACTCCTTCCGCGCCGGGCCGGAGGGGGTGACGATGCTCGTCTACGGCACGCGCGACCCGAACGACATGTGCTTCTACCCGCGCTCGAACAAGGTCTCCTGGCGCGGCCTCGGCGTCATCGCCCGGATCGAGCACCTCGAGTACTTCGACGGCGAGCCGATC
>DASTZY010000165.1:0-12223 GCA_035764085.1 Gaiellaceae bacterium
AGCGAGGAGACCGTGACGCCCATCCGGTCGCCCTCGACGTCGACGCTGAGGATCGAGACGCCGTGCGGCCAGAGCCGCATCAGCGCACGAAGGTCGTCACCCGTCGCCATGGTGGCGAACGCTACAGAGCGCGTGCGCGAAGGCGGCGCGGGTGAGATTCGAACTCACGGAGTCGTGAGGCTCAACGGTTTCGAGACCGCCCGGAAACGCGGTTTGCACTCCCGAAGGCCGCGAGGCAGCGCTGAACTGACCATTGTGTGGTTATCAGCGCACGAGCAGGCGGTCGAGGATCACGGTGCGTTCGTGGTCGTGAGGCCGTTCGAAAACGGGCGGTTGCGACGGCGCCGTCCGCCGGCCCGGACGCTGAACGGACGGCGCCGCCGCCTTCGGCCCTAGACGACCTCGTCGTGTACGACCGTGCGCCGACGTCCTGCAGGCCCCTCCTCGGTGACGGTGTGGCGGCTGCCGCCAACTCCGCCCCAGCTCGACCAGAAAGCGAGCGAGATGAGTGCACCGATTGCGCCGACCACGAGCAAGATGTAGCCGACGGTGTTGATGTTGAGGCCCGTCGTCGTCACGTGAACGGCGAACGCGAGAACAGCGCCCACGGCAATCAAGATCAGGCTAACTCCGATACCCACAACAACCTCCTAGAGACTTGGTTAACGACCCGTCGTGCAGAGGAAGCAACGACCGAACCGTCGTCTCGGTTACGCCCTCGCAGACGGCTTCGTTCGATGACCCGGATGCGTCTAGCGGCCGGCAGAAGACGGACGGCACATTTGCCCCCTGGGGCGTGCGGCTGGGGTTTCTCGACGGAGGGCAGAGAGCGCCGCCCCACTTCTTGCCTAGTCAGGCGAGCGCTGTCCGGCCCGCGTGGCCGAGCTGGATGCGAGCGGCGGGGGTGAGATTCGAACTCACGGAGCCCGAGAAGGGCTCAACGGTTTTCAAGACCGCCCCGTTCGACCGCTCCGGCACCCCGCCGCGGCGTTTAGTGTCGCAGGAGTGAGAAGGAGGGGGCTCGTGGGGGAACCATGGGTTCCCCCACGGTGAAGACCGCCCCGTTCGACCGCTCCGGCACCCCGCCGCGGCGTCTAGTGTCGCAAGTCGTGGCGACGATGCAGGATCTCGACGAGCTGGCGCTCGCGATGCCCGAGGCGACGAAGGAGGTCAAGGACGGCCGGCCGACCTACCTCGTGCACGGGAAGATGTTCTGCTTCCACCGGAGCCGGCGGAAGGACGCCGTCGATCCGGAGACGGGCGAGCAGCTCGACGACGTGCTCGCCTTCCGCGTCGCCGATCTCGGCGTCAAGGAGATGCTGCTCGCCGACGCACGCGGCGTCTACTTCACGACGCCGCACTGGAACGGGTACGCCGCCGTGCTGATGCGCATCCGCGACCTCGAGCAGCTCGACCGGGACGAGCTGCAAGACCTCGTCGAGGAGGCGTGGCTGACGCGGGCCCAGAAGCGGCTCGCGAAGGAGTGGCTGGCTAGGGAGTGACGCGCTCGGGCGCGCCGTACTCGCGCAGCACGTCGGGCACCTCGCCCTGCAGGTTCTCGAGGACGGCGAGCGCCATCCGGTCGACGACGGCCGTGCCGTTGAGCATGTGGAGCGGCTCCGGGCTCTTGCCGTCGCGGTAGCGGATGCCGAGCCGGCGGGCCTGGAAGTCGGTCGTGTTCGAGATCGAGGCGGTCTCGCGGTACCGCTCCTGGCTCGGGAACCAGATCTCGAGGTCGTAGGTCTTGGCCGACGCCGCCGACATGTCTCCGGCGGGGAGGACGACGACGCGGTAGGGGACGCCGAGCTCGCGCACGAGCTCCTCCGTGTTCGCGAGCAGCTGCTCGTGCTCGTCCCAGGACCGGTCGGGGAGCGTGAGCGAGAACTGCTCCACCTTGTTGAACTGGTGGACGCGGAACATGCCGCGGGTGTCGCGGCCGGCCGCGCCGGCCTCGCGCCGGAAGCAGGGGGAGAAAGCCACATAGCGGAGCGGCAGCGCGTCCGCCTCGAGGATCTCGCCGGCGTGAAGGCTGGCGAGCGGGATCTCGGCGGTCGCCGAGAGGTAGAGCCCGTCCTCGGGCACCGCGTAGACGTTCTGCTCGTCGGACGGGAACGCGCCCGTGCCGACCAGCGCGTCCTCGCGCACGAGCACCGGCGGCAGCACGGTGACGAAGCCCTTGTCCGCGAGCCGGTCGAGCGCGTAGCGGTAGAGCGCAAGCACGAGCCGGCCCGTGTCGCCGATCCAGTAGCCGAAGCGCGCGCCGCTCATGCGGGCCGCGCGCTCCATGTCGAAGCGGCCGAGCTCGAGGCTCTCCTTGGGGTCGGTCAGCTGCGGCGGCTCGCCGACCCGGTGGTCCTCGCGGACGTCGTCCTCCGTCGCCCCGTCCGGGACGTCGTCGGCCGGAGGATTCGGGATGCGCAGGCCGAGCGCGTCGCGTTCCGCCTCGGCGTCGGAGAGCTCCTGCTCCACGCGCTGCAGCTCTTCCTTGACTCCGCGCAGCTCCTCGAGCTGCTCCGGCGTCGGCTTGCCCTTGACCTTCGTGCGCGAGCGAAGATCGTCGGCGCGGGGCACGAGCTTGCGCCAGCGCTCGTCGGCCGCGAGCCAGGCGTCGAACGTCTCCGCGGCGCCCTTGCGCGCGAGGCGGCGCCGGAACTCGTCCGGCTCGTTGCGGGCTGCGCGGGCGTCGATCACGCCGCTGAGTCTACGAAGGCCTCGAGCAAAGCGGCCACGCCTTCCTCGTGCACCGACGGGACTACGAGGTCGGCGCGCTCCAGCACGTCGTCGTGCGCGTTCGCCACGGCCACGCCGAAGCCGGCCCAGTCGAGCAGCTCGCGGTCGTTCTCGCCGTCCCCGCAGGCGACCGTCTCCTCCGGCCGGAAGCCGAGCCGACTCGCGACGTAGGACAACCCGCTCCCCTTGCTCACGTCGGGATGCGCGAACTCGAGGAAGTAGGGGAGCGACTTGGAGATGAAGAGGCGTCCCGCGAAGCGCGGCTTCAGCGTCGCCTCGAGCTCGTCCAACGCGTCGGGGTCGCCGACCGCAACGAGCTTCGTCGGCTCGCGGTCGAGCCATGCGCGGAGGTCGCCAACGGCGTGGATCTCGAGCTGCTGGAAGTCGGCGTACTGCCTCGCCTCCGGCGTCACCTCCGCGACGTAGAGGAGGTCGTCGACGTAGCAGTTGAGGTGGAAGCCGGCCGCGACCACGGCGTCCATCGCCTCCCGGGCCGGCGCAAGCGGAACCGGGACGTGAAGGAGAAACTCGCCCGTCGCCGGATCCGCGACGACGGCTCCCTGGTAGCAGACGACGAGATCGTCGAGGGCCGCCTGCTGGAGGTACGGC
Organism: Gaiellaceae bacterium; assembly: GCA_035764085.1. Lineage (GTDB taxonomy): Bacteria > Actinomycetota > Thermoleophilia > Gaiellales > Gaiellaceae > Palsa-739. Next base: position 3,340 of record DASTZY010000165.1, read on the forward strand.
CGCACCGCGCGGAACATGCGGCCGGTGACGATCACGACGTGGATGCCGGCCGCCCGCGTTCGCGCGAGCGCGTCCCGGGTCCGCGGGCGCAGCACGCCGTCCTCGGCGATCAGCGTCCGGTCGAGGTCGAGCGCGAACGCGGCGACAGGGCGCGGGAACCGCTGCGGGAGGGCGAGCGCTACGGCGCCTGGCCGCCGGTCGACTTGACGACGTAGGCGGAGACGTCCGCGATCTGCTGCGTGCTGAGGCTCGATTTGAACGGCGGCATCACCGCGCCGCCGTTCGTCACCTGCGCCGTGACGGCGCGGTAGTCAGGCTTGAGCGAGTCGAGATTGGGGCCGACTGTGCCCGTCGTCTTCGCGTCCGCGAGCGTGTGGCAGCTGCCGCAGTTCGAGAGGAACGTCGCCTTCCCCTTCGTTGCGTCCCCCTGCAGGTGGAAGGCGGGCACGACCGGGAAGGTCGTGGTCGGAGTCGCCACCGTGCCGACCACCGTGTTCGGCGTGGGGGAGGCGACGCCCTGGGAGCCGCAGCCGGCGAGCACGAGGCCGCCGAGCACTGCGGCGGCGGCGATGAGCACGGGGCGGGGCACCGCGCCTGACTCTAATGAACCGCTAAGACCGCGGACGCGGGAACCGGCGGAGCGACGCCGCTGAGTACCATTCGGGCCATGAAGCGCAGATCGTTCGGGCGCGACCGGGGCCTGTCGCTGCGGATGCTCTTCACGAGCGGCCTGCTCGGCCTGCTCTACGTCGTCTTCGCGGTCGTCCTCTTCAACGTCTTCAACGTGGGGCTCGCGCCGATGCTCGTGATCGTGGTCGGCATGGCCTTCTTCCAGTACTACACCTCCGACAAGCTCGCGCTCGCGGCGTCCGGCGCAAAGGTCGTCTCCGCAGAGGAGGCGCCGGAGCTGCACGCGATGGTCGAGCGGCTCTGTGCGATGGCGGAGCTGCCCAAGCCACGCGTCGCGGTCGTGGACACCGACGTCCCGAACGCGTTCGCCACGGGCCGGAACCCGAAGCACGCGGCGGTCGCCGTGACCACCGGGCTCTGGCGGCGGCTCGAGCCGCAGGAGGTTGAGAGCGTCCTCGCGCACGAGCTCTCGCACGTGGCGAACCGCGACGTGCTCGTGATGACGGTGGCGAGCTTCTTCGCGATGCTCGCCGCGATGCTGACTCGCTTCGGGCTCTACGCGGGGATGTTCGGCGGCTTCGGCGGCGGCAACCGGAACAACAACAACAACAATCAGGTCCCCGTCTGGCTGATCGTCCTCGTCGTCTCGATCGTGGTCTACGCGATCAGCTTCATCCTGATCCGCACCATCTCGCGCTACCGCGAGTACGCGGCCGACCGCGGCTCCGCGATCATCACCGGCGCGCCGGAGAACCTGATGAGCGCGCTCCAGAAGATTTCGAGCGGCATCACCCAGATCCCGCAGCGCGACCTGCGCGAGGTCCAGGGCATGAACGCGTTCTTCATCATCCCGACCAACTGGAAGACCCAGATGAGCGAGTGGATGATGGATCACCCGCCCCTCGAGAAGCGCCTCGCCGCCCTCGCGGAGATCTCGCGCGAGATGGGCCGCCCCGTCGCGTAGCTCGCGAAGCTGGCGCTTCGCTCGCTGGGATCAGGAACTGCGCGGGCCGGAAGGCGCGGTTTCCGGCCCGCTTCGTGCTGTATTTGTCGTGGATCCCTCGATGGGGTCGCTGCCTGGTGCGCTCGCGCGCGGCTGAGGTCGGCCCCGAGCGCAGTGCGGCCTGCGGCTAAGCCCGGCTGACGCCGAGTCTCAGCCTCCGGCCTTCAGCTGGATCGTGGTTCGAACGGCCGCGAACCTTCGCCTTGGCAAGGGCGGCGGCCTAACGGTGCGTTAGGACGCCGCCGGAGTAGCGAGCGAGCACGCCGCAGGCATGCTCGCTCGCGACGGAAGCGCGCTCTGCACCTTGCGTCAGCCCTAGAAAGCCCTACTGCACGGAACCAAGGGGAGACCGCGCTCTCCCGTTGGCGCAGTTCCTTAGCCCCGGACGGAGAGCGCCGCTCTTCGCCCGCCACTAGATCGGCGCGTCGAAGAGCCCGAGCCACTTGCTCAGGTCCGGCTCGATCGGCAGTTCCTTCTCCAGCTTCGCCTTCAGCTCCAGCTCCTGTGCGTTGTCCCGGCTCTGCTTCTCGCCGGTCGGGACGAACGGCCACCACGTGCCGGTCTTGAAGCCGTAGATCCAGTAGACCGGGTGCTCCTCTCCCTCGAAGCGGAACGCGGCCGCGAGGAGCTGGCCGCCGAAGCCGCGGTCCTGGAGCTCCGATGCGACGGTGTGGACGCCCGTCACCTGGTCCTCGAGGTCGGAGTCGCGGACGATGACCCACTCGAAGCCGAACGTGTCGGTCTTGCGGTCGAGCTTCGAGCCGGCGCCCTGCGCGACGCTCTGGAGCAGCTCCTCGATGTCGCGCTCGGCCTGCCCGAACTCGCCGGCGGACAGCGGCTTGAAGATCGTCGCCGCAGCGCCCGCGGGCTTGAGCGAGCACTCGGTGTCGAGCGTGACGGCGGCGGTGGAGAGCGCGAAGAGACGGTCGGCCGCGGGCTCCTGCAGCTTCTTGCGACCGAAGAGGATGTCGCCGAGCCGGGTCAGGACTCGGTGGCTTCCCCGGCCGGCTGCTCGCTCGGCTCGGCGCCCGCCGCAGGCTGCTCGCCTGCCGCACCGGGCGCGGGCTCGGCGTCGCCGGCGGGGATCTCCTTCTGCGGCGAGCCGGAGCCGACCTCTGCCTTGAGCTTCGACAGCTCGTCGTCGACCTGCGAGGCGGAGGAGATCTGGGCGAGCTCGCGGTCGAGCTGCGTCTGGTCGCCCGCGGTGAAATCCTCGAGCGCGCCGGTCGACGTCAGCTCGTCGATCGCCGAGGCGCGCGCCTGCATCTCCTCGGTCTTGTCCTTGGCGCGCTGGATGGCGAGCCCCGTGTCGTTCATGTGCTCGCCGATCCCGGTCGCGGCCTCGCCGACCTTGACCTGGGCCTCCGCCGCCGAGTACTGCGCCTTGAGGATCTCCTTCTGCGAGCGGAACGACTCGATGCGGGTCTCGAGCTGCTGCTGCGCCGCGATCAGCTTCTCCTGCTGGTCCGCGAGCTGCTGCACCTGGCCGTCCATGCTCTGCAGCTGCTGCTGCGCGACGGCCTTGCGCTCCAGCGCCTGCCGGGCGAGGTCCTCGCGGTTCGCGCCGACCGCCTGGCGCGCCTGCGTCTCGAGCTTGACGACGTTCTGCTCGAGCTTCTGCTGCTGGAGCTCGATCCGCTTCTTGGAGGTGACGACATCCGCGACGCCGCGCTTGACGTTCTGCAGCTGCTCCTGCATCTGCTCGTACGAGTAGTCGAGCGTCTCGGTCGGGTTCTCGGCCCGGTTCAGGAGCTTCGAGTACTTCGACTTGACGATCATCGTCGTCCGTGACCACAGGCCCGCCATCAATCCTCCTCGTGGGGAACGAACGTTTAGCCTAGCGCCATGCTGGTGGAGAGGAGCATGCATCCCGACTGGCTGAGCAACGCCTACGTGCTCGCGAAGGAAGGCGGCCCGGCGGTGTTCGTCGACTCCGGGGCGGACCTCGCGCCGCTCGTCGATGCAGTCGAGCGGTGGGGGGCGACACCGGTCGCGATCCTGCGCACGCACGCGCATCACGACCACGTCGAGAACGAGGACGAGCTCGCGGCCCGCTACTCGGTGCCGGTCATCTCCGAGCCCGGCGAGTGGAAGTGGGACGGCCTGGAGGTGCGGGGGCTCGCTACTCCCGGGCATTCCGACGACGGGCTCTCCTTCGTCGTCGACGAGGAGACGGTCGCCACCGGCGACACGCTGTTCCGCGACGCCGTCGGCGGCGGAGACGTGGCCGCGGTGCGGCGGTCCGTGATGGAGGTGCTCCTCGAACTCCCGGACACGACGCGCGTGCTGCCAGGGCACACCGACGAGACGACGATCGGGCGCGAGCGGCGGGAGAATCCGTTCGTCCGCGTCTGGAGCGGCGGGGAGGACGAGGGCAGCGAGCGAGTGCGCGTGGGCGGGCGCGGCGCCACGCTCCTCGTCTGGTCGCCCGACTACGACGGCAACGGCAAGGCCTGGGTTCGCTTCGAGGACGGCGACGAGGCGATCGTCGGCGGCTCGCGCGTCGAACGCGGCTGAAAAGGACCTGTCCGAAAGGGACAGTAGGTTGCCCGGCGTGCGCCTGATCGTCGCCCGCTGCGAGGTGACCTACTCCGGCCGGCTCAACGCCGTGCTGCCGGAGGCCGTGCGGCTGCTCATCCTCAAGGGCGACGGATCGGTGCTCGTCCACGACGACGCGGGCGGCTACAAGCCGCTCAACTGGATGACGGCGCCGACGTTCCTCGCCGACGAGGGCGACCGCCTCGTCGTGACCAAGCCGAAGAGCGAGGACGCGCTCGAGATCCGCCTGCTCGAGGTGCTGAGCGACGTCGAGCACGACATGGGGGAGTCGGCGGCGCTGCAGAAGGACGGCGTCGAGCGCGACCTGCAGGAGGCGCTCGCGGCCGCGCCCGAGTCGCTCGGCGAGCCGCTGACCCTCGTGCGGCGCGAGTGGCAGACGGAGATCGGGCCGGTCGACCTCATGTGCCGCGACGAGGAAGCCGGGTGGGTTGCCGTCGAGGTGAAGCGAATCGGGACGATCGAGGCGGTCGAGCAGCTGACGCGCTACCTCGACTTCATCCGTCGCGATCCCGCCAAGGCCGGGTGCCGCGGGATCCTCGCCGCCGAGAGGCTGAAGCCGCAGGCAGTCGCGCTGGCGGAGTCGCGCGGGATTCGCAGCGTCGTGGTCGACCTCGCGGTGCTGCGCGGCGAGCGGGACCCCGAGCTGACGCTCTTCGCCGCCTAGCGGGTCGCCTCGACCGCGGCTGCGACGCCGGCGCGGACGCCGTCCGGGTGCGCGTACGCCGCCGAGCCGAGGAGGAGCATCACGCCGTCGCGCGTGCCGGCGCGCTCGAGCTGCTCGCGTGCGTTGTCGGCGCCCACCCCGCCTCCGATCACGGCCGTCGCCGGCCGCGCAGCCGCGATCTGCTCGCGCACCTCCTCGTCGGTGTCGAACGTGCGCGGCGAGAAGGAGCCGACCTGGACGTAGTCCGCCCCGAGCAGCCGGGTCAGCGCGGCGAGCACGCCCGCCGACACCGACACCGGCCCGCCGCGGCGCAGGAAGGCCGAGCCGACGCGATGGACGAAGATCGGGAGGCCGTATTCGCGCAGCCGCCCGATCGAGCCGAGCCCGGCGAGGAAGGCGTTGACCATCAACGCGCCCGCCCCGGCGTCCACGATCGCGTCGACGTCTGCGCCGGTCACGTTCGCCGCGTAGAGGACGTGCTCGGGGATCGCGGCCTCGATCTCCCGAACGCGCTCCGGCGAGGAACGCTGTAGCTCGTCGTCCTTGACGAGGACGGCGCCGCCGGCCGCGAGCTCCCCTGCCACCTCGCCGGCCTCGGCCGGTGAGAGCCCGAGCGCCGGCTTCACGATCGCTCCGACGGAGACCCCCGGCGCCGCCGGAAACGCCGGACCCGGCAGGGTCTCGGGCCACTCCACCTCCACCAGCCGGCACGACTCCATGTCGCCGCGGTCGGCCCACTCGCCGGCGACGCAGGCGGCGAGGAGCTGCTCGGCGCCCGTCTCCCCGTCGAGCGCCGGGAACTCGACGGTGACCCGGTCTCCCTCGACGCCGACGACGCGCGCCCGCACGCGCTCGGGCCCGTCCGGGAGGCTCACCGACTGGAGGATCGCGAGCGTCTCGCCCCACGCCGGCGGCCGGATTTCGTAAACCGCGCGCATCCTCGTATCGTAGGACCCTCTCGGGGCGGAACGAGGAGGAGGTTCGAGATGGCAGTCAAGCTCCACCGCTGTAGCGGCATGTGGGCGAAGTTCGGAGGCCATCCGTGCTGGCGCGTCCAGAAGGCGCTGGACGAGTCGGGCGTGGAGTACGAGCTGGTCAAGGAAGGCTCGTCGTTCAAGAGCTCGAGCCGCGGCCGGACGATCGAGAAGACCGGCCAGAAGAAGTTCCCGTGGATCGAGTTCGAGGACGGGAGCGTCTACCGCGAGGAGTCCAAGGACATGGCCGAGACGATCCGGGCCGGCAAGCTCGACGAGAAACGAGCGACGGCCTAGCTACACTGGGGCGCCGCGGGGCTATAGCTCAGCTGGGAGAGCGCCTGGATCGCACCCAGGAGGTCGCCGGTTCGAGTCCGGCTAGCTCCATGACACGAACGGCCGCAAGGTCCGATGAAGCTCAAAGTGAGGCTCGTATCGGCGTGCTCGCCGTTGGTCCAGCACGCAGCCGTCGCCGCCTGACCGAGGTCGAAGGCCGCCGCCGACGGTAGCGAACCCTCGGCTTCTCGCGTAACTCGTTCGCGGGATTGCCCGTTCCTAGGCCAACGAGGAGACGAAGACGAAGGGAGACTCGCAATGGCGCGCGAAAACGGGAAGTCCGCAGTCAAGGAGAAGGTCGAGGACGTCGCCGGCAACGGCTCGAAATCGAAGGAGGCGCTGACCGCGGCTGCCGTGAGCGCCGTCGGCGCACTCGCCGCCGCGAAGGGGCCCGACCTGATCCGGAAGGTCGTCGGCGCCACCGAGGAGAAGGGCGAGAACGAGGCCGCGGAGATGGGCGAGAAGGCCGTCGAAGGCGCGAAGAAGGGGCTCGGGAACGCGGGGCCCGGCGGCAAGATCGCCTCGAAGCTGCTCGGCGGCGGCAAGGGCGGCGGCAGCGGCAGCGGCGGCAAGAAGACGCGCCGCCTGCCGATCCAGCGCTGGACGGACGTTGCGCTGCCGATCGACCGCGTCTACGACGAGTTCACGAAGTTCGACCAGTTCCCGAACTTCATGCATCGCGTGCTCAACGTCGAGCAGAAGGGGCCGGACAAGATCAGCTGGAGCGAGAAGATCTGGTTCAGCAGCCGCCAGTGGGAGGGCCGCGTCACCGAGCGGCGGAAGAATGACCGCATCGTCTGGACGACGAAGGGCGGCATGCAGCACAAGGGCATCGTGAGCTTCCACAAGCTCTCGGACAACCTCACCCGCGTGATGGTCGACATGGAGTTCGAGCCCAACGGGATGATGGAGAAGATGGCGTCGGGCCTCCGCTTCGTGAAGCGGGCGGTTCAGGCGGATCTCGCGCGCTTCAAGACCTACGTCGAGATGCAGGACGCCAAGGGAATCGACTACCGCCCGAACCCCGAGGACGAGAAGGACGACCAGGACGACGAGAACGGCGGCGACGCCGACGAGCCGACCTCGCGTGACCAGAAGTCGGACGAGGAGCGCGAGAAGGACCGCAAGGAGCGCGAGAAGGCGCGCGAGGAGAGACGCAAGAGCGGCAGCCGCAGCTAGGCGGCGTTTCCGAAGCGACAACAGGAGGAACACGCAGCGCCATGGCGATAGCGACCCAGGGCACGGCGAGCAACTATCTCCAGCGGGCCCCGAGCCCGAGCGGTCTGGCGGACGTCGTCGATCTGATCCTCGACAAGGGTCTCGTGATCGATGCGTACGTCCGGATCGCGGTGATCGGGATCGAGCTGATCACGATCGACGCCCGGATCGTGATCGCCAGCGTCGACACCTACCTTCGCTTCGCCGAGCAAGTGAACCGCCTCGACCTGAACGAGACCGAGCTGGGCGGCCTTCCGGAGCTGCAGGAAAAGGGCGCCGAGAAGATGACGGAAGGGGCGATCGAGGGGGTCGAGGACGAGGTGACACCGGACTCGCCGGTTCTGCGCACGACGGCGAAGGGCGCCGCGACCGCCGCCGCGGTCGGCGTGGCCGCCGCGCTCGCAAAGGAGATCGCCGACCGGATCGGCGGCGGCGACGACGACGGCGGGGAGGACGACTGACGATGAGCGCAACGAAGAGAGTCGGGAAGGCCTTGCTGGCGCCGCTCATCGCCGCCGGCACGAGTGTCGCCGCGAGCTACGTCGCGAAGAAGGGCCCGGAGTTCGTCGAAGAGACGCTCTTGCCGAAGCTCCGCGAAGCGGCCGAGGGCGCCGGCGGCGTCGCCGAGAAGCTTCCGGACAAGGCTCGCTCGGCCGTGAGCAGCGGCGGCGACCTCGCCGAACAGATGACCGGCCGGGCGCGCGAGGCGACCGGCCGGAGCGGCGGGGCGAGCGGCGGCGGCAGCAGCGGCAGCCTCTCGCAGGACGAGTTGTCCCGCCGCAGCGACGAGCGCGCCAAGCGGCGGGCCCAGCGCCGCAAAACGACCAAGAAGAAGTAGGAGGATCCGATGGCTGTAGCCACCCAGGGCACGGCGAGCAACTATCTGCAGCGGGCTCCGAGCCCGAGCGGTCTGGCGGACGTCGTCGATCTGATCCTCGACAAGGGTCTCGTGATCGATGCGTACGTCCGGATCGCGGTGATCGGGATCGAGCTGATCACGATCGACGCGCGGATCGTGATCGCGAGCGTCGACACGTACCTCCGCTTCGCCGAGCAGGTCAACCGCCTCGACCTGACCCAGACCGAGGCGGCCGGTCTCAAGGAGCTGCGCGACGGCGGCGGCAGCAAGGCGAAGGACAAGGCGAAGGGCGCGGCCGAGGGCGTCAAGGAGAAGGTCGGCCGGTCGAACGGGCGCTCCGACGACTGAGATGTCCTCCGCGACCGTGACCGAGGCGCCCGCATACGTCTACGGAGTCACGTGGGCCGACGGCGCTCTGTCCTCGGGAGAGGGCGTCGCCGACACCTCCGTCCGTGTGCTCGAGCACGGGGAGCTGGCCGCACTCGTCTCGGACTTGCCGTCGGCCGACATCCGCGCTCGCAGACGCGATCTGCTGCGCCACGCCGACGTGCTGCAGCAGGCGTTCGAGCGGCGAACGATCCTCCCGCTGGGCTTCGGCACCGTCTTCGCCTCCAGCGACCACGTCGTCGCCGAGCTGCTCG
>DASTZY010000166.1:0-2370 GCA_035764085.1 Gaiellaceae bacterium
GAGCCAGCCGCTCGCGCCGGAGGGATGCGGAAGCGGGATCACCGGCGTCCCGTCCAGCTCGTAGCGCTCGCCGACGCACGGTGTGAGGGACGGGAGGCCGAGCAGGCGCCGCAGCGCGAGGCCGCCGACCGTGACGATGAGACGTGGCCGCAGCAGCTCGAGCTCCCACCGGCGCCAGAAGGCGCAGAGCTCCTGCTCCCGCGGCGTCGGGGTGCGGTCGCCGCGGCCCGACGGCGCGCGCCCGGGATAGCAGCGTGTGACCGAGGCGCAGTAGAAGGTCGCGTAGAACTCGTCCTCCTCGAGCTCGAGCCAGCGTCGCAGCGTCCGGCCGGCGCGTCCCCGCCACGGCAGCCGCTCCTCTCCCTCGACCACGCCCGGCGCCTGACCGAAGAGGTACGCACGCTGGCTCGTTCCCGGCGCGCGCACCGGCAGCGACTCGAGGGGATACCCGGCCTCCGTGCAGGCGCGACAGCGGGAGAGGTCGCGCCCGAGCGAGGCGAGGGAGCGGTACGACGACTTGCGGACGGTCATCGCAGCGGAGCGTAGGCTCCGGCCCGATGCTCCCGCTGGAGGCCGTGCCGAACTTCTCCGAGGGACGGGACCGCGCGACGATCGACGCGATCGGGGACGCGCTGGCGGCGCACGCACGGCTGCTGGACGTCCACAGCGACGCGGATCACAACCGGTCGGTGTACACGCTCGTGGGCAGCGAGGACGAGCTGGTGGCCGCGCTGCTCGCGGGCATCGCGTGCGCGTGCGAGCGGATCGACCTGCGCGGCCACGAGGGAGCGCATCCCCGCATCGGCGCCGCCGACGTCGTGCCGATCGTGCCGATCCGGGAGACCGACGCCGAGCGCGCCCGCGCGGCGGCGCTCGAGCTCGCGCGGAGGGTGGGCGAGGAGCTCGCGCTGCCGGTCTTCCTCTACGCCGACCTGGCGCCCGGGCGAGGCCCTGCCTTCTTCCGCCGCGGCGGTCCCGCGGAGCTCCAGCAGCGGATCGACGGCGGCGAGGTGGCGCCCGACTTCGGCCCCCCGCGGCTCGACGAGCGGGCCGGCGGCGTGATCGTCGGCGCGCGGCCGCCGCTGATCGCGTTCAACGTCAACCTCGCCGGCGACGACCTCGCGGCGGCACGGGAACTGGCGCGGACGGTGCGCGAGCGTGACGGCGGCTTCCCCGGCGTGCGGGCGCTCGGGCTCCGGCTCCCGCGGGCGGGACACGTCCAGGTGAGCCTCAACGTCGAGGACTGGCGCGCCTCGCCGCTGCACGAGGTCGTCGCCGTGGTGGCGCGGGAGGCGAGCGGGCGAGGTCTCCACGTCACGGGCGCGGAGCTCGTCGGCCTCTTGCCCGCGGGAGCCGCGGTCGCGGCCGCGGGGTCGCTCCTCGGCGTCGCGGGTCTCGATCCGTCTCACGTGCTCGAGCTGCGGCTCCTCGGCGAGTAGCGCGACGAGAAGTCGGCCCGAAGCCGCCACCGTGCGGTGACATCTCCGAAGCTACGGTCTCTGTAGGGGGCTCCCACGCCCCCCGGGGGCATGTACGGCAACGTTCCGAGCGAGCCGCGTCCTAGACTCGCGTCGTGGCGCAGCGGACGGCGATCGGCCTCACCGGCGACGACCTCACCGTCGACGACGTCTGGGCCGTGGCGGTGGAGGGGGCGGGCGCAGCGCTCTCCGACCGGGCGCGCGAGCGGATGAATGCGGCGCGCGAGCTCGTCGAGCGGGCCGCGCACGGCAGCCGCGAGCACACCTACGGCGTCAACACCGGCTTCGGCCGCTTCGTCGCCGTCGCCATCCCCGAGGAGCAGACCGCGGAGCTGCAGCTCCGGCTGCTCCGCTCGCACGCCTGCGGCGTCGGCGACCCGTACCCGGACGAGATCGTGCGCGCGGCGATGTTGCTGCGCGCGAACGCCCTCGCGAAGGGGAACTCCGGCGCCCGCGTCGCAACCGTCGAGCTGCTGCTCTCGCTTCTCGAGCGCGGCGTGCTGCCGGTCGTCCCGAGTCGCGGCTCCGTCGGCGCCTCCGGCGACCTCGCGCCGCTCGCGCATCTTGCTCTTCCGCTCGTTGGCGAGGGAGAGGCTTGGGTCGAGGGTGAGCGCCTCGCGGGCGCGGACGCGCTGGCCCGGGTGGGGCTCGAGCCGGTCGAGCTGGCGGCGAAGGAAGGCCTCTCGCTCGTCAACGGCACGCAGTTCATGGCGGCGATGCTCGCGCTCGGGCTCGTGCGCGCGAGACGGCTCGCGCGCGTGGCCGACGTCGCGTGCGCGCTCTCGGTCGAGGCGTTGCAGGGGTCGCGGACGTCGTTCCTGCCCCGCATCCACGAGCTCCGGCCGCTGCGCGGGCAGAAGACCGCGGCTGCGAACGTCCTGCGGCTTCTCGA
>DASTZY010000167.1:0-15414 GCA_035764085.1 Gaiellaceae bacterium
CGCGTCCTTCGGCCCGTGGATGTGCACCTCTTGCCCTTCGAACAGGATCCGGCCGCTGTCGGCCGCGTGGGTGCCGGCGACGCATTTGACGAGGGTCGACTTGCCGGCGCCGTTGTCGCCGACGAGCGCCATCACCTCTCCGGCCCGGACCTCGAAGTCGACGTTGTCGAGGGCCTGGACCGAGCCGAACGTCTTGCTGATGCCCTGGAGTTGGAGAAGTGGTGTGTCGCTCATCGATGGTCGGTAGGGGCGCCCGGTGTCGAGCGCCCCCACCATTTCACAGAGAACGAGCTACTTGCAGAACTTCTTGTACTGGCCGATGCAGACCTCGCTCCTCTTGAGCCAGCGCTGCACGAACAGCTGCTTGTAGTTCTTCTTCGTGATCCACGTCACCGGGAGCGTGAGCGTCGGCTCCTTCTTCTTCCCGTTCAGCCGGAAGCCGTTCGTGATCGGCTTCTTCCCCTTGAGGAGCGCGATCGCGGCAGCTGCCGCTGCGTTCGCCTCGAGCGACACCTTCTTGTAGACCGTGCCCGACTGCCAGCCGGCGAGGATGTACTGAACGCCCTGTGCCGTCGTGTCCTGGCCGGACAGCGGGATCGGCTTGAGGTGCTTCGCCTTCAGGTCGGCGACCACGGCGCCGGCGATGTTGTCGTTCGCCGCGATGATGCCCTGGATGTTGTTGTTCGTCTTCACGAGCATCTGGTTGAAGATGGTCGCCGCGTTGTTCGCATCCCAGTCGGGAACGAACTTCTGCGGGCCCTTCTTCAGCGCGTGCTTCTTGAAGAGCGGGTTGAGGACGGCGTCGTTGCCGCTCTTGAACCAGAACGCGTTCTGGTCGGTCTGACCGCCCCAGAGCTCGGCGACGGTGCTCGACTTCTTGTACGTCCCTTTCGCCTTCATCGCCGCGATGACGCCGTTGGCCTGTGCCGCGCCTACCGCCTTGCCGTCGAACGTGTCGTAGACCGAGGCCGTGCCACCGATCACCTGGCGGTCGTAGTCGATCGCCTTGCCGCCCTTGTCCGTGAAGAGCTTCTCGATCGACGAAGCCGACCCGTTGTCGAGCGACGTCTCGATCACGACCTTCGCGCCCGCCGCGAGACACGCCTGCGCCTGTGCCTTCTGCTTCAGCGGATCGTTGAGCGCGTTGTTGATCGAGGCCGTGACGCCGGCCTTGGCGAACGCCGCCTTGAGGAGCGGCGCGTCGAACTGCACCCAGCGGACGGACGACTTCGTGTCCGGCAGCAGTACGCAGACCTGGACGCTCGCCGACTTCTTGGCGGTACCCGCGACTGCGGCCGCGGAAATTGCCAGAGCCGCGACCCCGGCCCCGAGCACGAGGATCAAACCTTTCTTCCCGAACCTCTTCACCCTCACTGTCCTCCTTGTGCCGTTCCTGTTGGAATGTGCCGGCCCCTTCACACGCACGAGATCCCCCTCGCCCCAACCCGTGTCCAGCTCCGGTCGATCGGCGGGCCAGATACTACTCCCCTGCGAACCGCCATCCAATAGGGTCGCGGCATGAAGACGAGCCTCGGAATCTGGGCCTTCGGCAACATGGCGACCCGGTTCAATCCGGGTGGATACAAGCCCGAGCTCGCGGGCGTCTCGACCGTCGAGAAGGTGCGGACGGCGGTCGAGGGCCTGGGCGATCTGATCGACGACTACGAGTTCCATTACCCGCAGGAGCTCTCGCGTGAGAACCTCGACGCGGTGCGGGACGCGCTCGACGGGCACGGCGTCTACTGCATCGCGAGCGGGCTCCACCTCGATCCCCGGTTCGGCAAGGGCGGCTTCTGCTCGCCCGACGACGCGACCCGGGCGGAGGCGCTGCGGCTGACCCGGGAGGCGATCGACCTCGCCTCCGACGTCGGCGCGCAGATGATCATCTGGCCGGGTATCGAGGGCTACAACTACCCGTTCCAGACGCCGTACGCCGACTCGTGGGCGCGGTTCATCGACGGCGTGGCCGAGGCTGCCGCCCACGCGGGCGAGCGCGGGGTCACGGTCTTCCTCGAGCACAAGAACTCCGAGCCGGCGATGAAGATCCTGATGCGGAACGTCGGCATGACGCTGCACGTGATCCACACGCTGCGGGCCCGCGGGATCACGAACGTCAAGGTCAACATGGACTGGCAGCACCTGATCATGAACGGCGAGAGCCTCGCCGAGTACGCGGCGCTCCTCGCCGCCGAGGGACTGCTGGGCCACCAGCACGCGAACTCCGGCTGGGGCACGTTCGACGACGACAACATGGTCGGCGCGACGGCCTTCATGGAGACCCTCGAGCTCGCGCTCGAGCTGCGCCGCGCCGGCTACGGCGACCACGGCGAGCGGCTCGGCTTCGACCTGTATCCGTATACCGAGGACGCGGTCGGCGCCGTGAAGCGGTCGGTGCTCCAGTGGCGCTTCATCGACGGGATCGCCGCGACGTTCGACGAGGCGGAGCTGCGGCAGGCGCAGCAGGCGAAGGACGCCGTTCGCGCCTACGAGCTCGTGTACGCCGCGCTCGGCGCCCAGCCCAGGGCATAGGCGTGGCGCTCGTCGGCCTCGACGTCGGCACCTCCGGGGTCAAGGGCGTCGCGATCGACGAGGAGGGGCGCGTGCTCGCGACGGCGAGCGCGGACTATCCGGTCTCGCGCACGCAGCCGGGCTGGTCCGAGCAGGAGCCGGAGCACTGGTGGCGCGCGGCCGGGGACGTCCTCGGGCGCCTACCCGACGGGCCGGTCGGGCTGTCCGGGCAGATGCACGGGCTCGTCGTCCTCGACGCGGAGCAGGAGGTGCTGCGTCCGGCGATCCTCTGGGACGACCAGCGCACGGCCGCCGAGTGTGCGGAGATCGAGGCGCGAGTCGGCCGGGAGCGGCTCCTCGAGCTGACGGGGAACCGCGCCCTGGCCGGCTTCACGGCGCCGAAGCTGCTCTGGCTGCGCGGGCACGAGCCGGAGCTGTACAACCGGATCCGCCACGTCCTGCTGCCGAAGGACTACGTCCGGCTCCGCCTCACCGGCGAGCTCGCCGTCGACGTCGCGGACGCGTCCGGCACGCTGCTCTTCGACGTCCGCCGGCGTGCCTGGTCGGAGGAGGTCTGCGCGGCGCTCGAGATCCCCCTCGACTGGCTCCCGTGCGCCCACGAGTCGACCGAGATCGCGGGAGCCGGCGACCAGGCCGCTGCCGCGCTCGGCGTCGGGATCGTGAAGCCCGGGCCCGTCTCGGTCGTGCTCGGCACCTCCGGCGTCGTCTTCTCCGCCCTCCCCGCGTACGAGCACGACGCCGAAGGGCGGCTGCATGCGTTCTGCCACGCCGTCCCAAACACGTGGCACGCGATGGGCGTGATGCTGAGCGCCGCCGGCTCGGCCGGCTGGCTCCGCAGCATCCTCGCCGCCGGGCTCGACGACCTCGAGGCGGAGGCCGCCGGATGGCCACCCGGCACCGAGGGCCTGCTCTTCGCGCCGTACCTCGCCGGCGAGCGGACGCCCCATCCCGATCCCGACGCGCGCGGCGCGTTCGTCGGGCTCTCGGTCCGTCACGACCGCGGCGCGCTCTGGCGGGCGATGCTGGAGGGCGTCGCCTACGGGCTGCGCGACTCGCTCGAGCTGCTCCGTGAGCTCGGCGCCCGGCCCGGGAGCGGCCGCGTCTCGGGCGGTGGGGCGCGGAGCGGGCTCTGGCTCCGGATCCTCGCCTCGGTGCTCGAACTACCGCTCGAGACGGCCGACTCGGAGGAGGGATCCGCCTTCGGCGCGGCGCTCCTCGCCGGGGTCCGTGCAGGCGTGTTCTCCGACGCCGACGACGCGGTGGCCCGCTGCGTCCGGCCGCTGCGGCGGATCGAGCCGGAGTGGGACTACGACGACGGCTACCGGCGATTCCGCCGGCTCTACCCGACCCTTAGACCCTTGGAGGAGCCTTGACAGACCTGAATGGCAAGACCGCCGTGATCACGGGCGCGAGCCGCGGCATCGGCGCCGCCGTCGCGCGCATGCTCCACGAGCGTGGCTGCAACCTCGGCCTCGCGTCTCGCAGCGGCGACGACCTGGGGCTCGAGCGCACGGTCGCCCAGCCATGCGACGTCCGCGACCTCGGCAGTTTGGTTGAGCTCTGCGAGAAGACCGCACAACGCTTCGGCGGCATCGACATCGTCGTCCCCAACGCCGGCGTCGGCGCCTACGGCCCGTTCCTCGACCTCTCGCGAGAGCACCTCGACGAGATGCTCGACGTCAACCTGAAGGGCACCGTCTACGCGATCCGGGCGGCGCTGCCGCACATGCTCGGCCGCGAGGGCGACGTCGTCACGCTGGCCTCGGAAGCCGGGCGGCGCGGCCTTCCCTACGAGGCGGTCTACTGCGCGTCGAAGTTCGGGCAGGTTGGCCTCACCCGCGCGCTCGACCACGAGCTCCGGGAGCACGGGATCCGCTGCACGAACGTCTGCCCCGGCGGCGTCGCGACCGATTTCGCGCTCGAAGAGGGACGGGGGCGGACACGTGACGCGCTCGCCGGGATGATGAGCGCCGAGGACGTCGCCGAGGTCGTCGTGTTCGCGCTCGAGCGTCCCCGCCACCTCCGGATCCTCGAGACCGCGCTCCGGCCCGCGAGCGAGGAGTCCTGGGGCTAGCGCCGCCGCATCGCGGCGAACGAGTAGCCGCCCTCCAGCATCGCGGGCGCGCGGGTCGCCAGCCGGTCCCCGCTCGGCACGTCCCAGCCGAGCGAGTCGGCGAGCCGCGTGATCATGTTGAAGAGGGCGCACACGGTCGCCGCGTCGCGCAGCGCATCTCTCGACACGCCCGCGGCGTACGCCGCCTCGGCGTCGGCCTGGGTCAGCTCGTCGGGGCGCTGCGTCAGAACCTCGATGAAGGCGAGCGCGGCGAGCAGCTCGGGCCGCAGCGGTGCCGTCCGCCAGTCCGCGACGACCGCGTTCCAGACCTCCTCACCGAGGGCGTACGACGCGACCGCGCCGTGGGAGCCCGTTCAGAACGGACACTGCCGGAGCAGCGAGGTGAAGCCGGCGAACAGCTCGCGCTCACCAGGGCTCCACTCTGACGGCCCGCGCATCGCGACGTCGAGGGCTTCCGAGAACGGCTCGCCGAAGAGCTCCGGCCGGTACAGCAGCGTCTTGACGACGCCGAGCGGCTCGGACCCGGTCCGTTCCCGGATCGCCGCGAGCATCGCCGCCTCCGGCGGCGCGTGACCCTCGTCGACGACCGCGAGCCTCATCCGATCGCCTCGTTCGCGACGTCGAGCCGGCGCAGGCCCTCGGCGATCGCGACCGTCACGGTCTGCTCGAAGATCTCGTCCTCGGAGAAGCCCGCCTGCCTGAGCGCCTCGATGTCCTGGTCGACGACCGAGTACGCCCGCTCGCGGACCTTCTCGAGGTAGGCGGCCATCTCGGCGGGAGGGGGAGCGCTCGCAGCGACGACGTCCCGGAGCTCTGCGATCGGGTCGGCCATGCCACGATGCTACGGGGTCACGGCGAGCGGGGCGCTACGCCGGCGTGTTACGTGGCCCGGGCCGACCCGGCTGACGAGTCGTACGTCGAGGCGGTAGGCGCCCGCCTTCAACGTCCGGTTCGGCAGCGTGATCGTCCTGGCCGGGTCGCCGCCGTTGAGCGTGCCGCGCACCGCCACGACCGGCTTCCCGTCGGCGCCGTCGAGGGTGACGAGATAGAGGCAGTCGCGGTCGCAGCCCAGGACGACGGACGCCGCAGCCGAGCCCGAGAGCTGCGCCGGGAACGTGAGCGTGGTAGGCGTGACGGGCGTCACGCGACCAGGACAGACCGCGGCCCCGCGCGCGACGGTGCGGATCGCCTGCTTCACGGCGGCGACCGCGGGCTTCGGATCGCCGCTCGCGTAGTAGAGCCCGGTTGCGGGCTCCGGCGCCGCGCCGTCGTCGACGAGCCGGTCGAGCAGCACGCCGCTCACGTCCGGGAAGCAGGACGCAGCCTGGATCGCGGCGGCATACGTCCCCGCCTGTGCCTCCGGCGACACGGCCCCCGTGTCCGGCGGGGCACCGCCCGTATACGCGCCGAGCTCGGAGGACGGCACCGTCGTCGGCGTGGGCACCGCGTCGAGCAGAACCGGCGGCGCCGTCCCCCCCAGGCCCTTCGCGAGCGCCGCTTGGAGCTTCGAGAGGTCGCCGGTCGCCCAGGCTCCCGTCGCGGGCACCGGCGCGGGCCGGAAGGACACGATGTCCGCCGGCGCACCGTCCTGCTCGAGCTCCTGAGCGAGCGTGAGCGCCGTCTTCTGGGGCTGTGCCGCCGCGCCGTCGAAGACGGGGCCGACCGCCACGTCCGTCCTCGCCGCGACTACTGCCGCCCGCACCGCCGCCAGCACGTCGGCGTAGTCCGAGGCCGTGTCCGCGGAGGGAGCGGGGCCGAGGACGAGGTCGCGGAGCGCCGGCGTCTGCCGGGTGAGCGACGCGGCGTATTGCGCCAGCGCCGTCCGTCCTGCCTGGTCCGTGGGCAGCTGCGCGGCGTCCAGCTCGAGCACGAGGCCCATCCCGGACGGAACGTCCTGCAGCGTGGAGACGACCGCGGGATCAGGCGCCGTCTGGCCCGGCTGCCAGGCCGCGACCATGCGAACGAGCTGCAGGCCGAGCGAGGCGGCGAGCGTCGCCTGGTCCCCACCGACGATCCCGCTGCCGGTCGCGAGCGGCGCCGGAGCCGCCGCCGACCCGGTCGCCGAGGACTTCCGGGCGCTCCCCGACGAGTGCCCCGCCGCGGGGACGCGCACGATCGGCAGAGCCGAGAAGGCGGAGCGGTTCCCCGCGTAGTCGACCGCCGTCAGCGTCACCGGGTAGACGCCCGCCCGCTTCGGCTCGCCCCAGCGGAACGTGTGCCAGCCGCTGTCGAGCCGCAGGTGAACGGAGCGGCCGGCCGGCGTCGAAGCGGTCACCGAGGCCGGCTTGGAAAGCCAGAAGCGCAGCGAGCCGCCGGCAGCGGTGGCCAGCTTGAAGGCAGGCGGCTGCTTCAGATACGAGGCGAAGTCGGCGGCCGCCTGGGCGAACCGGGGATCCGCCGGCGCGAGCTTGTGCAGGAGCTGCACCACGAACTTCTGGTACGAGAGCGGCGACGGGTTGCCGGCGAGCGAGTAGTACGACCAGTAGCCGGTGTCGAACCGCGCCAGGGTCGCCGCCGCCGCCTGCTCCATCTGCGCCGCGAGCGCCGTCGCCACCGGGTCGTTCGTCGCCTGCGCATAGGTCTGGAGCGAGAGCACCGACTGCAGCTGCGCGTTCAGGACCGGGTTGTTGCTGAAGGAGTAGAGCCGGATCCACGGACCCGCGGCGACCTTCGTCGTCAAAGCCGGCACGGCGCGGAACGCCGCAGATGCCTCCCGCAGCAAGTCGGTCGCAGCGTCGGGCAGCAGCGCGGCGCCGCGTGCGAACGCCTGCGCTCCCACCGCCTGGGCCATGCCCGAGACCCAGGGCGGGCGGCCGCCGAACGGGAAGTAGTACTCCCAGACGACCCCGCCTCCCTTGCGAGGAACAGCCCGGGCCTCGAGTGCGGCTGCGAGGCGCTGGGCGCCGACAGCGTCCTTGGCGGCGATCCGTGCGTTGAGCGTCGAGACGTTCGCGAGCGGATGGAACTCGAAGCAGCGGCCCGGGAAGTAGCGGTAGACGGCGCCGTCCGCGCCGGTGATGTCCGTCCCGTTGCGCGGCGGCCCGTGCACGGCGAAGTAGTCGTCGTTCACCTTCAGCTGCCCGAACACGGCCACGGCGCGCGGCGCCGTCAGCTGCTTGCCGAGCGCCCCGATCTGCTCGAGCGCGACCTCCACGCGGGCCCGCCGCGCCGCCGGCAGCACGCGCGCGAGGTGCGCCGCGCGCGCGATCTCGGCGCGGTCCGCCTTCGCGTCGGCACCGGTGAGATGGCCCGCGGCCACCGCGTGCTTCACCGCCGCCAGTGCGGCCTGCTGGCCGGGCACGGGCGGAGGCGCCGCGGCGGCGCCTGTCACGAACGACAGGGCTGCGACGGCGAAGAGAAGGCCGGTGAGACCCCGGACACTCACCACGCCGCCTGATTCTGCCGGAGGAATGCGGCAGGTGCGCCCCCGCAGCAGGGGATTTACGCCGGTCTGACAGTCACGACTCGATGGTGACGAGCGTCCCGATCGGCGTGTAGGGCCACACCCGGGCGGCCGCTTCCTCGGGCAACTCGACGCAGCCAAGGCTCTGCGGGGTCCCGAACGTCGCGCGAGGGAAGGCGTGCAGGGCGTCGCCGCCGTGGAAGTAGCTGATCCACTTGATGCCGGGGTCGTTGTAGTGCGAGCCGTCGGGATTCGTGCCGCTCATGGTCCCGACCGAGATGTGCTCGAACACCGGCCACGTGCCCGGCGCAGTCGGCGCCTGCGCGATGCCGGTGTTGCCCGGCGAGGTGAGGATCACGCGGCCGTCGTGCCAGAGGCTGAGCGACTGCGGGATCGTCTCGTGCACGAAGACGTAGTTGTAACCCGCATCAGAGCGCCTGCCGGCGAGGTCGTCGCGGAGCAGCGCGCGCCAGACCTGCTGGCCCGCGACTCCGTCGGTCGTCATGTCGTGCTCGTCCTCGAACCGCATCACGGCGCCCTGGGTCACGACGTTCCAGGAACCGGGCTGCCAGAGCGAGCGCAACGAGGCGGGTGTCCCCTGGTACCGCCACGAGAAGGCGCCGGCCGGCGGGGAGACGGCAGCGTCGATCTCGCTCGCGGGCGTCGGAGGCGGGTCGGCGGCGGGCCGCCAGCGCAGGGGGAGGTAGCCCAGGCGGGCGAGGATCTGCTGGAGCCGCAGCGTCGACCCTCCGTCGACGCGCCAGGCCAACGACTCCCCGGGGAGCCGGATGTGAACCGAGCCGCCGAGACCGAAGCCGAACCCGGTGGGCTGGAAGGACAGCGTGTGCGGGTCCACCTGCTGCCAGTGGCCCGAGGCCGCGGGTTCGATCTGCGGCAGCTTGGAGCCGAGCACCGCGGAGACGGGCCGCGCGAAGGTCAGGGTCAGGTTGCTGCGCGGCCGGAGCCGTCTGCCCACCGCCGGATCGGAGACGACCCTCGTCCGGCCGCCGGCGACGAACCACGAGACGCGAACGGGGTCTGACAGCGTCTCCCACCGCCGCACCGCCGCCGCGACCTTCATCGTCCCCGTGCTCCTCGTGCCCGAGGCCTGAATGCCAAGCGGGACGACGCTCCGTCCCGATCCCAGACCGTGCTCGTTCGTCCGGCCCACCCTGACCCTGGTCACCGGTTCGGCGAAGCGCACGGCGACGTCGGCCCCGCGCTTCGGCCTCAGCAGCGTCGAGCGGATGTGTGCCGCCGGCGTCACGAGCGTGACGGTGCGCTGTTCGTGGTGGCCGACGAGCCAGCCGATCCAACTCGGACGGCGCACGTCGACGGTGATCCTCACGCGCTCGCCGGCGGGGAGGCGCAAGCCCGGCCAGACGATGCCGTCGCGCAACACCTTGACCGGTAGCGGCTTGCCGTTCTCGCCGGTCACCGACACGTTCTCCACGTGCCCGGAGAACCCCGGCAGCGAGACGGCTGCCAAACCGCTCGAGGACGCGGCGATCCCGGCCGTCGGCCAGGCCGCCAAAGCCGCCATCGCAGCCCCGCCGGCCAGGACCGCGACGACGAGCAACGTCAGGAGCCACTTGCGCAACACGACGTTCCAGTATTGCCTACGCTCAGGCGAGGATGGCCGGTCCCGACGGGGGCAGAGGGATGCCGCGCGAGCTCTCACCGGGCGAGATCGACGAGTTCCTGCGCGTCCAGCGGATCGCACGCCTCGGCTGTCATGCCGACGGCGTGACCTACGTCGTCCCGCTCATCTACGCCTACGAGGACGGCGCGGTCGTCGCGGTCACGACCGACGGGCGCAAGACCGCCATGCTCCGCGAGAATCCGCAGGTCTGCGTCGAGGTGGACGAGTACGACGCGGACGGTCGGGGAAGCTGGCGGAGCGTGATCGCCCAGGGGCGATACGAGGAGCTGGCCGGCGATGAAATCGAGCCCGCTCTCGCGCTCCTCCGAGAGCGCTTCGCGCGCACCGCGGGACGCACGGCGGAGCCGCGGGCGCTAGGCCCCGGCGTCGTCGTCCTACGGATCTCCCTCGAGGAGGTTTCGGGTCGAACCGTGCAGAGATGAATTTCCCTGCGTGAGCAGGGAATGAGAGTTTGTACGGAAATAGAAAAACACCCAGTTTGGGAATGGACTTCGGTGCAACGCCGTTCTATAAATCTGTTGGGTGGCGACGCCGCAGGGCTAAGCCGTTTACGCCGCCCGGGGCGCCGAGAACCGGCAGCCCATCACGAGCGAAAGGAATAACACTGAGCGAGACGATTCATCTGCACGACCTCTCCCCTGTCGAGCGCCTGCTCGAGGAGGCCGCCGAGCGCGGTTTTGTCGAGGAAAAGGACATTCAGGCACTCGCAGACGAGCACGAGCTGACCGAGGACGACCTCGCAGCTCTCCGCGTCGCGCTCGAAGAGCGTGATGTCGTCGTGCGCGACGAGACCCCCGAGGAGACGCGCCCGGTCGCGGCGGCGCCTACCGCGGGCACGCTGGACCCGCTGCAGCTCTTCATGGACGCAGCGGGCCGGCACAAGCTCCTCACCGCCGCGGACGAGGTGGCGCTCGCGAAGCGCATCGAGCGCGGTGACCTGGCGGCCAAGGAGAAGATGATCAACTCCAACCTCCGCCTCGTCGTCTCGATCGCCAAGCGCTACCAGGGCCACGACGTGCCCCTCCTCGACCTGATCCAGGAGGGCGTGATCGGCCTCAATCGCGCAGCCGAGAAGTTCGACTGGCGCAAGGGCTACAAGTTCTCGACGTACGCCACTTGGTGGATTCGCCAGGCCTGTCAGCGTGCCGTCGCGAACCAGTCGAAGACGATCCGCATCCCCGTGCACGTCCAGGAGCGCCGCATCAAGCTCAACCGTGCCTCTGCCGAGCTGCAGGCCAAGCTGGGTCGCGAGGCGACCGCGGAAGAGCTCGCCCAGGCGACGCGGCTCAAGCTCGAGCACGTCGAGGAGGCACTCGACGCAGTCGACTCGGTGTCCCTGAACCAGGGCCTCGGCTCGGACGGCGACTCGGAGCTCGGCGACCTGTTCGCCGACGAGTCGACGGTCGATCCCGCCGAGGAGGCGGTGGAGTCGGTGCGCCGGCAGCGCGTGCAGCGCGCGGTCGCGGACCTGCCCGAGCGGCAGCGGCGGATCATCGAGCTCCGCTTCGGCTTCGACTCCGAGCCCGCCTCACTCGAGACGATCGGCAAGGAGCTCGGCCTGACGCGGGAGCGCGTCCGCCAGCTCGAGAGTGACGCCCTCGCGCGGCTCCAGCTCGCGCTCGGCGACGAGCTCGTCTTCGCTGCATAGGTAAGGGGGTCTGAGAGACACACCGAAGGGCCGGGAGCGATCCCGGCCCTTCGTCGTCATGCGACTGCCGCTGTCGCTCCCAGCTCGGCACGGAGCCGGATGAGCAGAGCCTCGAGGGCGAGCGGTGTGGAGACCTGAAGCTCCTCGGCTTCCCGCCACGCGGCCCGCACGAGCTCGCACGCTTCCTCGGCCGCGTGCATCCGCTCGAGCGTCGCGTCCGCCTTCAGCTCCTCGAGGCGGTCGACGTGCGCTGCCGCTGCCTCCGCCCCCGCCGCGACCACGACGAGATCGCGGTACCAGGACTCGAGCTCCTCCAGCAGCGCGAGCAGCTCCTCGCGCTCGGCGCCGCGTTGCGCACGGCGCACTCGCTGCTCCGCCTCCCTTCCCGTCAGCTCGAGGCTCTCGATCTGCAACTCGGCGGCCTTCTTCGCCTCCGTGCCGCGCTCGGCGATCCCGGCGAGCAGCGCCTCGGCGCCGTCGGCCGGCTCGAACGCCGGATCGGCGTAGACGCCCCGAGCGACGCCGATCAGCGCCTCCCGCCGCCGGGACGCGGCCGGGTCCAGCAGCTGGAGCGCACGGCCGAGACGTCCGCCGGCGACGCGCGCGAGCGTCGTCACCTCCTCCTCGCCGAGCTCGGGCGCACGCTCCTGGATCGCCTGCCGCACCGCAGGCTCCGAAAGGCGCCTGAAGGGCACGAGCTGGCAGCGGGAGCGGATCGTCTCCGGCAGCGGGCCGATCCGCTCGGCGACGAGGACGACCACGGCATACGGCGGTGGCTCCTCGAGGTCCTTGAGCAGCGCGTCCGCGGCATCCTCGTTCAGCGAGTCGGCGCCGAAGACGAGGTAGACACGGCGGTCGGCCTCGAACGGCCGCATGTGCAGGTCGCGCCGGAGCTCGCGCACGTCGTCGATCCGGATCTGCTCCCCGAGCGGCTCGAGGACGTAGAGGTCCGGATGGCTGCCGCGCTCGACGCGCGCGTGCTCGCCCAGCAGCTCGGCGGCGAAGCGCCGCGCGAGGTCGCGCTTGCCCACGCCGGCCGGACCGTGGAAGAGATAGGCGTGTGCGGGGCCCTCCTGCAGCGCGGCAGCCAGCAGCCGCTTGGCCTCGTGCTGCTCAGGAACGGTCTCGAAGCCGCTCATGCACCTCCCTCGCAATCTCCTCCGGCGCGCCGGTCGCGTCGATGGTGACGATTCTCTCCGGGAAGCGCCGGGCGAGCTCGCGATAGGCGGCGTCGACCCTGGCCTGGAGCTCGGTTCCCTCCCGCTCGAGCCGGTCGGGATCGGCCTGGCGGCCGACGGCAACGCCGGGGTCGAGCAGGAGCAGGAAGGTCACGTCGGGCAGCACGCCGCCCGTGACGGCGAGATTCAGCTGCAGCACGGCCTCGACGCCGAGCCGGCGCGCGATTCCCTGGTAGGCGAGCGAGGAATCGACGTAGCGGTCGCAGATCACGTCTGCGCCACGCTCGAGCGCGGGCCGGATCACCTCCTCCACGTGCTCGGCGCGCGACGCGGCGAACAGCGCGGCCTCCGCCCAGGCGCCCATCTCCGGGCCGTCGAGGACGAGCGCGCGCACGGCCTCGCCGAGCTCGGTGCCCCCGGGCTCGCGTGTGAGGACGACGTCGCGCCCGTCCGCGGCCAGGCCCGCACGGAGCAGCTCCGCCTGCGTCGACTTGCCCGAGCCGTCTGCTCCCTCGAAGCTGATGAACACGAGGCGCCTACGATACGCGGCCGATGCGCGCGATCGTGACCGGCGGTGCGGGATTCGTGGGCTCGCACGTGGTCGACGCCCTGCTCGCACAGGGAGCCGACGTGCACGTCGTGGACAACCTGGCCAGCGGGTCGCGTGAGAACGTTGCCTCCAAGGCCGAGCTGCACGAGCTCGACATCCGGGACACGGCGCTCGAGCAGCTCGTGCGCGGGCTCGAGCCGGGGACCGTCTTCCACCTCGCGGCCCAGGCGGACGTGGGCACGTCGGTCGACCGTCCGGCCTTCGACGCGGAGGTCAACGTCGTCGGCACGGTACGCGTTTTGGAGGCAGCCCGCACGGCCGGCGCACGCGTCGTCTTCGCATCGACGGGAGGCGCGATCTACGGCGAGTGCGAGCGCCCGGCGCGCGAGACCGACGAGCCGCAGCCACTGTCGCCGTACGCGACGTCGAAGCTCGCCGGTGAGCAGTACCTCGCGACCTGGAACCGCCTTCACGGGACCCGCCATGTCGTCTGCCGCCTCGGGAACGTCTACGGACCGAGGCAGCTCCCCGTGCTCGAGGGAGGTGTCGTCGCGATCTTCCTCGACCGGCTGCGCGCCGGCCGTGAGACCGAGATCTTCGGCGACGGGAAGCAAACGCGCGACTTCGTCTACGTCGGCGATGTCGCCGAGGCGCTGCTCGCAGCGGCCACGGCCCCTGCGACCGGTCTCTGGAACGTCGCCACCGGGGTCGCGACGAGCGTCGTCGATCTCCACGAGCTCTGCGCGGGTGCGGCCGGCCTCGAGCAACAGCCGCGGTTCGTCACTGCACGCCCGGGGGACCTGCAGCACAGCGTCCTCGACCCCTCACGCACAGAAGAGGAGCTGGGCTGGCGGGCCCGCACGACACTCGCCTCCGGCCTCGCGCAAACCTGGGATCAGGTCCAGAGGCAGTAGGAGGAGCGGGCGCTCGCAGGACGAACCGTGACGGTCCGTGGAGCACGTCCAGCCGTTCGACCGTCCGTTCCCCTGGCGCGCCGCCATGCTCGCGGCATTCGCCGTCGTGGTTGTGGGGGCCGTCGCCCTCGTGGTCGTCCGAGCGGGACGGCTCGTCCATGCACATCGCGCGGCGGCCAGGGCGACGACGACGGCCGCGAAACGCCGAGCCACGCCCTCGCGGCCTCTGCGGCCGCGCTCCGGCATCTCGGTGCTCGTCCTCAACGGCAACGGAGCATCCGGCGTGGCCGGCGCGACCGCGAGCCGATTGCTCGGCCGCGGCTACCGGTCCGCCTCGGCGACCAACGCCCCGAACGCCGACTACGCGACCTCGCTCGTCCTCTACCGGCCGGGCTGGGCCCCCGAGGCCCGGCGGCTAGCCCGCGAGGCCGGCATCCAGGTCGTGTCGCCGCTCGACGGCCGGCTTCCGGCCGGCTCCGCGCGCGACCAGATCGTCCTCATCCTCGGCGCGAACTAGCCGTTTCCGAGCCACTTCCGGTTCCGTCCGATGCGGGGTCTACGGTCCCGTTCCCCGTCGGCGGACTCGCGTGCGGGCGGCGCGGTCGAGAAGCGGCAGAAGACTAGGATTCAGGAGGGGAAGATGGCAAGCGTCGAGCAGGTTCAGGGCAGCGAAACGACGGCCGAGGAGGTCGTCAACACGGTCGTCGAGGAGGGCGCCCGGCTCGGCGTGAAGCGCTTCTTCACGATCCCCGGCCGCGATCCGTTCGACGAGATCGAGTGGGAGACGCGGGACGCGATCATCCCCGGCCGCGACGGCCCTGCTTTCGAGCAGCGCGGCGTCGAGTTCCCGAAGTTCTGGTCGCAGACCGCCACCAACATCGTCGCGCAGAAGTACTTCCGCGGCCGCCTCTCCTCCCCCGAGCGCGAGTCGAGCGTCAAGCAGATGATCGGCCGCGTCGTCGACACCGTCGTCGCGTGGGGCAAGCAGGGCGGCTACTTCGCCGACACCGACGAGGCCGAGACGTTCGAGGCCGAGCTGAAGGCGATCCTCGTCAACCAGTACGCCTCCTTCAACAGCCCCGTCTGGTTCAACGTCGGCTTCGAGGCCGCGCCGCAGTGCTCCGCCTGCTTCATCCTCTCGATCGACGACTCGATGGAGTCGATCCTCGACTGGATCCGGCGGGAGGGCGTCATCTTTCGCGGCGGCTCGGGCTCGGGCGTCAACCTCGCCCGACTGCGCTCGTCGAAGGAGCAGCTGTCGAAGGGCGGCTACGCCTCCGGGCCGGTTTCCTTCATGCGCGGCGCCGACGCGTCCGCCGGCACGATCAAGTCGGGCGGCAAGACCCGGCGCGCGGCCAAGATGGTCGTCCTCGACGTCGACCACCCCGACATCGAGGAGTTCATCTGGTGCAAGGCCAAGGAGGAGCGCAAGGCGCGCGTCCTCGAGCAGGCCGG
>DASTZY010000168.1:0-1635 GCA_035764085.1 Gaiellaceae bacterium
GGGTTCGATGGCGGGGTGGTACTGGTCCAGCAGGGGCCTGATCTGGCGCTCGGTCTTTGAGATGGTGGCGGTGACGACGCCGAACAGGTCGGCCAGGACGCGCTGGGGCATGCGGAAGCGGGTACGCATGATGGTGGCCAGGATCATCTCGGGCAGGGTGAGCGCGGGCGGGTAGCCGCCGGCGGGCTTGCGGCCCGGGGGGCCGCCGCGTGCGATGTGCAGGGCGGCTTCGCGGTGGGCCTGGCAGGGGATGGCCAGCGTGGCGGTCAGGCGGTCCCAGTCGCCAGGTGGCATGCCGGTGAGCGCGGGGCGGGCCCAGCTGGCGCTGTCACGGGAGGGAGGGCGGGCCGGGGCTGGCGGGGCGGGGCAGGGTTCTTCGGGGCGCAGGGTGTAGTTCCAGTCGCCGTGCCAGTCGTGGGGGTCCAGCGGCAGGCTGGCCATCTGCTCGTCGCTGACCTTGGCGCCGGCCGGGTAGCTGCCGGGGTCGAGCTCAGCGTGCACGGCCAGGCCGGTGCGGGTGGTGGTGGCGGCGATAGTGCTGACGATGACCTCGTGGCTGGCCAGCGGCCGGCCGCGCCAGTTCATGGTGATGCGGGAGAACAGCCGGTGCTCGGTCCGGTTCCACTTCGATGTCCCGGGCGGGAAGTGGCATACCGTGACCGTCAGCCCGGCCTGGAGCGCGAACGCGGCGAGCCCGGCCTTCCAGGCGCGGGTGCGGTAGCTGCTGGAGCCGCCCGCGTCCGCGGTGATCAGCAGCCGCCGGGCGCCCGGGTAGGCGGCCCGGCCCGCCCCGTTCCACCAGCGGCGGACCGACTCCACGGCGAACGCGGCGGTGTCATGGTCGGTGCCCGCGTTCACCCAGCCGGCGTCGGCGGCCAGGTCGTAGATCCCGCAGGGAATCACCTTGCCCCGCTGCTCGTCCGGGAAGTCATGAGTGCGCACCGCCGGCGGCGTGCCTTTGGGGTGCCATTCCCGGCCGGCGTTGCCGAACTCCCCGGCTAGCTCCTTCTTCTTGGTATCCACGCTGATCACCGGATCGCCGGCGTCGTGATAGGCCCGGGCCTGCCCGCTGATGTACCGGAACTGCGCGTCGCGGTCCGGGTGCCGCTGGCCCTCGATGACCTTGGCGTTGCCCTGCAAGCTGAAGCCCTCGGCCCGCAGCAGGTCCCCGATGGTGTCCGCGCTGACCCGGTGTCCCCGGCGGCGCAGCTCGCCCGCCAGGTTCCGCGTGGACTTCACGGTCCACCGCAAGGGCGACATCGGGTCGCCCCGCTCCTCCGGCTCGACCAGCGCCAGCAGCGCCGGGACCAGCCCCGGATCCAGGTCCGCGGCCCGCTTGCGGCCCCCGCCCGGCCGCCGCGCCCGGCCCAGCGGCTCCTCACCGGCATCCAGCTCCGCCACGCCCGCCGACACGGTCGCCTCCCGGACCCCCGCAGCCCGGGCCACCAGCCGGATCCCGCCATGCCCCAGCGCCCGCGCCTCAGCCCCCAGCAGCAGCCGCCGCTGCCGCTCATCCAGATGCGGGAAGATCGTCCCGAACTTCGCCGCGAGCACCTGCCGTGCGTCCTCATCGCCGCTCATACCACAGCAGCATGCCGGATCCAAGGAAGCTACGCCTTATTTCTCTGCAAACCC
>DASTZY010000169.1:0-4684 GCA_035764085.1 Gaiellaceae bacterium
TCTCGGACGGGACCTGCACCGTCATGTCGTTGTGCAGGATCTTGATCGTCAGGTACTCGCGCTGCTGTCCGAGGACCTCGCGCTTCTCCTTCTTGACGACCGTTCCCGCCCCGTGGTGGGGATAGACCACCTTGTCGCCGATGTCGTACAAGCCCGACCTCCCCTGGCTAAAGCCGCTCTTCCGCTAAGAAAGCCGGCACGCTCCAATGCGCCGGCCACAGGCGACGAGTGTAGCAGAAACGGCGTAACTGAGCCAAATTCACGCTCTCCGAGCGGATTCTCAGAGCTGCAGGTAGCGGTCCACGAGGTTGTGCTCCTGCAGCCGCCGAAGGCCCTCGCGGATCTCGCGCGCCCGCACGGCGCCGACTCCCTCCACCGACTCGAGCTCGCGCTGCGAGGCGCGGACGACCGCGTCGAGGCTGCCGAGATCGGACACGACGCGGCGAACGAGCGGCTCCGGCAGGCGCGGGATGTGGGACAGCGTGCGGTAGCCCCGCGGCACCACGGTCTGGTCGAGCGGATTGATGCTGCGCTCGTAGCCGAGCACCTCCGCGAGCCGTCCGAACTCGAGCAGCTCCTGGTAGCTGGCGCCGCCGAGCTCCGCCAGCGCCGCCGTCGCTTCCTCGCCGGCGCCGAGGACGTGGTAGTCGCGGACGATCGCGTCGCGCTCGCGCGGGACATCGCCGACGAGCTCCTCCAGCTGAAGCCTCAGCAGGCGACCCTCGCTGCCGAGCTCGACGCAGTCGCGGGTGATCCTCTGCGCCATGCGCGACGTCATCTCCGCCCGCTGGAGGACGACGAGCACGTCGTCGAGCACGACCGCGTTCTGGAACTCGAGCGCCGTCAGCCGGGTCAGCACCTGCTCCAGCCGCTGGCGATAGGTGTCGAGCGTGCCGAGCGCCTGGTTCGTCTTGGCGAGGACGTCCGCGACGGGGTCGAGCTGGTACCGGGCCGGTCCGACGAAGACGGTGACCGTCTCGCGCTGCTGTGAGACGGAGACGACGAGCGCGCCGGTCTGCTTGGCGACGCGCTCGGCGGTGCGGTGGCGCGTCCCGGTCTCGTTGGACGGGATGGTCGGGTCGGGCATGAGCTGGACGTTCGCCCACGCGAGCCGTTTGACCGCCTCGTCGACGATGATCGCGCCGTCCATCTTCGCGAGCTCGTACAGGAGCTGCGGCCGGAACGGCGCGTCGAGCTGGATGCCGCCCGAGTAGAGGAACGCGAGCTCGTTCGGGTCGCCCACGACGATGAGGGCTCCCTCGTGCGAGCGGATCACGTCGTCGACGGCCTCGCGAAGGCCGGTGCCCGGCGCGATCTTGGCGATCGCGGCGAGGAGCTCGGGGTTGCGGCGGGGATCTTCCTCGGCGGGGATGCGCGTGAAGCCGAGGTCGCCCAGACGGTGCTCGGCCTTGCTCCGCTCAGTCTCCTTCGGGTCGATCGCCATCCAGCCCTGCCCTGATCGCCTGCCGCAGCGTCTCCGCGGCCTCGACTCCGATTTTGCCAGGAGACGGCGTCCCGGCCGGGGCGACGACGGCGGTGAGGCCGAGCTTCGCGCACTCCTCGAGCCGGCGCTCGGCTTGCGCGGCCGTGCGCAGGCGGCCGGTGAGGCCGATCTCGCCGAACGCGGCCACGCCGGTCTTCACGGGCACCCGTCGAGCGGCGGAGGCGATCGCCAGCGCGACGGCGAGGTCGGCGCCGGGCTCGTCGATGCGGACGCCGCCGGCGACGTTGACGAAGACGTCCGCCTGGCCGAGCGCGACGCGCGCGTGGCGGGAGAGCACGGCGACGATCATTGCGAGGCGTTTCGGGTCGATCCCGGTCGCGACGCGGCGTGGCATCGCCAGCTCGCTCTGCGCGACCAGTGCCTGGATCTCGAGCAGGATCGGCCGCGTTCCTTCGAGCGCGCAGGCGACGGCGGCGCCCGGCTCGCCGGGAACCGTGCGGCCGAAAACCTCAGACGGGTCCGCGACTCCCGCGAGGCCCGCGCCCGTCATCTCGAACACGCCGAGCTCGTTCGTCGAGCCGAAGCGGTTCTTCACGGCCCGCAGAACCCGATGCGCGTGGTAGCGGTCGCCCTCGAACTGGAGGACACAGTCGACGAGATGCTCCAGCACACGCGGGCCGGCGACCGTACCGTCCTTCGTCACGTGGCCGACGAGGATCGTGGCGACGCCGAACTCCTTGGCGACGCGCAGGAGCCGAGACGCCGCCTCCCTCACCTGCCCGACGGATCCCGGCGCGGAGCCGAGCTCCGCCGCGTGCAGCGTCTGGACGGAATCGACGACGCAGACGTCGGGCCGCTCGGTGCGCAGCGTCTCGCAGACCGTCTCCAGCTCGGTCTCGGCGAGGATCTGGATCTTCCCTGCTCCGCCGAGACGCTCGGCGCGGAGCTTCACCTGGGCGACCGACTCCTCACCGGTGATGAGAAGGCAGGATCGATCGGCGCTCATCGCGCGGAGGGCCATGAGCACCAGCGTCGACTTCCCGACGCCGGGCTCGCCGCCGAGCAGCACGAGCGAAGAGGGGACGAGCCCGCCGCCGAGCACCCGGTCGAGCTCCGAGATCCCGGTCGGGATCCGCGTCGCCTCCTCGACCTCGACCTCGACGAGCCGCAGCGGAGCCCGCGCGAGGGCGCCGCCGGCCGCCACGGCGCCTTCGACCGGCTCCTCGACGAGCGTCCCGAACGCCGAGCACCCGGGACACTTGCCGAACCAGCGCCCGGCGGTGTACCCGCACTCGGTGCAGCTGAACTGAACGGCCGCCGTCTTCGCCACGAATCCACCCTACGACCGGCGGCGGACGCGAACAGTCACGAAAGAGAAACCACTTCATCAAGAACCCAGGCAAAGGCCGGAGGCTAAGCGATGGCGTAGCCGGGCTTAGCCGGAGGCCGGACTGCGCTCGCGCCGGCCTCCGCCGCGAGCGAGCGCACGAGGGAGCCCATCCCGTCAAGGGATCCCAGGACAAACAAGGCACGGAGCGGGCCGGAAACCGCGCTTTCCGGCCCGCGGAGTTCCGTCTCCGAGCGAGCGAAGCGCCAGCTTCGCTCGCCCAGAACGGCAAGCGGCCCCGCCGAGTGGGGCCGCTACCGTGCTTCGAGGGGGACTCGGGAGCCCCCGCCGCATCGGGGCTCACCGAGGTGTTGCTCTATGCAGGGGATCATCCTCCGGAGAGCCCGCTTCACTCGTCCCCTTTCAGGTGGTTCATCGCCCCGCTTCACACTCGAACGAGGTATGCCGGGGTACCCAAAAAGGGCGGCTCGCGCCGCCCTTCCTGGCTATTCCTCTTCGCCCGAAGGCGTTTCGCCTTCGTCGGTCGGCGCAGCGGACTCGTCGGCCGGCACCGTGACCTTCTCGGGGGTGACCTCGCCCGGGATGAAGGTGATGTCCACCTCGTCGCCCGGCTCGCCTTCGGGGGTGACCGTGCGTCCGACGAGGATCGTCGAGCCCGGCTCGAGCTGCCGCCCGAGCACGAAGTCCGCGAGCGGATCCTCGATGTAGCGCTGGATCGCGCGGCGCAGCGGACGGGCGCCCATCGCCGGGTCGTAGCCCTTGTCGACGAGCAGGTCCTTGGCCTCGTCGGTGAGCTCGATCGAGACCTCGTGCGTGGCCATCTGCTCGCGCAGGCGCCTGAGCTGCAGGTCGACGATGGTCGTGATCTCTTCCTTCGAGAGCTTGTGGAAGACGATGATCTCGTCGATGCGGTTGAGCAGCTCGGGCCGGAAGACCTTCTTCAGCTCGCCCATCACGCGGCCCTTCATCTCGTCGTACGAGAGCCCGGACTCGTCGCCGACCGTGAAGCCGAAGCCGGTGTTCTTCGAGATCTGGGACGCGCCGAGGTTCGAGGTCATGATCACGATCGCGTTCCGGAAGTCGACGCGGCGCCCCTGGGCGTCGGTCAGCTTCCCCTCCTCGAGGATCTGGAGAAGGATGTTGAACACGTCCGGATGCGCCTTCTCGATCTCGTCGAGCAGGAGCACCGAATACGGCTTGCGCCGCACGGCCTCGGTGAGCTGGCCGCCCTCGTCGTAGCCGATGTAACCCGGGGGCGAGCCGACGAGCCGGGACACGGAGTGCTTCTCCATGTACTCCGACATGTCGACCTGGATCATCGCGTCCTCGTCGCCGAACAAAAACTCGGCCAGCGTGCGTGCGAGCTCGGTCTTCCCGACGCCGGACGGGCCGAGGAAGATGAACGAGCCGGTCGGCCGCTTCGGGTCCTTGATCCCGGCGCGGGCGCGGCGGATCGACTTGGCGACTGCGACGATCGCCTCCTCCTGGCCGACGACGCGCTTGTGCAGCTCCTCCTCCATGCGGACGAGCCGTGCGGATTCGGCCTCGGTGAGCTTGAAGACGGGGATGCCCGTCCACATCGAGACGATGTCGGCGATCTCCTCCTCGCCGACCTGCGGCTGCTCCTCGTTGTTCTCCGAGGTGCGCCACTGCTCCTCGAGCTCCCGCTTCTTCTGCGTGAGCTTGCGCTCCTTGTCGCGCAGCGAGGCGGCCTTCTCGAACTCCTGGTTCTCGATCGAGGCTTCCTTCTCCTTGCGGACGCGCTCGATCTCGTCCTCGAGCTCGCGGTAGCGCGGCGGGGCGGACATCGACTTGATGCGGAGCCGCGAGGCGGCCTCGTCGATCAGGTCGATCGCCTTGTCGGGAAGGTGGCGGTCCTGGATGTAGCGGTC
>DASTZY010000170.1:0-2393 GCA_035764085.1 Gaiellaceae bacterium
CCGTTGGTCGAGCCGAAGCGGTCGTAGGCCTTCCGCTTCTCCGGGTCGGAGAGGACGTCGTACGCCGTCTGGACCTGCTTGAAGCGCTCCTCCGCGGACTTGTCTCCCTGGTTCGTGTCCGGGTGGTACTGCCGGGCGAGCTTCCGGTACGCCTTCTTGATCTCGTCGGCCGAGGCGCCCTTCTTGACGCCGAGCGTGTCGTAGAGGGACTCAGGCATCGCCCGAGGGCTCCTCCTGCGGCTCCGCCGCGACGACGACCCGCGCGGGCCGCACGACGCGCTCGCCGAGCTTGTAGCCCTTCTGGACGACATCGAGCACCGAGCCCTCCTCCGCCTCCGAGGGCTGGGAGAGCAGCGCCTCGTGCACGTGCGGGTCGAACTTCCCGTCCGTCTCGATCGGCGTCACTCCGTGGCGCGCGAGCAGCCCCGCGAGCGAGCGGTGGACGAGCCGGACGCCCTCCTCGAGCTGGGCCTCCTGGTGCTCTTCCGCCGCCGCGAGCGCGCGCTCGAGGTCGTCGAGGATCGGGAGGAGCTCGCCGATCAGCCGCTCGTTCGCCAGGGCGACGTACTCCTGCCGCTCGCGGGCGGCCCGCTTCTTGTAGTTCTCGAAGTCGGCAGCGAGCCGCAGCAGCCGGTCGTCGACCTCCTGCTCCGGCTGCTGCTCCTCGACCTGCTCCACCGGCTCGGTCTGCTCCTGCTGGACGTGCTCCTCGTTCACGAGGTGGGCGCCTCCTCGTCGACGACCTCGTACTCGCCCTCCTCGACGACCTCGTCGCCGGCGTCGCCGGTCGTGTCGCCGTTGCCGCCCGCGGATGCCTGCGCCTGCTGCGCCGCCTGGGCGTAGACCGCCTCGGCGAGCTTGTGCGAGGCCTCCTGCAGCGCCTCCATCTTGGCGCGGATCTCACCGAGGTCGTCGCCCTCGAGCGCCTGGCGCAGCTCCATGACCCGGCCCTCGATCGTCGAGGCCTCCGACTCGTCGAGCTTGTCGCGGTGCTCCTTGAGCGAGCGCTCGGTCTGGTACGCGAGCGTCTCGGCGAGGTTCTTCGTGTCGGCCGCCTCACGGAGCCGGTGCGCGTCCTCGGCGTGCGACTCGGCGTTGCGGATCATCTCCTGCACCTCGTCCTCGGAGAGCCCGGAGCCGCCCTGGATCTGGATCTGCTGGACGTTCCCGGTGCCCATGTCCTTGGCCGAGACGTTGATGATCCCGTTCGCGTCGATGTCGAAGGTGACCTCGATCTGCGGCATGCCGCGCGGCGCGGGCGGGATCCCGACGAGCTGGAACTTGCCCAGCGTCTTGTTGTACGTCGCCATCTCCGACTCGCCCTGGAGGACGTGCACCTCGACCGAGGGCTGGTTGTCCTCCGCGGTCGTGAAGACCTCGGACTTCTTCGTCGGGATGGTCGTGTTGCGCTCGATCAGCTTCGTCATCACGCCGCCCTTCGTCTCGATCCCGAGCGAGAGCGGGGTCACGTCGAGGAGGAGGATGTCCTTGACCTCCCCCTTGAGCACGCCGGCCTGGAGCGCGGCGCCAACAGCGACGACCTCGTCGGGATTGACGCCCTTGTGCGGATCCTTGCCGATGAGCTCCTTGACCTTCTCCTGAACCGCCGGCATGCGGGTCATGCCGCCGACGAGCACGACGTGGTCGATCTTCGACGAGTCGAGCTGCGCGTCGGAGAGCGCCTGCTTCGTCGGGCCCACCGTGCGCTCGAGCAGGTCGGCCGTGATCTCCTCGAGCTTGGCCCGCGTGAGCTGCAGGTCGAGGTGCTTCGGCCCCTCGGGCGTCGCCGTGATGAAGGGGAGGTTGATCTGGGTCGTCATCGTGGACGACAGCTCGATCTTCGCCTTCTCGGCCGCCTCGTAGAGCCGCTGCAGCGCCATCCGGTCGGCCGCGAGGTCGATTCCCTGGTCCTTCTTGAACTCGGCGACCATCCAGTCCACGACGGCCTTGTCGAAGTTGTCGCCGCCGAGGTGGTTGTCTCCCGCGGTGGACTTGACCTCGAACACGCCCTCGCCGAGCTCGAGCACCGACACGTCGAACGTGCCGCCGCCGAGGTCGAAGACGAGGATCGTCTGGTCGGATCCCTCCTTGTCCAGCCCGTAGGCGAGGGCCGCCGCGGTGGGCTCGTTGATGATGCGCAGGACGTTGAGGCCGGCGATCTTGCCGGCGTCCTTCGTCGCCTCGCGCTGCGCGTTGTTGAAGTACGCGGGGACGGTGATGACGGCGTCCGTCACCGTCTCGCCGAGGTACGCCTCGGCGTCCTGCTTGAGCTTCTGGAGGATCATCGCGCTGATCTCCGGCGGGGCGTACTCCTTGCCCTCCGCCTTGACGCGCACGTCGCCGTTCTGGCCCTGGACGACCTCGTACGGGACGATCGTCATCTCCTCCGTGAC
>DASTZY010000171.1:0-10276 GCA_035764085.1 Gaiellaceae bacterium
CGCGACCAGCAACGCCGAGATGATCTCCGGCAGATCGGCAACGCCGCCGAAGTCGGCGAGCGCCGACGGGAGCCCCGGTGATCGACCGAACCGTCGCTGCAGCTTGGCGAGCGTTTCCGCCCGATCGGCCCCGGAAGCGACACGGGCCTCGATGGCGAAGTCCCCCCTAGCCCCGAGCCCGAGCTTCTGATAGGCCGACCACGTCATCGCCGCACCTTGGCCGAGCTCGTTGTGATAGCTGCTCGGCAGGACGCCGCGGCCGACGATCCGCATCTTCCTCCTTCCCAGGGCAACGCCCTGGACCCAGACCTTGTCCCCGATCTGGAGGTGCAGTTCGCTCATGGTCTTCGTCCCGAGGAGGACCTCGTCGTCTCTCGTCGGCGCCCGGCCCTCGATCACGGTCGGCGGGATACTCCCCTTGCCCTCGACATCGTGCATCGCCCGGACGCCGACCTGGCGGCCGTCCACCCGAACGGTGTCGTCGTCGTCGCCCAGGACGACGGCCCTGATCGCCCGATCCCGCCGAACTGCCGCCATTGAGAAGGTCCCGGAGGTGTCGGACAGATTGCTGGCCAACTGGCCCCGGTAGTCCCAGTTCTGCCCGAAGAGCCTGGGCGTCGAGAAGAGATGGCCGAGACTCGCGGAGAACGTGAGCGCTGCGCTCACGACGACAACTGCGAGGATCACGCCCACGAGCGCCGAGCCGGCAATCGGGCCGGCCGAGGAACGGCGCCTGGTAAGCGCGAGACGCACGCCGGTGACGACGGTGACCGGGAGACCCCAGCGCGCAAGCGCGTCGGCGACCTGGACACGCGTGCTTCCTCCTCTCACCGGCGCGACCTCTCCGCGCCGCGCTGCCCGAACGGCCGCGAGCACGCCGGCGAGCAGAACGGCGGCGAGCACCGCGACACCTCCCAGTCCAACGGCGAGCGGGTCGATCGCAAGCCCCGGATTCGGCTCGAGCTTGCGGGCGTACCCCACGGGCGCGAGCGGAGAGAGTGCGACGCTCGTACCGACCGCGACCGCGCCCGCCACCAGGGCGATCGACCCGGCTCGGGCCGCTCCCAGCGCAACGAGTTGGCGGCGCGTCATCCCGACCGCGCGCAGGGTCGGGTACTGGAGCGAGGCAGAGGCGGCCAGACGCGCGAACACATGGGCGATCAGCAGCACTCCCAGGAGTGCTCCGAGCGCGACCGAAAACCAAAGCGCCTCTACCAGGTCGTGGATCGAGCCCTGGATCTCACGTGACTTGTCACGTTGATCGTCGATTGTTCCGCCGCCGACTCGCTGGACCCCTCGCCGCAATGCGGCGAGGTCCGTGGCGCCGCTCTTGAGTCGAACGTCGACGAAGCGGTGGCAGGGGCAGTAGTGGTAGTCGTGGACCTTCAAGAACGCCGGGGTGAGGCGTACGACGCCTCCGGGATGGTCGACCGGATCTGTCGCCGCGACGACGCCCACGACTCGCAGGGGCACCGTCGGTCCGAAGTCCGGGTGCACGCCGATCATGCCGCCCGGACGGACACCGAACGTCCGAGCGGCCCTCGAGTCGAGCAGCGCCTCATTGGCGTGGCTCGAGACCGGCAGCCTTCCGGCCAGCAACTTCCATCGATCGAGCTTGGCTCCGTCGTTGCCGTCCCAACTCGCATAGATGAACACTCGCTCGAGCCCGTCAGAGGGCACGACGTGCCCCTGGGCGTCACGACCCGCGTAGGGGGAGAACTGGACCCCGGTCGACGATGCCGTCACCTCGGCGAGTTTCGCGACCCGTGACGGATTGGGCGTGTCCCAGACCCTGGCGTCCCGGAAGCGATACGCAACCAGGTGGCGCGCCAGGGCAGAGTCGGTGCGGCGCGCGCCGGCGGCGCCCGCGATCAGGACCCCAGCGGCGAGGCCGGTGAGCAGCGCCAGAGTCAGCCACGCGCGCCAGCGAGTGCGAAGCTCGACCGCGAAGCGCAGCCAGACGGCAGCCACGCCTCAGACTCCGACAACTGCCGCGGCCGGAACTCCGCGCGACGACGGTACGAGTCGCCCGTCCTCCATCCGAACCACCGCTGAGGCCGCCTCGGCTACTCGCTCGTCGTGGGTGACGAGCAGGATCGTCTGGCCGTCGGCGTGCAGCCTGCGGAACAGCTCCAGCACCTCGAGACCGCCGGCGGTGTCGAGCGCACCGGTGGGCTCGTCGGCGAGTAGCAGCGTCGGCTCGTTCGCGAGGGCCCGAGCGATGGCTAGGCGCTGACGCTGGCCACCTGAGAGAACGCCGGGGAGGTCGTTTGCCTTGTCCGGGAGTCCGAGGAGATCGAGCAGGTCCCGGGCCCGGCGCTCCGCGCGCCGGCGCGGAGATCCGGCGATCACCGCCGCAAGCGCCACGTTGTCGAGGGCCGAGGTGTCGTCCAGCAGGTTGAAGAACTGGAAGACGAAGCCGATGTGGCGGCGGCGCAGGTGCGCGAGCTCGCTCTCGTCCTTGTCCGACAGCGTCTCACCGGCGAGCACCACCTCGCCGTCGGAAGGCGCGTCCAGTCCGGCTACGAGATTGAGCAACGTCGACTTGCCACAGCCCGACGGGCCCATCACGGCGACGAAATCCCCCGCCGAGACCGTGAGGTCGATTCCGCGCAGAGCACGCACCGGCGCGGCGTCGGATTCGAACGTCTTGCGGAGACGGATCGTGGTCAGCACTACTTCGGGGGCGCAGTCCACGATCGCAACTCTGAACCTCATTCGAAGTCGGAGCAACCACGCCACCCGGGCACGCGGCGGGGAGGGTAGCCCCCCCGACGAAACGCCCGGTGCCGCGATTGTGGGCGCGACAACGCGACTCCTAGGGTGAACGCCGTCATCCAGACGCTCGGAGAGTGGTCGTCATGAAACTTGGACCGAGAAGGTGCGCGGTGATCTTCGCCCTCGTTGCCGCGGTCGCGGCTGCGACAGGCGCCGCCGCCTCCACGACCGGTAAACCGCCGCTCGGCCGTTGCACCATGGCCCTACCGGCGACCCGCTCGACCATCGAGGTGAAGATTCCGGACGCCTCCGACTTCTGCGAGCTCGTTTCGCAGGCGCTCGCCGTCGAACTGTTCAAGGCTCCGACGCTCGTCACGCCCGGCCGGCTCTGGCACTACCCGGAAGCGGCACTCTCTTGTCGCCTTCAGTACCGCCGCACGTCCGACCGAGTAAGCATCCACAATGCCGATGCGGCTTGCCGGTGGTTCCTCGGGCTCGCGCCCGGCTGGCACCCGGAGGCGGGATTTGCAGGCGCCCGACCAGTGCCGGGTGCCGCTGTAAGGGTGGTGCTCCGACCCCGTGTGATCGATCTCTTCCGCCGTGCGTCGGTCGCAGTTTCGGGGACGTCTGCACGGGCCGTAAGCGTGCGGCTGAAGGGCGCGACCGACGAAGCCGGCCCTGCGTACGTGTGGACGCCGTACCCGTGGCGCCGGCTGCAACTACGTCACGGGACATGGCATGGCGTGCTCCCTTCCCCAGCCCTGCTCGGCGTCTATCAACTCCAACTCCGGCTGCAAGGAGAACATGGAGTGGTGCAATCACGTCAGTGGCTCCTGCGCGTATTTCGACCCGGAACGCTGAGCCCTCTCCGCCCCTCGTTCGCCGCCCCCATCGAGGTGATTCGTGACCTCGTCCGGCGCCTTCCAGGCAACGAGGTCTTGGTGGCTGTGAGACGTTGGCCACAGGCCGCCTTCGACCATCGCGACCGACGACTGAATCGGATCTACGTCGTTGCTTATGCGCCTCGTGACAAGACCGGCTCCAGCCTGCGGCGCGGCTTGTTCATCACCGCGGCACGCGGCGGTTTCGGTGGCAAGTGGCGCCTGCTCGAGGCCACCGTCGCGCCTTACGGCGCGCGGATTCCCGAAGTCCGCTGATAACCCTGTGCCGGGGAACGCTACGCTCCCCCCGGACGCCGACGGCGTCCGTGCAGTTCGCCGGGCGTCGGCGGCTGTGCCGGCGACGCTTCCAGCGTCGGCAGCGGGCCGGTAGCTCAGTTGGTAGAGCAGGGGACTTTTAATCCCAAGGTCGCAGGTTCGATCCCTGCCCGGCCCATCTCTCTCTTCTTCGGCAACAGAGGTCTGGACAACGAGCGCCGATCGGTACATGATCCAGCCGCGCTCCCCGCGGTCGGGGGGCAGGGGTTCTCACATCCATCTCACAGGGGGTTGGCATGGCAGGTCGTGGCTTGCGGGTCTGGGCGAGCCTGGGCGGGCTCGTCTTCGTGGTGCTGGCGGTGGTCGGAGCGCTCTTCCTGTTCGACGGTCCGACCGACTCGTCGCCGGCGAAGATGGCCGCCTGGTACGGCAGCTCGAGCAACCGGACGGAGGTCAACATCGGCTGGATCCTGACCGGGCTCGGCCTGTTCGCGTTGATCTGGTTCGTCGCGGCGTTGCGCGAGCGCGTGCGCGAGAGCGAGCGGACGGCGCCGGAGGACGGGACGTTCCTGTCGACCATCGTGCTGGTGGGCGGAACGGCCTACGTCGCACTCGCGATGGCGGGAATCGCGCTGGCCGACGGGGTCAAGACCATGAGCGACGACACGTTCCACCATCAGGTCTACAGCGGCGTCGTCCACGCGGCGAACGACGCGACGTATCTGATGGTCACGACCGGCGGGGCGGCGCTCGCCTCGCTCATCTTCGCCGTCTCGATCGCCGCGCGTCGGTACGAGATCCTGCCGCGCTGGGTCAGCTGGTTCGGCTTCGTCGCCGGGGTGGCGGCCATCTTCTCGATCATCTTCTTCACGATGCTCGTGTGGCTGCTCTGGATCGCAGTCGCGTCCGTCCTGCTCTTCCAGGGCAGCAGGTCGGGAGCCGTGACCGGGCGCGAGCCGACGCCCCTTCCGACGCCGTAGACGAGGTCGCGTGGAGAGCCGAGGCGCGAAGGCGTCTCGGCCCTGCCCCGGCCGGGTTAGAAGCTCGAGCGCCGCGGGTAACGTGACGGCATGGCCAGGGCTCTGCTCGCCGGGGTCGTCGGCGCGGCCGTGCTGGGAGCCGTAGGAACCGCTGCCGCCGGTCAGCTGCCGATCGTCCGTTCTGTCGGCGTCGTCCATCGCCACGTCGTGCTCGAGCTCTCGGTCGGCAGCATTCGACCGGTGGAGTTCTCGGCCGCGACTCGGCGCGCGGTCGACGCGGACGGTGCGTTGCTGTCGAAGAACGTGCGCCTGCGAGAGACGATCCAGGTTCCGGCTTCGGCCGGCGGCGTCGTCCGATGGGAAAGCCCGAAGGCGCTCCGTCCCGGCACGTACTTCGTCCAGGTGACGGCCGTCGAGACGGCAGGCGGCGGCGTGATGGACTGTCCGCCCAAACAGCCCAGGTGCAACGAGCTCTGGTCGAGCGTCCGCCGCGTGGTCGTCCCGAAGTAAGAAGAGGGCCGCTCGGCGGCGGCCCTCTTCGGTCGAAGCTCGCTCAGGCGGTCAACCCGTCGGTGCAGGGCACGGATTGGCGTCGAGCTCGTTCCGGAAGTTGTTGTACCGCTGGGTGATCGTGAACCCGACGGCCGGATAGTTCGACAACAGGAGGTTGCCGTACTCGGTCAAGGAGCTTCCCCCGAAGTTGTCGGTCGTGCCGGGGATGTCGCCTCCGCCCTCCTGCCAGATGCAGGATCCGTTCGAGTCCGTCGTGGTGCTGTAGATCGGATAGAAGGACGCGCCGACCGGCAGCTTCGAGCAGCCGTCTCCCGGATTCGGGTCTGCCGGATTGGTCACGTGGCGCTGGCAGGCGTTGTTCGGCGACGAGTCGCTTCCCTCGATGCGCGGAAGGTCGGTCTCGAACGCCACCTGCGAGTAGTTCATCGGGCCGCTCCTGCCCGGTCCCGTGAAAAGCGGGCTCGAGAACTGGATCGGCGTCGAGACGAGGCTCGCGTCGGCGCCGAGGGTCCCGGGCCAGGTTCCGTTCTGGTACTCGGGCCCGTCGAAGTCGCCGTCCGAGGAAAGGCACCCGAGGAACGAGTCCAGGGCCGTGCTTCCGTCAGGATTGATCACCGGAGCCGGGAAGCAGGACCGTTCGTCGCGGTCGTTGGTGGACTCGGGAGCCGGGTCGGTGCAGCGGAACCGGGAGCTGATCGCGTTGCAGTACTCGAAGTGGCCGATCTCGTCCGAAAAGGCGACGTTGTAGGAATGCGCCGCCCACAGCACGCGAGTGTCCGGGGTGGACGTGCTGTACATCGGGTGGAACGCGTACGGCTGGAACGTGCACGTCGAGGCGTTCGGCTGGAACAGGCCGTGACCGAAGCCGTTGGCGACGCTGGCAGTCATCGAGCCGCTGTCGCCGGTGGTCAGGTCGTCGATCTCGACCTTGAAGCCGTCCGGGGTGTCATGCATGTTCACGGTGAGCTTGTCGCCGTTGTTGAACTCGAGCGTGTCGGCGGTGGTCGTCGCCTGCTGCGAGAACGGCGTGAAGGGATTCGCGGGCACCTGCGAGTTCCCGCTCTTGGTGATCATGGCCCAGTTGACCGGCTCCGGCCCGAGCGTGTCGTTGCACGCGGCGTTGTTCGCCTGGCCGGTGTTCGAGTTGGACTGGACGCTGTCGATCGTCAGCGCGGCGCACCACTTGCCGTCCGTGTTCCCGTTCGCGTCGGTGCAGCTGACCGGGCCCCACCCAGGCGGATAGAACTGCATCTCCATGAACGCGCTGCCCGGCGTCGTGCCGATGTACTTGGCCGAGTGCGGGTCCAGGCTCGTGTGGATGTTCCGGTCGCTGTCGGCCGGGCACGGAACCCCCGGATTCGGTGCGGCCTGGTCGTCGCACATGGCCATGCCGAACCAGAACGCCGGATGCAGCATGAAGTTCCACGTCCCACCGCTCCCGTCCTGTGCCGGCGGTGTCGCCGGATCCGTGGGCAGCGTCAGCTGATACTGCTGCGAGTTGCCCGACCCTGGAGTCGTCGAGTAGAAGAGGAGCGACGGCTCGTCGTGGCCGGACGGGTACGTGTAGCCGTGATAGGTCCACGGATCCTTCTGCTCCACACAGAGCCACGGATGCTGGACGCACAGCGGTGCTTCCGTGGCCGCCTGCGTCGAAGCGACGGAACTCCCCCCGAGGGCGCTCACGACGGCGGCGACGCTCAGGACGATCACGCCGGCGATCCACAGGCGGCGCGGGATAGATCTGCTCATGCGCTTCCCCCTCCTGACCCCTGGACTGGATGCGGGATCCTGACAAATGCGGCGTCCGCCAGGAGTGGTTCTCGTTACGATCGCCGCATGCCGTTCCTGGTGCGCATCCTCGTCGCGTGGGCCGTCGACGCGGCTGCGCTGGCCGTCGCGGCGTGGATCTTCAGCGGCATGACCGTCGGCGGCGCCGCAGGCACTCTCATCCTCGCCGCGCTCGTCTACGGGCTGCTGGCGACCCTCGTCAAGCCCGTCCTCAAGCTCCTGACCCTCCCCCTCGCCATCGTCACGCTCGGCATCGCCTGGTTCTTCGTGGCGATGTTCATCCTGTGGCTGACGGACGCGATCATCAGCGGCCTGCACATTCACGGCTTCTGGACGCTCGCCGGCGCGACTGTCGTCGTCTGGGCCGTCGGCGCGATCGCCGACCACTTCCTCTTTCCGAAGCGCCGGGGCTTCCGCCGCCTGAAGCGCGGTTAGCCACGTTTCGTGCGCGCCTGAAGGGAAAACATCGGCGAAGCATGCGGTGGGCTCCGGTGGTCGGCGTGCGGGACGTCGCGCCGCCGGGGCTCACCGCGGCTTAGTCTGCGGCGATGCGGCTCTTCCTTGTCGCGCGGCACGGGCAGTCGCTCTTCAACGTCGACCAGGTCGTGAACGGCGACCCTGCGCTCGACCGAGGGCTCTCGGAGCAGGGAATCGAGGAGGCGGAGCGGCTCGCGGGCCAGCTCGCTGCGCTGCCGCTGGACCTCGTCGCCGTCTCGCCGTTCCCGCGCGCGCTGCAGACCGCGAACATCGCGCTCGCCGGGCGCGACGTGCCGCACGTCGTCGACGAGGATCTCGGCGACGTCCGGATCGGGGAGCTCGAGGGCGAGCCGCTCGACGCCTACCGCGACGCGCCGGCGCACGAGAACCGGAAGGAGCGCTTCCCGGGCGGCGAGAGCCTCGACGAGGCCGCGCTCCGCTACGTCGCGGCCTTCGACCGACTGCTCGCACGCGACGAGCCGGCGGCGTTCGTCGTCTGCCACGAGATCCCGGTGCGCTACCTCGTCAACGGCGCAGCGGGCAGCTCCGAGCTGGACGGGCCGCTCCACTACGTCGCCAACGCGGCGCCGTACCTCTTCGACGAGACCTCGCTTCG
Organism: Gaiellaceae bacterium; assembly: GCA_035764085.1. Taxonomy (GTDB): domain Bacteria; phylum Actinomycetota; class Thermoleophilia; order Gaiellales; family Gaiellaceae; genus Palsa-739. The sequence goes on from DASTZY010000171.1 coordinate 8,250, forward strand.
CCGCGCCGTCGAGCGCATCCGGGAGCTCGCCGGGTAGCGTCAGGCCATGAACACGGCGGACACCCTGGCGCTGCTCGACTGGAAGCGCCGCGTCTTCGCCCTCTACGACGACGTCCGCGCGATGCAGCCCGACATGGGCTGGGAGCTCTGGCGAAGGACTCGCGACGAGCTGTTCCGCTCGCACCCGCAGTCCCCGCTGCCGGCCGACCGCCGCGCCTCGTTCGCGGGCCTCGAGTACTGGCCGTACGACCCGGAGGCGCGCATCCTCGCCGAGCTCGAGGACCTCGAGGCGCCGCCGCAGCCGATCGGGACGAGCGGCGAGGAGCCGATCCTGTTCACGCCCTTCGCCCGGGCGAGCTTCGAGCTCGGCGGCGAGCAGCTCGCGCTCGAGGTGTCCTGGCTTGTGGGCTACGGCGGCGGGGCGTTCCTCTGCTTCCGCGACGCGACGAGCGGCAGCGAGAGCTACGGGGGCGGCCGCTACCTGCTCGACACGGTGAAGGGCGCCGATCTCGGGGAACGGGACGGGCGGCTCGTGCTCGACTTCAACTTCGCCTACAACCCCTCGTGCTGCTACGACCCCGGCTGGGTGTGCCCCCTCGCGCCGCCGGCCAACCGGCTGCCCGTTCCGGTCGAGGCAGGGGAGCGGTACGTCCCGTGAGCGAGCTCGACGAGCTCCGGACCGAGATCTCGGAGCTCGACCGGCGCCTGCTCGAGCTCCTGAACCGCCGGCTCGAGCTCGTCGCCGCGGTGCGCGACTACAAGGACGCCGCCGGCGAGCGCTGGATCGACCCCGAGCGAGAGGCCGAGCTGCTGCAGGCGCTCGTGGCCGCGAACGGCGGCCCGCTGTCGGAGCGCGGCGTGAGGTCGATCTTCTCCGCCGTCCTCGACGTGCTCAAGCAGGAGGTGGCGGCCGACCGTGGCGCTTCGTCCCCGCCGCCGGACGCCGCCGAGCGGCAGCGTGCAGTCGAGCGCCTCGCCGTGATCGGGACGGGGCTCGTGGGGACGTCGGTCGCGCTCGCCGCCGGCCGGACCGGTACGCGCTGTCGCGGGTTCGACGCGGATCCCGCGGTGCTCGAGCGTTCTGCGGGCCGCGGCGCGATCGAGCCGGCGTCCTCGCTCGCCGAGGCGGTCGCGGACGCGGAGCTTGTCCTGGTCGCGGTGCCGGTCGGCGTCGCTCCCGCCGTCGTGCAGGAGGCGCTGGAGTCGACCGGGCCGGCCGTCGTCGTCACGGACGTCGCCTCCACGAAGCGTCCTCTCGCCTCGGTCGCCGACCCGCGCTTCGTGCCGGGCCACCCCGTCGCCGGCGGCGCGACCGGCGGCCCTGCGCGGGCGGCGGCGGATCTCTTCGACGCGGCGACGTGGTTCCTCGCGCCGACCGGCGCGTCGTCGGCGGAGAGCATCGGGCTCGTCGAGCGGTTCGTGGCCTCGCTCGGCGCGCGGGCGGTGCGGACCGACGCCGAGGCGCACGACCGTCTGCTCGCGCTGACGAGCCACCTCCCTCATGCGCTCGCGAACCTGCTCATGCTGCGCGTCGCCGAGGCCTCGGCGACGGACGACGCGCCGCTCGCCTTCGCGGGCGCCTCGCTCCGGGAGATGACGCGGCTCGCCGGCGCGAACGCGGCCGTCTGGAGCGACATCTTCCTCGGCAACGCCGACGAGATCGCGGCGGCGCTCTCTGGGCTCCGGGGCTCGCTCGACGAGCTCGAGCAGGCGCTGCGGACGGGAGACCGCGAGCGGATCGGAGCGACGATCGCCGCCGCCGCGACGGCGCGCGAGCGGCTGGAGTCGTTCGCCTACCGCACCGCGCCCGCGCAGTTGAACCGGATCAGGATCCGCGTGCCCGACCGCCCGGGCGTGCTCGCACGGATCACGCAGATCCTCGGCGGCGCGCAGATCAACCTCGAGGACTTCGAGCTGCGCCACGTCTCGCCGGAGTACGGCGGCGTGCTCGTCATCCTGGTGGCGGGCGCCGACAACGCCGCCAGGGCCCGCGAGCTCCTGCGGCGCGAGGGCTACGCGGCCGCGTA
>DASTZY010000172.1:0-27621 GCA_035764085.1 Gaiellaceae bacterium
TGCTGGCCGAAGTAGCCCTTGCCGGTGGCGCGGTACGTGGGCAGCCCCGCGCGCCGCAGCTCGTCCTCGTACCACTCCGCATCCGTCCCGGCGGCGAAGAGGAGGACGATCTCGCCGGGCGTCGCGGCGCCGCCGTCCACAAGCTCGCGGACGCGGCGGGCGACGGCGCGCGCCTCCCCCCGCCGCCAGTGGACGCCGCTGTCCTTGTAGCTCTCCTTGTCGGTGACGAGCAGCTCGACCGGGTGGCCGAAGACGGGGTCCGGAAACTCGGCGGCCGCGGCGAGCTCCTGGAACTCTCCGCCGAAGTGGGCGCCGAAGAGCTCGTTGACGGCGGCCAGCACCTCGGGGCGCGACCGGTAGTTCAGCGTGAGCGAGAGCGGCTGCTCGACGGCGTCGCGCCGCTCGCGGAAGACCTGCACGTCGGCGTGGCGAAAGCCGTAGATCGACTGGAACTCGTCCCCGACGAAGAACAGCTCCGTCTGCGGCGTGCGCAGCAAATCCACGATCTCCGTCTGGAGGCGGTTCGTGTCCTGGAACTCGTCCACGAGGATCGAGCGGAAGCGCGCCTGCTCGCGTTCGCGCAGCTCCGGCTGCGAGCGGAGCAGATCGCGTGCCTCGAGCTGCAGATCCTCGAAGTCGAGCGCCGACTCGCGCGACTTGGCCTCGGCATACCGCTGCGCGAACAGGGTCAGCAGCTCCTGCAGGAGCGCGCGGTCGCGCGCCGCCGCCTCGTCGAGCGCGGCCTGCTCGACCGCGCCGAGCGCCTCGCAGTACGCCGCCGCGCGGTCTCCGCGGGCCTTGAAGCCGGCGAGGCTCATCAGGCGGTCCGGACGCTGGTCCCGGGCGAGCAGCTCGAGCAGCTCGGAGGCGGTCCGCCGCTGCGCGTCGGTGGCCCCCGGATTGGAGACGAGCGACGCTGCCGCGGCACGCAGCTCCTCGATCCGCTCACCCAGCTCCGGCCGGGCCGCCACGGCCAGGTCGAGCTCGCGCCCGGCGGCGCGCAGCGTCTCGTAGACGCTCGTCAGCATCCGGCGGAGCCGGTCACTCCCGTACGTCGCGAGCAACTCGAGCCGCTGCGGGTCGTCCCCGGAGCAGAACTCGGCGAGCGCCTCCCGGAACGCCTCCGAGCGCAGCACCGCGGCCTGGGCCTCGTCGAGCTCGCGGAAGCGGGGATCGAGCCCGGCGGCGAGCGGATACGCCTTCAGCAGGCGGGCGCAGAAACCGTGGATGGTCGAGATCCAGGCGCCGTCGAGCCGGCGGGCGAGGTCGTGCCTCCCGCGCTCGGCGAGCGCCGCGCGGATCCGCGTCCGCAGCTCTCCCGCGGCGCGGCGGGTGTACGTGATCACGAGGATGGAGTCGACGTCGAGCCCGCGGTCGCAGACCGCTCGGACGACGCGCTCGACGAGCACCGCCGTCTTGCCGGTTCCCGCGCCGGCCGAGACGAAGACCTCTCCCCCGGCCTCGACCGCCGCGAGCTGCTGCTCGTTCACGGCCGCTCCACCCGGCACACCGTCCAGAGGTCGCACCAGCTCGGGCACTCGCCGCCGAGCGGGTCGTGGCGGACGTCGCCGTTCCCGATCCGCGCGGCGAGCCTCGCGGCGGCTGCGCGGGCCGAGTCGACGAGACGCCAGAACTCCTCCTCGTCGAGGTAGTCGTGCGACACGTAGCCGGGCAGCGTCTCCGCCTCCGAGCCGCGGACGAGGCCCCGCGGCTTGCGCGCTCCCGCGAGCGGCCGGTAGAGACCCCCGAGCGGCTCCAGCCCGACGAGGTCGCGCAGGACGAGCATGTAGAGAGGGATCTGGAGCCGTAGCTCGCTCTCGATCTGGCGCGCGGAGTGCGCGCTCTTGCCCGACTTGTAGTCCTGGACGATCCCGCGTGCGCCGAACGGGTCGACGTCGATCCGGTCGATCTTCCCCGAGAGAGTCACGCCGGGCGCGAGCTCGAGCCCTCGCTGCAGCTCGGGCGCGGCGCGCTCGCTGCCGAAGGCGACCTCGAAGCGCCGCGGCACGAGCGGCAGCTGCGACTCGCACTCCTCCTCCACGAACGCAGCCAGGTCGCGCCAGAGCGTCTGGTCGAGCTCCCGCTCCTGCATCTCCGTGAGATCCATGCGGACGCCGGCCAGCGCGTCGTCGAGGCAGCGGCGCATCAGCCCGGTCGCCGCCTCGAGGTGCTGCGGCTCGAGCTTCTCGACTCCCAGCTCGGAGGGAACGCGGCTGAAGAAGCGGAAGAGGGCGCTGTGCGCGACGCTGCCGCGCTGCTTGGCGTCGGGCTCGGCATCGATCGTCTTGGGATCGAGGAACCGCTCGACGAACCACGCCGACGAGCAGTCGGCGAACCGCTCCAGCTCGGTCACGCCGAAGGACGTGCGCGAGCCGAGCTGCTCCAGCACCAGCGGATGCGTGAGCCGGGTCGGGCGCTCGAAGGCGCCGCGGGCGCGCTCGAGCCTCCGCTCCCAGCCGTTGGCGCGGGCGAGCGCCTCCGCGGTCGGCGCGTCGCGGGCGGCGAGCTCGGCCAGCGCCCGCAGCCGCTCCCGTTCGGTCGGCGCCTCCTCGAGCGGCCACGTCAGGGCCGAGAGCGGGCGGCGGCGGGTCCAGCGCCGTACGTCGTCGGCGCCGAAGAGCGTCTCGACCTCGTGCCAGAACGGGCTCGGCTCGCGCGGGCTGCCGTCGTCGTCCGCGGCCTCGCGCACGAGATAGAGGCGCTGCGACGCGCGGGTGCACGCGGTGTAGAAGAGGTAGCGGTCCCGCGCGACCGGGTCGGGCCGAGCGAGCCTCGCGCCGCGCTCGTCGAGCTCGCGCCGCGCTTCGTCGTCGAGGAACGGCGAGCCGACACCACGGCGCGGCAGGCTCCCTTCCTCGAGCCCGAGCACGAAGACGGCGTCGAATCGCCGGGTGCGTGCGCGCAGCAGGTTGACGACCGCGACCCGGCCCGCGTCGTCGCCGCGACGGGGAGCGAGCACGTCACGCTCGATCGCCGCGAGCACGTCCTCGCGGCTCAGCTCGCCGCTTAGCTCGTGCCAGCCCTCGAGCTCGTCGAGCAGCCGCGACAGCCTGTCGTAGGCGCGGAGATCGAGCCGGCTCTGGGCGTCCGCCGGCGGATGCTCGACGCCGTAGGCGTACCGCAGCATCCGCTCCGCGAGCTCGCGCACCGCAGCGACCGGATCGGCGGCCTCGCGCAGCTCGGCGAGTGCCGGCAGCGGCCCGTCGCGCAGCCGCTCCGCCTCCTCCACCACCCGTTCCGGCGCCTGCACGGCGCGGCCGCGCAGCCGGCCCTCGACGAAGTCGACCGAACGCCGCTCGAGCCCGGAGAACGGCGAGCGGAGAAAGCCGAACAGATCGCCGCGCGTCCCTCCTCCCCAGGCGAACCGCAGGAGGGCGACGAGCGCGTGGGCGAGCGGCGTCTGCGTGAGCCGGAGCTCGCCGTCGACTGCGTACGGGATGCCGAACGAGCCGAGCACCGTCTCGACCGCGCCGCGAATGCGGTCGTATCCCGGGACGACGAGCCCGATCCGCTCGGGCGCCACGCCGCCGCGGGCGAGCGCGAGCACCTCCTCGGCGACGAGCTCGAGCGTCCCGCGGCTCCCCGCTCCCTCGAAGAACCGGACGGCGCCGTCGATCGGCGGCGCGCTTCCCGACTCGTCGGCGAACAGGGCGCGCTCCAGATGCGCGAGCGCCGGCGGCGCGACCTCGGCGTAGCGAGGCGGCAGCTCCTCGACCGGAGAAGAGGCCAGGCCGGAGAGATCCTCGGCCGTGCGGCGAAGGGCGGCAAAGGCCGGCCGGCCGGGCTCGTACGGGAGCGAGACCGTCACCTCGGCCCGCGCGGCGAGCGCCTCGAGCAGCGCCCACTCCGCCCCGGTGAGGTCCTCGAATCCGTAGGCGAAGACCGGCTGGCCCTGCCAGGCGTCGAGGTCGGTGCGGAGCCGCTCGACCGCATGGCTGCGGAGCAGACCCCTGTCCCAGCGGCCGAGCCGCTCGAGCTCGTCGCGGTAGCCCGCGTAGAGCACTCCGAGCTGCCCCTCGACGGCATCCGGAGCGAGCAGCCCGGACTCGAGCTCGTCGAGCACCTGCTGGAGCGAGTCGACGAAGCCCGCGTGCCCCGCGGAGCGGGCGAATCCGTTGAGCTCCGCGCCGCTCACCACGCGGCGGACGAGCAGCGTCTGCTCCGCGCGTCCCAGCCGGCGGCGCGCGTCGGGAGAGCCCTCGGCAAGGCTCCGGAACACGTCGTCGAACGTGCCGATCGTGCCGCCGAGGAGCGCAGGCCGGAGTGCCAGCAGCTCCAGCTCGACCCGGTTGACGTCCGGCACGTTCGGCACGATGAGCACCGGTTCCCGGACGTCGAGCGCGGCGAGATAACGGCCGAGCAGCAGCCCGACCTTGCCCGCGTTGGCGGGCCCCGCAATCAGCTGGAACGGCACCCACCTACGCTAGCGCGGAGTGCCGACGGCTTCTACGCGGCTGTGGCGGACTTCGGCTTGCGGCCGCGGCGGGCGGCGGCGCGGCCCGGCATCTTGCCGGCGCAGTTGTCGCAGAGATCCGCCTGCTTCGCGCCTCGACGCGCGTCGGTGTACGTGACTCGCATCACCGCGCCCTTCGCTTCCTCCACCTCGTTACCGCAGTTGTCGCATACGAGCACTGTTTTGCGAGCCACGATTTCCTCCTTGACATATCGAACGGACGCGCGGACCCTACAAGAAACTACGCGGCCTTTCGCGCCTCTCGAATACGCCAGGAGCGAAGCAGGCTGAGCATCGCCTGCTCCTCCGGCGAGAGCGCCGGATCGCGTGCGCCTACCACGCGCAAATGACGCGGCCGAAAATCTTCGATCGTTCTGCCTTCGAGGTATTGCTCGACGACGGCAGGCGAGACATACGAGGCTCGTGTCACGGCCGGCGTATTTCCGAGTTGCTTCGCCACACGACGCATGACGGTCGTGACCGAGCGTTTCTGCTCCGTCACCGTCTCCGGAAATCCGTTCTCGGCTGCATGTTCGGCGAAATGGACGGCCGCGAGAAGCGTGCCGCCCCAGGTTCGGAAGTCCTTGGCGCTGAACTCGTCCCCGAGATAGATCTTCACGTAGTCGTTGAGACGCTTGTTCGTGAGGTTGTAGACCTGCCCCTCCCATTCGTACTTGAAGACCCGCGGGCCCTTGATTCGCAGCAGACTCCGCATCGCCGCGGCGAGGTCGGGATCGACCAGCTCCGTGCGCACGCGGATGCCGTGCTTCGCGGGAAACGAAAGCCGGATGCGACGCCCCCTGACGTCGACGTGGCGCCGGAGGAGGGTCGTCACGCCGAACGTGCCGTCGCGCACATAGCGCTCTGATCCGACCCGGAACCAGCCCAGCTCGATCAGCCGCAGCGCGATGGCCGAAACACGCTCACGATCGAATTCGTCCTGGTCGAAGTGCAGGGCCATCGCCTCGCGGAGAGCGGGCAGAGCATCCCCGAAACGGATCAGCTTGTCGTACTTCGCCTGCTCCTGTTGCTCTCGATACTCGGCGCTGTAGAGATACTGCTTTCGCCCCGCAACGTCGTACCCGGTTGCCTGGAGCTTGGCGGTGGCTCGGGGGGAGATGCAGACGTCTTTCCATGCCGGCGGGATCGCGAGCGCCTCGATCCGCGTGAGCTTGGACTCATCCACGATCCGCTTTCCGCTGCTGTCGTAGTAGCGGAACGCACCTTTCCGACCCCTCCGGCTCCACGCCATGTCGTCCGGTTGTGGTCGGAAGGCCGAACCCGCAAACGCGGATACGATCGGCCGGGCATGCGCGACGAGCGGACGATCGTCGTCCTCGAGGGGGACGAGACGGGGCAGGAGCTCCTCGAGGAGAGCCTCCGTGTCCTCGATCCCGGCGTGATCGGGGTCGAGCTCGAGTTCGCACGGTACGACCTCTCGCTCGAGCGGCGCCGCGAGACCGGGAACGCGGTCGTGCACGAGGCGGCCGAGGCGATCCGCGAGCACGGGCTCGGATTGAAGGCCGCGACGGTCACCCCCGAGGGACGCGGCGACGTCGGCTCGCCGAACCGAATCCTCCGCGAGGAGATCGGCGGCAAGGTGATCGTCCGGACGGGGCGGCGGATCCCCGGCGTGGCGCCGCTCGGCGGCGTGCACGCGCCGATCTCGATCGTGCGGATGGCGGTCGGCGACGCGTACGGCGCCAAGGAGTGGCGCGAGGGCGACGGCGACGACGAGGTCGCGTTCCGCACCGAGCGGATCGAGCGCCGGATCTGCCACGCGGTCGCCGAGTTCGCCTTCCGCCAGGCCGAGCGCACCGGCGCCAAGGTCTTCGGCGGCCCCAAGTACACCGTCAGCCCGACCTACGAGGGGATGCTCAAGGAGGAGATGGACGCGGCCTCTGAGCGGCACCCGGAGGTGCCCTACGAGCCGCAGCTCATCGACGCGACGTTCGCGCTCCTCCTCTCGTCGGCCGGCGACCCGCTCGTGATCCCCGCTCTCAACCGCGACGGCGACATCCTGTCCGACCTCGTCCTGCCGCTCTTCGGCTCGATCGCAGGCTCGGAGTCGTTGCTCGTCGCGTTCGAGGACGACTTCGAGCCGGCCGCGATCATGGCCGAGGCGGCCCACGGGACGGCGCCGTCGCTGCAGGGGAAGAACGTCGCGAACCCGATGGCGATGATCCTCGCGGGCGCGGCGCTGCTGTCCCACGCCGGCGACGAAGCTCAGCGCGCCGGCCGCGCGATCCGGGAGGCGTGCCTCGAGGCGGTCGCGCAGGGCGCCCGCACCGCCGACCTGGGCGGCCACCTCGGCACGAGCGAGTTCACGGACGAAGTGATCGCGAGGGTCCAAGCCAAGCTCGAGGTCTGGGCCGCCCTCTAGTCGGCGGGCGTTCGAACCAGAACCCAGGCCCAAGGCCGGAGGCTAAGACACGGCGCAGCCGGACTTAGCCGCAGGCCGCACTGCGCTCGCGCCGGCCTCTGCCGCGCGCGAGCGCACGAGGCAGGCATCCCGTCCAGGGATCCACAAAGAAGAACAGCACGAAGCCGCCGGGAGACCGCGCTCTCCCGGCGGCGCAGTTCCTTCTCCACAGCGAACGAAGCGCAGCTTCGTGAGCTAGGAAGCGCGCTGCCAGGTGTCCCAGCCGTCGGCCCACGTCTCGACGAAGAGCTCGGCTGCGAGCGGGTCGAACTGTGTGCCGGCGCCGTCCTGCACCTCGGCGAGAGCGTGGTCGTGCGTGAGCGCCCGGCGGTAGGGCCGCTCGGAGATCATCGCGTCGAACGCGTCGGCGATGGCGAGGATCCGGGCTTCGACCGGAATCCTGCGACCGCTGAGCCCGGCGGGGTAGCCCTCGCCGTCCCAGCGCTCGTGGTGGAAGAGGACGTACGGGAGCGCGTCGTGGAACCTGCGCAGCGGCAGGACGAGCCGTGCGCCGGCGGTGGGATGGCTCCGGATCTCCGCGACCTCGTCGAGCGTGAGCGGGCCGGGCTTGCCGAGCAGCTTCGGGCTGACCTGAACCTTGCCGACGTCGTGGAGCGGCGCGGCGGTGCGGAGCGAGCGGATCCGGTCGCGGTCCCAGCCGAGCTGCACGGCGACCGGCTCGGCGAGCGCGGCGACGCGGGCGCCGTGGCCGAGAGTCCGGTCGCGCTCCTCGAGGGCGCGTGCGATCGAGACGAGCATGCCCGGACGGATTCCGCGCGCGGCCGCCGACTCCTACCTCGTCCAGATGTCGCCGATCGGCGTGGCGGTGCTCGAGAGACCGAGCCGTGGCAGGCGCCACGCGTCCTCGATCGTCCGCAGGAGGCCGTAGTGGTTCGTCGCCCTCCCGAATCGCGAGCGGCGCCGCACGGTTGGGCCTAGCGCCAGCGCCTCGATCCGGCCGCCGCCGCCCAGATCGGTCGTGCCCTCGTCGAACACGACGAAGACGACGCCCCCGCGTAACTCCGGCGAGCGCAGGAGCGGCGAGACGTGCGCCTTCAGCCACGCGTCCCCGGTCGCGACGGAGCAGTCGTGCATGTCGTTGCAGAGGTCCGGGATCACGAGGGAGAAGTCCGGCAGCCGGCGCCGGGCGAGGTCGCGGCCGAGCTGAGTCAGAGGGACGACGCGATGGCGGCGCGCACGCGAGTCGGCGACGTCGCGGAAGTAGAGGAACGGATCGTGCTTCTTCGCGTAGCGGCCGGACGACCCTCCGGTGAACCCCGGGTACGGGAGGCCCTCGGCGTACGTCTTCCACGTCTTCCCGGCGGCCGCGAGCGTGTCGGCGAGGCTCTGTGCGCGGACGACGCAGTCCGTGCAGTCGCTCGTGATCCCGTGCGTCGAGCCGGAGACGAGCGCCAGGTAGTTCGGCAGGCTGGGATGCGCGACCGCGTCGTAATTCGTCAGCGTGGCATAACGGCGAGCGAGCGCGCTGAACGTCGGTGCCTCAGGATTCCCGGCGATCGACGTCGCCTCGTGGTTCTCGAAGACGACGACCACGACGTGGCTGAAGTGCGGCAGCCGCACCGCCGGCGGCGCCGCCGACGGAGCGGTCGCACCCATGGAGCCGCCGCCACACCCGGTGGCGACGACCGCGAGCACGAGCGCAAAGGCGAGCCGGGCTACAGCCGCTTCTCCAGCCGCTTCTTGCCGTAATGCGTGACAAGGAAGCCGATCACGAGCGCGAGGATGATCACCCCGGCCGCATAGATCCCGTAGCGCTGGATCGCGTCGGCCGCCGCGTTGCCCGCGTAGTAGGAGACGAGCCCGACGGAGACTGCCCAGCAGATCCCGCCGGCCGCGTTCCAGAACAGGAACTTCCACCACGGCATCCGCCCGAACCCGGCCACCCAGGCGGCCGTGTAGCGCAGGACGGTGACGAAGCGGCCGAAGAAGACCGTCTTCCCGCCGTGCCTCTGCATCAGGCGCTCGGCGCCGGGGAGGACGCGCTCGGCGAAGCGGTTCAGCGGCCCCCACCGCTCGAAGAGGGCCCGGCCGCCGACCCGCCCGATCAGCCAGTAGCCGAGGTTGTCGCCGATGATCGCGGCCGCCGCGGCGATCGCGATCACCTCCGCGATCGGATAGTGCCCCTGCGAGGCGAGCACGCCGAACGCGATCAGAGCCGTCTCGCCGGGCAGCGGGATCCCGAACGACTCGAGCATGATGACCGCGAAGAGCAGCGGCAGACCGTGGCTCGTGAAGAAGTGAGTCAAGGTGCGTAGGCTATTCGCGGATGAGGGTCGGGATTCCGCGCGAGACGGTGGAGGGCGAGCGGCGGGTTGCGCTCGTCCCGGAGACCGTCGGCAAGCTCGCGGCGGCCGGCTTCGACCTCGTCGTCCAGCAAGGTGCGGGCACCGCCGCCTCGTTCCCCGACGACGCCTATCGCGAAGCCGGCGCGACGATCGCGGACCCGTGGGAGGCGGACGGGATCGCGAAGGTGCGCAAGCCGTCGGCCGAGGAGCGCGAGCGTCTTCGCACGGGACAGCTGCTGATCGGCTTCCTCGAACCGCTGTCGGACACGGCCGGGGTGGAGGCGCTGGCCGCGCGCGGCGTGACCGCGTTCGCGATGGAGTCCGTGCCGCGGATCACGCGCGCCCAGCCGATGGACGCGCTCTCCTCGCAGGCGACGGTCGGCGGCTACAAGGCCGCCCTCCTCGCCGCCGAGCACCTCCCCCGCTTCTTCCCCATGCTCATGACCGCCGCCGGCACGGTCCCCCCGGCGAAGGTGCTCGTGATCGGGGCCGGTGTCGCGGGCCTGCAGGCGATCGCGACTGCGCGGCGGCTCGGCGCGGTGACGACCGGCTTCGACGTCCGCCCGGTCGTGCGCGAGCAGATCGAGAGCCTCGGTGCGAACTGGCTCGACCTCGGCGTCACGGGCGCCGAGGCGGAGGGCGGCTATGCGCGCGAGCTGACCCCCGAGGAGATGCAGGCGCAGCAGGCGGCGCTGGAGGGGCGGATCGCCGACTTCGACGCGGTGATCACGACGGCCGCCGTCCCCGGCAGGCCGGCGCCGAAGATCATCCCGGCCTCCGCCGTGGAGGCGATGCGGCCGGGCTCGGTGATCGTCGACCTCGCGGCCGAGACCGGCGGCAACTGCGAGCTGACGGAGCCGGGCGAGATCGTCGAGCGCGCCGGCGTCACGCTCGTCGGGTTGACGAACCTGGCCGGCACGATGCCGTACCACGCGTCGATGCTGTACTCGCGCAACGTCCAGGCGCTCCTCCTCCACCTCGCGCCCGAGGGCGAGCCGACGCTCGACTGGAGCGACGAGATCACCAGCGGCGCCTGCGTCGCCGGGAAGCAGGAGGTGACTGCATGAGCGTAGGCTCGACGGAGCTCAACAAGGAGCGGAGGCGCCGGCTCTGCCGGCACCGGGAGCGGACATGAGCCACAACACGCTGCTGGTCTTCGAGATCACGATCCTGGTGCTGGCGATCTTCCTCGGCATCGAGGTCATCTCGAAGGTGCCGACGCTGCTGCACACGCCGCTGATGTCGGGGACGAACGCGATCCACGGCGTCGTCATCGTCGGCGCGATGATCGTGCTCGGCCAGCCCGACAAGAGCGCGTTCACGTGGGTGGTGGGCTTCGCCGCCGTCGTCCTCGCCTCGGCGAACGTCGTCGGCGGCTTCGTCGTCACCGACCGGATGCTCGAGATGTTCAAGAGCCGCGAGCGGCCGAAGAAGCCGGACGAGACGTGAGCTACAACCTCTCGAACCTCCTCTACCTGATCACGATCGTCGCGTTCGTGCTGGCGCTGCGCTACCTCTCGAACCCGGCGCACGCGCGGCGCGGCAACCAGATCGGTGCGGCCGGGATGGTGCTGGCGATCGTCGTCACCTGGGTCAAGATCGGCTCCACGAGCTGGTGGGCGATCGCCATCGCGATGGCGATCGGCGGCGGATTCGGCGCGGTCGCGGCGCGCAAGGTGCGGATGACCGCGATGCCGCAGATGGTGGCGCTGTTCAACGGCGTCGGCGGCGGCGCGGCCGCGCTGATCGCGCTCGCCGAGCTGCACCGGGTGCTCCCTCCTCCCGGCGCGCCGAAGATCGACATCTCGCTCGGGATCGTCCTCTCGGCGCTGATCGGCTCGATCTCGTTCGCCGGGTCGATGGTCGCGTTCGCGAAGCTGCAGGAGCTGATCGGCGGCCGGCCGATCACCTACGTGGGCCAGCAGTTCGTCAACGGCGCGCTGTTCGTGGCCGGGCTCGGCTGCGCGATCGCGCTCGTCGCCGGCGTGCAGGACGAGTGGCTGCTCTGGGTCACGATCATCGCGTCGCTGCTCTTCGGCATCCTCTTCGTGCTCCCGATCGGCGGTGCGGACATGCCCGTCGTGATCTCGCTGCTGAACGCGTTCACCGGCCTCGCCGTGGCGCTCGGCGGCTTCGAGCTCGAGAACAACGTCCTGATCGTGAGCGGCATGCTCGTCGGCGCCAGTGGCACCCTGCTCACGCTCCTGATGAGCCGCGCGATGAACCGCTCGGTCGCCAACGTCCTGTTCGGCGCCTTCGGGAGGGTGACCGTGACGGCGGCCGACGCGGCGGCGGCCAACGGCGGCCAGTCGGTCCGCAGCGCATCCGCCGAGGACGTGGCCGTGATGCTCGCGTACGCGCACAAGGTCGTCTTCGTCCCGGGCTACGGGCTGGCCGTCGCGCAGGCGCAGCACGACGTCCGGCAGCTCGCCGACCTGCTCGAGGACAAAGGCGTCGAGGTCTCGTACGCGATCCATCCGGTCGCCGGCCGCATGCCGGGTCACATGAACGTCCTGCTCGCGGAGGCGAACGTCCCCTATCCGCAGCTGAAGGAGATGGACGAGGCGAACCCGGAGTTCTCGCGCACGGACGTCGCGGTGATCGTCGGCGCGAACGACGTGGTCAACCCAGATGCGCGGAACAACCAGGGCTCGCCCATCTACGGGATGCCGATCCTCAACGTCGACGACGCGCAGGCGGTGGTCGTGCTCAAACGCTCGATGAACCCGGGCTTCGCGGGGATCGAGAACCCGCTCTTCTACAACCCGAAGACGGTGATGCTGTTCGGCGACGCCAAGGACTCCATCACCAGGCTCATCGCCGACGTCAAGACTCTCTAGGCAGCTAGGCGAAGCGTGCCGGGTCGAGCAGCTCGAGCTGCGGCGACCGGCGTCCGAGCATCGCGTCCGCGACGAGCTCGCCGCACGCGAAGCCGAGGACGTTGCCGTGGCCCGAGTAGCCACCCGCTACCCAGACCCGACCCTCGTGCCCGGGCACCGGCCCGACGAGCGGCAACATGTCCTGCGTCAGTCCGAAGATCCCGGCCCAGCGGTGCGTCACCTCGACCTGCTCGCCGACGAGCTCGTGCAGGAAGGACTCGAGCGAGGACTGGATGGCGGGAGTCGTCTCCTCGACGTCGGTCAGCTCGTCGAGGATCGAGACGTCGCGGAAGCCGCCGAGCAGGATCCGCCCGTCGGCGAGCTGCTGCCAGTAGTCGAAGCCCTGGCGGGCGTAGTGCGGGCGGTCGAAGAGCACGTGGTCGAGCGGGGCGCTGCCGATCATCTGGCCCCGAGTCGGCCAGATCAGGTCGGCGAGCTCGGCAAGGAGCCCGTGTCCGTAGCCGTCGGTCGCCACGAGGATGCGGTCGGCGTCGAGTGACTCCACGTCCTCCACCCGGTCGTGCTCGCGCAGCTCCGCGCCCGCGGCGGCGGCGAGAGCTGCGAGCCGCCGGACGAAGCGCGCCGGCTGGATCGAGCCGTCGTGCGGATGGGAGATCGCGCCGTGGAACCGGCCCGCCGCGCCGCCGGGGACGTCGTCGAGCCATTCCGCCTCGAAACCGTCCTCGCGCAGCGCCTCGTACTCGAGCCGGATGCCCTCCCGCTCCTCCTCGTCACCGGCGAGGCGGTAGCTGCCGGTGCGCCGCAGGGCGTCGCCGGCGAGCTCCGCGAGGCGCTCGAGCGCGTCTCTCGTCCAGCTCCAGTACGCGGCCGCACGCTCGCGCCCGTATGTCTCACGGGCCACGTCGTAGCGGGCCGCGCCGCCGCCGAGCGCGAAGCCGCCGTTGCGGCCGCTCGCACCCTCGGCGATGCCGCGCGCGTCGTGCACGCGAACGCGCAGGCCCGCCTCGGCGAGCCGGAGAGCGGCAGAGCAACCGGTGACGCCCCCGCCGACGATCGCCACGTCGGCGCGGCCCTCGACCGTCGTCACGGGACGCGCGGGACTTGCCTCCTCCAGCCAGTACGGAACGTCCACGCGCGGCCGAGGCTACCGCAGGCGCCGGTAGATCCCCTCCTGTATGGCGACCCGACCCTCGATCTCGAGCTCGACGAGCGTTCTGGCGACCTCGTCGGCGCCGAGCCCGGTCTTGCGGACGATCTCGTCGGCGCTCGCGGGCAGGAGCTCGAGGAGCGGCGACGACTCGCTCGGGGGCGGCACGGGCTCGGGCTCGATGTCGAACGAAGCGAGGACGTCGGCGGCGCTCGTCAACGGCGCGGCGCCGAGCTTGAGCAACGCGTTCGTCCCGGCACTCAGGGACGACGTGATCTCTCCGGGCACCGCGAAGACCTCCCGACCCTCCTCGAGCGCGAGGTCCGTGGTGATGAGCGCGCCGCTGCGCTCGCGAGCCTCGACGACCACCGTCGCTGCGCACAGGCCGGCGACTATGCGGTTGCGGGCCGGGAATCGCCACGGAGCAGGCTCCACGCCGGGCGCGTATTCCGAGACGATGAGCCCGGCGCCGGTCACGCGGCGTGCGAGCTCGGCGTGCGCGGCCGGGTAGTCGCGGTCGATGCCACAGCCGAGGACGGCGACCGTCGTCCCCTCCGCCTCGAGCGCGCCTCGATGCGCCTCAGCGTCGATCCCGCGGGCGAGGCCGCTCACGACGACGAGCCCGGCGGCGGCGAGCTCCCGGGCGAGGCTCCGCGCGACGGACGCGCCGTAGCCTGAGCACGCGCGCGCCCCGACGACCGCGACCGCCGGCCGCGAGAGAGTCTCCGGCTCTCCGGCGCCCCGGAGGAACAGCCCCGCGGGCGGGTCGTGGATGGCGCGCAGCAGCGGCGGGAAGGCGGGCTCGGAGCGCGCCAGGAAGCGGTGTCCGTCGGCCGCGAGCTGCTCGAGGTACGCGCGCTCGTCGAAGCGCCGCTCGAAGGCGCGCCAGCGTTGCCCGTGCGGCGGCCGGACGAGATGGCTACCCGTCTCGGAGGCGTAGGCGGCAAGCGCGAGCTCAGACATTCGCGAGCTCGTCGGGCGAGCGATAGGACAGGGCCTCCGCGACGTGCTCGGCACGGACGGCCTCGGACTCGGCCAGCGCTGCGATCGTGCGCGCGACCCGGCCGACGCGCGCGTAGCCGCGCCCGGAGAGATGGAGCCGGTCCGCGGCGCGGCGCAGCAGCGCGTCTGCCTCCGGGTCGCGCGCGGGCGGGCCCGCGGCGAGCCGCTCACGTGCGGTCGTCACGCGACCCGCGACCACTGCCGAGCTCTCGCTTTGCGCGGCGGCGAGCTCCTCCCCGCGCACGCGCGGCATGGCGAGCACGAGGTCGAAGCGGTCGAGGAGCGCGCGAGAGAGCTTGTCCCGGTACCGCGCGAGCCGTTGCGCGGAGCAGCTGCACTGCGCGGCGGGGTCGCCGCGACCGCCGCACGGGCACAGGTTCATGGTCGCGACGAGCATGAACCTGGCCGGGAAGACGACGCGGCCGGCGGCGCGGGACACCGAGACGAAGCCGTCCTCGAGCGGCTGACGCAGGGCCTCGAGCGCCGGCCGCTGGAACTCGGCGAGCTCGTCGAGGAGGAGCACGCCCCGATGTGCGAGGCTCGCCTCGCCGGGCCGCAGGTGCGGCCCGCCGCCGACGATCGCGGCCGTCGACGCGCTGTGGTGCGGCGCCCGGAACGGCGGCCGAGAGACGAGCGGCTGCTCGCCGTCCACCAGCCCCGCGACCGAGTGTATTCGCGTCACCTCGAGCGCGCCTTCGGGGCCGAGCGGCGGCAGGATTCCAGGCAGCCGGCGCGCGAGCATCGTCTTTCCGGTGCCCGGAGGTCCGCCGAGAAGGACGTTGTGGCCGCCCGCCGCGGCCAGCTCGAGTGCGCGCCGGGCACGTTCCTGGCCGCGGACGTCCGCGAGGTCCGGAGCCGCCGCCGACGCGCCGTGGCCGTTCGGCGAGATAGGCGGCTCGGGCTCCAGATCGAGCTCGCCGCGGAGGCAGGCGACAGCCTCGGCGAGGTGCCGGATCGGGATGGCTGCGACGCCCGCGAGAGCAGCCTCTCGCGCGGACTCGGCCGGACAGAGGAGACGGTCGACGCCGAGCCGCCGCGCACCCTCGGCGACCGCAAGGACACCGCCCACCCGGCGCAGGCGGCCGTCGAGCGCAAGCTCACCGACGGCGGCGGTGCGCTCGAGCGCGGCTCGTGGAACCTGCCGCGATGCCGCGAGCAACGCGAGCGCGATCGGAAGGTCGAAGCCAGAGCCCTCCTTCCGCAGCTCGGCGGGTGCGAGATTGACGGTGATACGGCCCTCCGGAAATTTCAGCTCGGCGGCCGAGATTCCGCTCCTGACCCGTTCCCGCGCCTCCTGGCAGGCGCGGTCGGCGAGGCCCACGATCGCGAAGCCGGGGATGCCGTCGCGGACGTGCGCCTCGACGTCGACGCGCCGCGGCTCGAGGCCGACGAGCGCATGCGTGACCGCGCGTGCAAGCACGCAGCGAGGCTAGGAGCGAGATGCCGCCATAAGCGTGTCGTCTCCGTCACGGATCGCTGACTCTTGGAGCCTCGAGGCCTGACGCCGTTTTGCCAAGAAGCTGGCGCTCCGGTGCGAATCGTTCGCCGCTATCTTCGACGCCGAGGGCGGAGGGAAGCGACCCCACCCTGGGTGGGGGACTGCGTTCGTCAGTCGCGGCGCGCGACGAGCACGTCTTCGAAGTACTCACCCGCCCGCCGGCCGGTGCGGCGGTTCACGTGGCGGCGATGACGGCCCTCGAGCCGCAGCCCCGCACGGTCGAGGATCTCCGGGTACAGGTCGCGCCGGTCGTTCACCACGACGAGCACCGGCGCGCCGGGCCGCACCTCGGCCGCCGCGCGCGCGAGCACCGCGGCGATGCCCGTCCGGTATGCCTCGAGCGCTGCGAGCGACGTCCCCGACGCGGCGGCCCCGATCTCCCGCTCCCGACGGTCGTCGAGCTCGAGCAGCTCGTACGCGTAGCGGTGCTGCTCGTGGTAGTCGATCAACCCCGGGTACGGCGGCGACGTGAGAATCCCGTCGAACGGCCCGACGAGCCCGATTTCCCGGGCGTCCCCGTGCAGCACCGTCGCCTCGCGCTCGGTATCGCGGACGCGTGCGAACTCCTCGATCCGTGCCAGGGTGTCGAGCGTGTACCGGCGGAGGAAGCCGGACGCCGACTCGACCGGACGGCACTCGCGGCGGTGCTTGTGACACCAGTACTCCCCGCGCTGCGGCTCCTTCGGCGCCTCCAGGTCGAAGTGGGCGGCGCGCCGCGCCGATCGCGCCGCGCGCGAGAGGATCACGCGTAGGACGTCGCGATGCCGGTACTCCGGGATCAGGTCATGGAAGGCGAACAGCTCCGCCGCGGCCTGCGGTGCATACCACTCGCGGATGTAGCCGCTGCGCCGCGCGCCGCGCCGCGGGAGCGACTCGACGCGTGAGGAGACGTCTTGCAGCTCCTCCCCCAGCCCGACGAGGTCGTGGGACGCCGTCTTGACGCGCATGAGGAGGCAGTTGAAGGCCGCGATGTCCACGCCCGTCGCGTCCAGTCCGGACTCGAGCGCCTGGACGAGCGTCGTCCCCGAGCCCGCGAACGGGTCGAGGACGTGGTCACCGGGCTCGAGGTAGCGGTCGAGGAGCGCTTCGACGAGCTGCGGGATGAACTTCCCGTGGTACGGGTGGAGCCGGTGGACGTGCTTCGTCCGCTCCCGCTCGGGCAACGCAGCCTCGGACCACGAGAGGTCGAGGTCCAGCGTCTCGTACAGCTCGTCCTGCGTGACGGGCACGCGGCCGGACTTCGACGCGGCCGCTAGAACGCCTGCGGAACCCGCTGCACGCGGCCGTCGCGTACGGCGATGACGTCGAAGCCGACGGCCAGCCCGCCGTGCTCGGGTTGCGCGGCGAGCCACGCCGCCGCGGCCCGTCGCAGGCGCCGCCGCTTCTCGGCCGTCACCATCTCCAGCGGGTCGCCGAACCGCGTGCCCTTCTTCTCCTTGACTTCGACGAAGCGCAGCGTCCGCCCACGCCGCACGATCAGGTCGAGCTCGTTGCCGCCGGCCCAGACGTTCTCGCCGAGGATCCGCCAGCCACGCAGCCGGTACCAGCGCGCTGCTCGTCGCTCGGCGTCGTGGCCCGTGCCCGCTCTAGGCAACCGCCTCCTCGACGCCCTCGTAACAGAGCGCCTGAAAGCTGAGGCGGTGCACGGCCGACGGCCCCAGCGCCCGGACGACCGCGGAATGGCCGGGTGTGATGTAGCCGACGTGCTGCGCGAAGCCGTAGGCGGGATAGAGCGCGTCGAGGCGGCGCATCAGGCGGTCGCGCGTCACCTTGGCCACGATCGACGCCGCCGCGATCGCGGCGCTCTTCTCGTCGCCGTCCACGACGGCGGTGTGCTCCGGCGCAGCGGGCCCGAGCCGGAAGCCGTCCACGAGGCACGCCTCCGCCGGCGGCGCCAGCGCCTCGAGCATCGCGCGCAGGCCCGCGAGGTTGGAGCGATGCAGGCCGTTGCGGTCGATCTCGCCGGGCGGGATCACGCGCACGGCGACCCGCGCAGCGCAGCCGACGACCGCGCGGAAGAGGTCCTCGCGCCGCTCGGGCGAGCACTGCTTCGAATCGTTGAGGAAGCCGAGCGGCCGGACGCGGTGGTCGCGGAGCGCGGCGTAGTCGAGCAGGACGCCCGCCACCACGAGCGGGCCCGCGAGGGAGCCGCGCCCCGCCTCGTCCGCGCCGGCAACGAACCGCGCGCCGAGACGTCGATCGAAGCGCAGGAGCTTCTGGCCGGTCCGCTTCACGTCGCTGCGAGAGTATCGCCCGCTTCGGGCAGCGGGCGGGACGACGCGGAAATTGCCGGAAAGTCGTTACTCGGCTTGCGCCGGCTCGGGCTCGGGCTCGGCTTCGGCCTCGGCTGAGGCCTCGGGCTCGGAGCCCTCGTCGGCCGGTGCATCCTCGGCAGGCTCGTCGGCGGGCTCTTCCGCCGCCGTCGGCTCGTCGGTCTCCGTCGGCTCGGCCTCGACGGGCTCCGCCTCCGACTGCGGGCCCTCGGCATCCTCCGGCTCGGCCGCCGCCGGCTCGGCTTCGGTCTCGGCGAGCGCCCCGTCCACCGCCTGCGGCAGCTCGGAGCCGGCGCCGTAGCGCCGCTCGCGGACACGCGCCTTCTTGCCGACCCGGCCGCGCAGGTAGTAGAGCTTCGCGCGGTTCACGTCGCCGATCGCGGCGACCTCGATCTTCTCGATCTTCGGCGAGTGGAGCGGGAACGTCCGCTCGACGCCCACGCCGAACGACTGCTTGCGCACCGTAAAGGTCTCGCGCGCCCCGGCGCCCTGCCGCTTGAGCACGATTCCCTCGAAGACCTGCACGCGGCGGCGCGTTCCCTCGATCACCTGGAAGTGCACACGCACCGTGTCGCCTGCCTTGAAGCGCGGCACGTTGCGCAGCTGGGCGCGCTCGAGGTCCTGGATGACGTTGCTCATGAAAAGAGGGCCTGGCGGCCGACGGCCAAGGGTAGCGGAATCGACCTCGACCCGATGCGGCTAGCGGAAGCCGATGCGATCGGGCGGCCAGTAGACGAAGAAGACGGTCCCGATCAGCTTGTTGCGCGGGACGGAGCCCCAGGTGCGGGAGTCGCACGACTCCGAGCGGTTGTCGCCCATCATGAAGTAGTCGCCTTCCGGGACATGCCAGATCTGGCCGAAGTGGGTGCTGTCGGCCAGGCGCTTGTCGGCGGTGAGATAGGGCTCTTTGAGCCGCACGAACGCCTGCGACCCCTGCGACTTGATGTCGATGAAGCCGTTGTCGTCCTCCCGGACCGTGTCGCCGGGCAGACCGATCACGCGCTTCACGAACGTCCCGCCCTCGCCGCACTTGAGGGCGGCCGCCCGGGGTGTGTTGAACACGACGATGTCCCCGCGGGACGGCGGGCCGAAGCGCAGGCAGATGCGGCAGGCGAGCACGCGGTCGCTCGAGTGTCCGAGGCAGCCCGGCTCCGTCGGTCCCTGCGCGCAGTTCAGCGTCGGCTCCATCGACGACGACGGGATGCGGTACGGGTTCACGACCCATTGCTTGAGCGCGAGCACGATCAGGATCGCGCCCGCGATGGTGAGTATCCAGTCGAGTGTGACCCGAACCGTGCGCGGCAGCCCCGGGAAGAGACGGGCGAGCGGGTCGCGGCTGCGGTGGTCGTACCCGACCTCACGTGCCTGCTCCGAGTACGCCTCCCTCGGGGGCTCGGCGTGATGCGTGTACTCCCAGACCGGGTCGGGCCCGGACTCCTCGGACGTGGGCCGTTCGGGAACGGGCCACCGGGCCGGGGTGTCCCAGCCGACTTCCGGCTCCTCGTGCTCCCCCTGCTCCTCCGGCGGGTCCTCCTCACCGAGCTCGCGGCGGTTCCGGTCGAACCAGTCGTCGCTCATCGCACCCGCTCCCGCCGCCAGGCGTCGACCCGGCCGTGGTCGCCCGAGAGCAGGACGTCGGGCACCGGCCAGCCGCGGAACTCCGCCGGCCGCGTGTAGTGCGGGTACTCGAGACCTCCGCCGAGCTCGGCGGAGAAGCTCTCGAGCTCGCCCGATCCCTCGGCGAGGGCGCCGGGCAGCCGCCGCGCCACGGCGTCGACGACGATCATCGCGGGCAGGTCGCCGTTGGAGAGGACGTACGGCCCGACCGAGACCGCATCCGTCGCCAGATGCTCGACGATCCGCTCGTCGAAGCCCTCGAAGCGGGCGGAGAGAAGCGTGAGGGCCGGCAGCGCCGCGAGCTCCTCCACGACCTCCTGGGTCAGCTGCCGCCCCTTGGGGGAAAGCGCGATCACGGGCCCGGGCGGCGCGCCCTCGTAGACGGCTTCGAGCGCGGCGGCGACGACGTCTACGCGGAGCACCATCCCCGCCCCGCCGCCGTACGGCTCGTCGTCGACCTGGCCGGCGCGCAGCGGGGTCGTGTCGCGGTAGTTGAAGAGCCGTAGCTCGAGCTCCCCGCCCAGGACGTTGGCGACTGGCCGCTGCTCCGTCAGCCACGCATAGGCGTGGGGAACGAGTGTGAAGACGTCTATGCGCACTGGGGCTGTTCCGGGTCTGCGAACCCTTCGGCGACGACGATTCGCCCACCGGCCAGATCGACCTGCCGGACGCACGCCTCGACGAAGGGCAGCGACGCGCCCGAGTCGAGCTCCAGCACGTCGTTCCCAGGGTACTCGAGTATCTCCCGTACCCGCCCGAGCAGCCGTCCGCCCTCCTCCTCCACGCTCAGCCCGACGAGTTGGAAGGCGTAGAACTCGTCCTCGTCGTCGAGCTGCGGCAGCGTCGCTCGCGCGACCGCGAGCTCCGCCCCACGCTCCACGTGCCGGTCGAGCCGGATCACCGGGCGGCCGCCGGACCCGTGACGCGAGGAGACGACCGTCGCCGGTTCGCCACTGACGAGGAGCGTCGCGCCCTCCGCGAAGACCTCGGAGCGCTCGCTCGCATCCTCGACGAAGAAGGCGCCGTCGAGTCCGTGCGGCCGCCCCACGCGTCCGACCCGGACGAGCTCAGACAAGCGACTCGAAATACTCGGCCGCCTCCTGCCGCGAGGGAGCGGTGCGAAGATTCTCCACGAAGCGCGCCGCATCCTCGCGTCCGACGTCCTCGAAGGCGCGGATCGCGGCCCGGATGTCGAACGGCGTCCGGCGGAGCTCGACGCCGGGTCCGAGGAGGGCCCAGAACGCCTTGATGTCGTCCTCGTACGGCAGGCCGACCGACCCCGCGTTGATCCAGCGGATGCCACCCACCGTGCGGTCCTGCTGCATGTGGGTGTGCCCGGCCACCACCGCGGCCGCGTCGACGCCGTCGAGTATCTCCGCGAGCCGACGGTCCGGGGTCAGGGGTGTGACGATCGTCTCGTCGTCGTGCGGAGTCGCATGGCAGAACAACGTCTCCCCGAGACCGTCGATCTCGAGACGCCGGGTGAGCGGCAGCGACTCGAGGAAGGCGACGCGCTCCTCGCCGAGCGTTTCTGCGACCCACGCATGCAAGCCGTCGCCGTCGGTGTCGCCGGCGATGAGCCGGTCCGTGTTCCCGCGGACCCACAACGCGCGCTCGCCCAATCCGCGGAGTCGCTCGAGCGTCTCGACCGGCTGCGGGCCGTGGATGCAGTCGCCGCCGAGGACGATGACGTCCACGTCCTCCCGCTCGACCTCGGCCAGCACCGCCTCGAGCGCCGGCAGGTTCGCGTGGACGTCGTAGAGCGCCGCGACCCTCACAGACCGCGCTCGGTGAACTCGGTGACCGCCTCCTCGCGCGTGGCCTTCAGCTCGGCGCCGTCGTACAGCGTCCGCCGAGGAGCGAGATCGAGCAGCCAGTACGCGCCCTGCTCCTCCTCGTACGGCATGCCGACGCTGCCGGCGTTGACCACGCGCACGCCGGCGACCGTGCGTTCGAACTGCGTGTGCGTGTGCCCGCACACCACCGTCGAGGCGCCGAGCCCCTCGAAGAGGAACGCGATCCGCTCCTCGGGTGTCCGCTCCGTGAAGATGTCCATGTCGTTCCGCGGCGAGGCGTGGCAGAAGAGGACGTCGCCGACGCGCTGCAGCTCGGGCAGCTCGTGGAGGAACGCGATCTCCTCCTCGCTCAGCTTGCTGCGTGTCTCCTCGACCAGCGGCTCCGGGACGAGACCGCCCTCGCCGGGGAAGAGCTCGCGGTCGGCGTTGCCGCGTATCCAGAGGACGCGGTCGCCGAGACCCCGGAGCCGCGCCAGCGTCTCGGAGGGCTGCTCGCCCCCCGCGACGACGTCCCCTCCCACCACGATCGTCGCGTCGTCCGGCACCTCTGCGAGCACCGCCTCCAGCGCGGGCAGGTTCCCGTGGATGTCGTACAGCGCCGCGACCGATGTCACGTCAGTCGACGATCTCGAGCTGGAGCCGGCGGCCGGCCTCGACGCCGCCGGCGCGCACGAGCGTGCGCAGCGCGCGGGCGAGCCGGCCCTGGCGGCCGATCACCTTGCCGACGTCGCCCTCGGCTACGTGCAGCCGGAGGAGGAGCGTGCCGTCCTCCTCCTCGACCTCCTCGACCCGCACGGCGTCGGGCTCGTCGACGAGCCGTCGCGCGAGCTCGGCGACCAGGTCGCCCATGCGCTACTTGATCCCTTGCGCCTTGAGGAGCTTCGCCACCGACTCGGTCGGCTGCGCGCCCTTCTCGAGCCAGCCGCGCACCTTCTCCTCGTCGAGGTCGATGAGCGACGGATCCGACTGCGGGTTGTAGCGGCCGACGATCTCGATGAACTTGCCGTCGCGCGGCGAGCGCGAATCGGCCGCGACGACGCGGTAGATCGGGTTCTTCTTCGAGCCGACCCGCGTCAGCCTGAGCTTCACTGCCATCTGCCTACCTTCTCGCTTTCTTCTTCTTCCGTTTTGAACTCGCCTTGCGCGTCGCGCTCGGTCGCGGACCGCCGCCCATCGTAGGCGCTCCGGCTCCCATGCCCGGCAGCTGCGGCATTTTGCCCGATCCGACCATCTTCATCATCTTCGCCATCTGCTTGCGCGCCTCGATCAGCTGGTTGACCTGCTCGACCGTCGAGCCGGAGCCGGCCGCGATCCGCTTCCGGCGCGAGCCGTCGATGACGTGCGGGACGCGCCGTTCGTGCGGCGTCATCGAGAGGATGATCGCCTCGACCCGCTTCAGCTGTCCCTCGTCGACCTGGTCGAGCCCCTCGAGCTGCTTGCCGAGGCCGGGGATCATCTTGAGCACGCCCTGCAGCGGCCCCATCCGGCGCAGCATCTTGTAGCTCGAGAGGAAGTCGTCGAAGCTGAACTCGCCCTTCATCATGCGGCGCTCGAGCTCTTCCTTCTCCTCGTCCTCGATCGCCGACTCGGCCCGCTCGATCAGCGTCAGGACGTCGCCCATCCCGAGGATCCGCGACGCCATCCGGTCCGGGTGGAACCAGTCGAGGTCGGCGAGCTTCTCGCCCGCCGAGGCCAGCTTGATCGGCCTGCCGGTGACGGCGCGGACGGAGAGCGCGGCGCCGCCGCGGGCGTCGCCGTCGAGCTTGGTCAGCACGACGCCGTCGAAGTCGATCCGCTCCTGGAACGCCTGCGCGACGTTCACGGCCTCCTGGCCGGTCATCGCGTCGAGCACGAGCAGGACGTTGGTGGGCTTCGCCTCGCGGCGCACCGCAGCGAGCTCCTCCATCAGCGCCTCGTCGACGTGGAGCCGGCCGGCGGTGTCGAGGATCACGACGTCGCGCCCGTCCTGCTTCGCGCGCTCGATCCCGTCGCGGACGGCCTTGACCGGATCCGCGCGCTCGTCGGCGTAGACGGGCGCTCCGACCTGCTCCCCGAGCTGGCCGAGCTGGTCGATCGCGGCGGGACGCTGCAGGTCGGCGGCCACGAGCGCCGGCTTCCGGCCCTCCTTGCCGAGCAGGAGCGCGAGCTTGCCGGCCGCGGTGGTCTTGCCCGAGCCCTGCAGGCCCGCGAGGAGGATCGTGGTCGGGGGCCGCTGCGAAAAGGCGAGACGCGAGTCGCTGGAACCGAGCAGCTCGGTCAGCTCCTCGTGGACGATCTTCACGACCTGCTGGCCCGGGGTGAGGCTCTTCCGCACGTCCTCGCCGAGCGCCCGCTCGCGCACGTGCGCGACGAACTCCTTGACGACGTCGAAGTTGACGTCGGCCTCGAGCAGGGCGAGCCGCACCTCGCGCATGGCGCGGTTGATCGCCTCCTCGTCGAGGACGCCGCGCCCGCGAAGGTCGCCGAGGGCGCTCTGGAGCTTCTCGCTCAGGGCGTCGAACATCGCCGCAGGGTACCGGGGCTCGCCTAGACGGGCTCGACGTGCACGACCCCGCCCTCGACGCGGACCGTCCAGCGCCGGCCGAAGGCGTGGACGCCCTCGAGCGAGAGCCCTTCGAGCCACTCGGGCGCGCACGCCGCCTCGGTTCGCAGCACGCGCTCCGCGCGGTCGGGGACGAGGCCCAGCACGACCTGCAGAAGCAGGACGGGCGTCGCGGCTGCCCAGGCCTGCGGCGAGGAAGCGGTCGGGTAGACGACCGGGAACGGCGTCTCGTCGCGGGCGAATCCCGCGAACACCTCGGGAAGGCGGTAGTCGAAGTGGGCGGCCGCCTCGACCATCGCGCGCAGGATGCGGGCGGCGTCCTGCGGGCGGCCGCTGCGCGCCAGTCCCCAGGCGACGAGCGAGTTGTCGTGCGGCCAGACCGTGCCGTCGTGGTAGACGAGCGGGTTGTACGCGCCCTCCCCCGCAGCCATCGTGCGGACGCCCCAACCGGACCAGAGGTCGTCGCCCATCACCAGGTCGGCGATCGCCTCGCGGCGCTCACCCTCGACGATCCCGCTCCACAGCAGGTGGCCGAGGTTGGAGGTCAGCGAGTCGACCGGCCGCTTCTCGCGGTCGAGGCCGAGGGCGTAGAACCCTCGGTCCTCGACCCAGAACGCGGCGTCGAACCGGCGTCGCAGCTCCGCCGCGTCGGCCTCGAGCTGCTGCGCGAGCGCCGCGTCGTGCCAGACCTCGCGGGCGATCTCGGCCAGGCGCAGCTTCGCGTCGTAGACGTAGCCCTGCACCTCGACCGGTGCGATCGGCGGCTCGGCGAGCGACCCGTCCCGGAACGCCATCGAGTCCCACGAGTCCTTCCACGTCTGGTTGTCGATGCCGTCGGAGGCGCGCCTCGCGTACTCGACGAAGCCGTCGCCGTCGCGGTCGGCCGGACCGTCGAGCCACGCGAGCGCCCGGCGCGCCGGTTCCTCCAGCTCGAGCGGGAGCGCCGGGTCGTCGGTCCAGCGCCAGAGCTCCGACAGGAGGACGAGAAAGAGCGGCGTCGCGTCGACGGTGCCGTAGTAGCGGTCGGTCCAGGCGAGCGCGGCCTTGCCCCGCCGCAGCTCGTGGATGATCTTCCCGGGCTCCGCGTCGCGCTCGGGGTCGTCGGCGGTCGCCTGCGTGGCCGCGAGCACGCGCAACGTCCCTGCCGCCAGCTCCGGCCCGAGCAGCAGCGTCTGGAGCGACGAGACGATCGTGTCGCGCCCGAAGACGGTCATGAACCACGGCGTGCCGGCGGCGAGCAGATCCCCGTCGAAGAGCTCGGGGATCCGCATCCGCAGCGAAGCGAGGTCCGCGAGGGACCGGCTCCACGTGTGCACCAGGTCGTCCCATTCGGCGCTGAGCACCGGCGCCGCGTCGCGCCATTCCCTCACCGAACGCTCCGCATGCCGGCGCTCCTCGTCGAGCTCGCGCGCGAAGGACTCGGCGGCCAGCGGCTTCACGCCGTCGAGCTGCGGCTGGACGCCGACCACGAGCCGCCACTCGGCGCCGGGCTCGAGCGAAAGCGCGAACCGGGCGACGCCGCCGGACTCGTCGAACGGCTCGGAGAGGTGGACGACCGTCCGGCCGTGGAAGGAGCCGTCCGAGAACACGAGCGTCCCGTTCGTGCCGCGCTCGGCGGGACGGGCCTGGGGCAGCGTCACGTCCACGGCCCTCCCGAATCCGGGCTCGAGATCCTTGACGACGAAGATGTCGGCGAAGTCGGCGGCGAGCTCCAGCCCGAGTTCCGCATCGACCCGGCGATGGCTGTGGTTCTCGACCACGATTCGCTCCTCCATGCAGTCGCCGACGAAGCGCTCCCGCTTGACGACGAGCTCGTTCGGCTTCAGGCCGCCGGCGAGCGGGTTCCGCAGGACGAAGGACGCGAGATGCGGCAGGTGGTGGTCGTGCGAGAGTGGATCGAGACGCGCCCCGCCGAGCGTCAGCAGCGAGCGCGAGAGGAACCGCGTGTCGGCGGCGAAGAAGCCGGAGGCGGTGGCGAGGCCGTCGACGTCGCCGCGCTCGTCGCAGACGCAGAAGGTCGAGCCGTCGAGGACCGTGAGCGGCACGGCCTATGCGGCGGTTCCGACGACCCGCCGGCTCTCCTCGTCGAAGAGCATCATCTTCTCGAGCGGGACGTAGAACGTCTCCTGCTCGCCGCTGCGCAGGCGCGGCTCGACCGGCAGCTTGACGACGAGCTCGTGGTCGCCCAGCCGGACGTGCGCCAGCTGCTCGTCGCCGAGGTACTCGACCACCTCGACCGACGCCTGGTAGCTCGCGAGGCCCGGACGGCCGTTCTCGAGGCGGACGTGCTCCGGCCGGAACCCTGCGAGCTGTCCGGCGCCGCCGACCCCGAGCACGGCCGACGGCAGGATGTTCATCGCCGGCGAGCCGATGAACCCCGCGACGAAGGTGTTCGCGGGATGCTCGTACAGCTCCTCGGGAGTCCCGATCTGCTGCAGCTCGCCCTTGTTCATGACCGCGATCCGGTCACCCATCGTCATCGCCTCGATCTGGTCGTGCGTGACGTAGATGGTGGTCGTGCCGAGGCGCTCCTGCAAGCGCAGGATCTCGGCGCGCGTCTGGACGCGCAGCGCGGCGTCGAGGTTCGAGAGCGGCTCGTCCATCAGGAACGCCTTCGGCTCGCGCACGATCGCGCGCCCGAGCGCCACCCGCTGGCGCTGGCCGCCGGAGAGCTGCTTCGGCTTGCGCTTGAGGAGGTCTTGCAGCTCGAGCACGTCGGCCGCCTCCTGGACGCGCCTCTTGATCTCGGCCTTCGGGACCTTGTAGTTGCGGAGGCCGAACGCGAGGTTGTCGAACACGGTCATGTGCGGGTAGAGCGCGTACGACTGGAAGACCATGGCCACGTCACGCGAGCCCGGCGCGACGTTGTTGACCACTCGGTCGCCGATCAGGATGCGGCCGCTCGTGATGTCCTCCAGCCCGGCGAGCATGCGCAGCGCGGTCGTCTTCCCGCAGCCGGACGGGCCGACGAGCACGACGAACTCCCCGTGGTTCACGGTCAGCGAAAGGTTGCGGACGGCGACTACGCCGGAGCCGTAGAACTTGCTGACGTCATCGAACTCGAGCGCCGCCATCCCTCTCCTCTGCGCCGGCCACGGCTGGGCTGGGCAGCAGCTTCTCCACGTCCGCCATCGCCGGGCCCCAGGCCGAAGCGCGCGTGCACTGCGCCGCCGCGACGGCGCAGGCATACCTGAGCCCCGTCTCGAGCTCCGTCGCATCGAGGTCGCGAAGCGCGCGGGACGACCTTCCGGAGCGCCAGAGCCACGCAAGCAGGCCTGCGCCGAAGGCATCACCGGCCCCAACCGTGTCGACGACGGTCACGCGCGGTGCGTCAGCGGTGACCGAGACCGTCGTCGTCCAAGCCGCTGCACCGGCGGAGCCACGGGTGAGTGCCACGCAGCCCGCGCCGCCTGCGAGCAGGCGGGCGGCCGTCTCGTGTTCGCTCAGGCCCGGGTAGAGCCAGGCCGCATCCGAGACGCTGAGCTTCACCAGGTCGGCAACAACCGCGAGCCGCTCGAACCTCAGCAGGTATCCGGCGCGATCGGCGATGGCCAGTGGCCTGATGTTCGGATCGACGACGAGCGCCCTCGTGCTCGCCTCGCGCTCGGCGAGCTCCGCGACGGCCGCCGCGGGCGGATCGCTCGCGAGAGCGAGCGTTCCGACGTGAAGCTCGCTTACCTCGGCGGGAAGCTCCGGGAGGCCCTGCGAGCCGAAGGCCTCGAGCG
>DASTZY010000173.1:0-3443 GCA_035764085.1 Gaiellaceae bacterium
GCCGATGATCATCCGCGAGTGCCCGCGCGCCGCCGCCTCCGCGAACACGGCGCTGCCTCGGCCGGACGGGACGAGATTGGCGCCGACGTGGCACAGCGCCTCGAGGCCGCCGCCGCGGCCCTCGAGCCCCACGAAGCGGCCGAGTCCACGCCGCGCGACGTCCTCGAGGAAGACGCGCTCGACGGGGTTGCCTGCGCAGAAAGCGATCACCTGGCTGGTGGACGGCTCGACGAGGGGCACGGGAGAAGTGTTCTATAGAGTCCCGCCCCATGCCGATCCACGTTCGCGCCGAGCCCGGCGACTACGCCGAGGCCGTCCTCCTGCCGGGGGACCCCCTCCGCGCCCAGTACATCGCCGAGACGTACCTCGAGGACGTCCAGCAGAAGAACTCCGAGCGCGGGCTGCTCGGGTACACGGGCACCTTCAACGGCAAGCCGGTCTCGGTGCAGGGCACCGGGATGGGCTGCCCGGGCGCCACGATCGTCTTCGAGGAGCTCGTCCAGCTCGGCTGCCAGAAGCTGATCCGGGTCGGCACCTGCGGCGGCCTGCAGCCCCACCACGCGCTCGGCGACCTGATCGTCGCGCTGACCGCCGTCCCGGACGACAACACGGCGATGCACCTCGTCGGCGGCGAGCCGCACTGCCCGACCGCCTCGTGGGACCTGATCCACGGCGCCGTCCACGCGGCGAAGGAGATCGGCCAGCCGATGCACGTCGGCCCGATCGTCACGAGCGACGTCTTCTACAACCCGAACGAGGGCCAGTACGAGCGCTGGTCGAGCCGCGGGGTGCTCGCCGTCGAGATGGAGGCGGCGGCGCTCTTCACGGTCACGGCGATCGGCGGCATCGGCAAGGTGCAGGGCGTGCACGGCGGCTGTCTCCTGACCGTGTCGGACATCGTCGTCGAGGGCGTCTTCACGCGGATCACGGACGACGAGCTGCGTGCCGCGGTCGACCGCATGACGCGCGTGGCGCTCATGACGGTCACCGCCGATTAGCGACGGCGTCGTCTTCCTCGTCAATCCTGCGTCCGGAAACGGCGCGACGGGGAAGCGCTGGCCGAAGCTCCGGCGGCGTGCGGCCGAGCTGGGGCTGGACGGCGAGGAGATCCTCTCGGAGTTCCCCGGCCACCTCGGGCAGGCGGCGCGAGAGGCGGCGGACTCGCTCCTCGTCGTGGTCGGCGGCGACGGCACCGTGAACGAGGTCGTGAACGGCGTCGCGGGGACGGAGACCGAGATCGCGGTGCTGCCGTGCGGGACGGGACAGGATTTCGGCCGCACCCACGGCGTCCCCGGCCGCTTCGACGACGCGGTTTGCGTCGCGCTCGGCGCCGGACGGCGAACCATCGACCTCGGCCGGGTCGAGCTCGCGGACGGGACGAGCCGCCTGTTCGCGAACGTCGGCTCCGCCGGGATGAGCGGTGCGGTCGCGCGCCGGGCGAACGCGATGACGAAGCGATTGGGCGGCAGGGCGACGTTCTTCTACGCCCTGACCCGGGAGTTCGTCGCCTGGCAGAACACGCGTGTCACGGTCGAGCTCGGCGACGACGTGCGCCGCGAGGGCGCGATGCACGACGTGATCGTCGCCAACGGCCGCTTCCACGGTGGCGGTATGAAGCTCGCCCCGGAGGCGCGGCAGGACGACGGGCTCTTCGACGTCGTGCTGATCGGGGACGTCGGCAAGATCGACTTCGTGACGACCGCGCCGAAGCTGTACAGCGGCCGCTACCTCTCGCATCCGAAGGTGGAGCTCCTGCGGTCTTCGGCGGTCCAGATAGGCGCCGCCCAGCCGCTGCCGCTCGAGATCGACGGCGAGCCGATCGGGACGACGCCGGCCCGCTTCGAGGTCGTCCGCTCGGCGCTGCGGCTGCGGGTGCCTGCTGCGTAGCGTCGCCGTTGTGGCCGCCGCGGCGTTCGCCGCGCTGGCCGGCCTCGTCGCCTCCGGCGCGACGACGGGGCTCGACCAGTGGGCGGTCGACCACGCGATGCCGTTCGCCGGCAAGCCGGGGCCGCCGCCCACGCTCGTCTCGTCGCTCGTCCCGCTGTACCACGAGTCCTTCCACCGGCTCGGCCACACGGTCGCAGAGATCGTCACCCTGCCCGGTCAGGTCGTCGTCTCGTTCGTGCTCGTCGCGATCGCCGCGGTCGCGCTGTGGCGGCGCGGGCGTGTCGCCGCCGCCGTGAGCTGGCCGCTCGTGTTGCTGCTCGCCACGTCCGTCGAGGTCGTGTTCCGCGAGACGCTGACGCGGCCGGCGCTCTACAGCCACGGCGTGCACCTCGTCGCCTTCGACTCCTCGTGGCCGAGCGGGCACACGCTTCGCTGCACGGTCGCCGCGGCCGCTCTCGCCACGGCCTGGTCGCGCCTGCGGCCCCTGCTGGCGATCTGGCTCGCCGCCGTCGTCGTGCTGCTCGAGCTGGCGGGTTTCCACACGCCGACGGACATCGCGGGCGGGCTGCTGCTCGCGACGATCGCCGCAGCCGGCGCCGTCCTGCTGGAGGGATCAGGTCTTCTTGATCGGCGGGACGTTCTTCGCCTTGGGCGCGGGGCCGGGTGACTTGGCCTGCCGCGGGGGCTTCGCCTTCGCGAGGCCGTCCACCCGCTTCTCGAGCGTGCTCAGCCGCTTCTCGATCTCCTCGAACCCACGCGTCCGCCGCTGCAGCTCGTCGACCTTGTCGCCGAGACCCTTCAGCGCCTGGAGGGCGCGGTCGGCGCCGGGAGCCTCGGAGAGCCGCTGCACGGCACCCTCGCTCAGGTCGGACAGCATGCCCAGCAGATCCTTGTTCCGATCAGCCATCGCTCCTCCTCGGTCGGTCGGCTCCGACCATACCGAGTGCGGCGGCGACCGCGCGCAAAACCTCGCCGGCGCCGCCGTCGATCACGAGCTCGGCGCGGGAATCCCACGGCGTGCCGCCGCGGTTGACGAGCGCGAGCAAGCCGCCTGCGGCGAGCGTCTCGCCCGGCAGCGCGGCCACCGGGTGCACCTCCAGCGAGGAGCCGACGACGAGGAGGAGACCTGCCTCCGCCGCGAGCTGCTGGGCCAGCTCGATCGCGCGCGTCGGGAGCATCTCGCCGAACATCACGACCCCGGGCTTCAAGACCTCGCCGCACTCCGGGCACGCCGGGAGCGGCAGCTGCTCGAGCGCATCGGCCATCGGCACGCGGACGCCGCAGTGGACGCATTCGGCCTCGCGCAGCGAGCCGTGCACCTCGATGACCTCCCGCGACCCGGCGCGCTGATGGAGGCCGTCGACGTTCTGCGTCACGACGGCGCGGATCCAGCCGCGCTCCTCCAGCTCGGCGAGAGCGAGATGGCCGTCGTTCGGCTCCGCCCCGGCGAGCGCATCCAGACGCAGGGCGTAGAACTCCCAGACCCGCGCGGGGTCGCGGCGCAGCGCATCGATGTGCGCGACCTCGAACGGGTCGTACCTCGCCCAGATCCCCTC
>DASTZY010000174.1:0-4279 GCA_035764085.1 Gaiellaceae bacterium
GGGCTACTGGATGTACATGGAAGATCTCGACCTCTGCTGGCGCGCCGCGCGCTCAGGCTGGATCACGTGGTACGAGCCGTCCGTCGCCGCGGTGCACATCAAGGCGGGAACAAGTGGGCGGCACCGGCGGCTGCGTCTCAATTACGCCTTCCACTACGGGATGTACCGGTACTACCGCACACACCTCGCGCCACAGCGAAGCGGCGCCTTCAACGTGCTGGTGTACAGCGGGATCGCATTCAAGTTCCTGGTCTCCGCAACGGGATCCGCCGCAGCGCGCACGGGGGAGCGGCTCGACCGCATCTTCTCTCGGCGGCTCCGCCCGACAGCGGACCGCGCGCGTGCGACGTAGCTGCTTCGTGCTCGACGCACACCCTTTCCTCGTGCGGGGTTTGCCGGTGGCCGGCGTCACGCCAGTCGCGGCGCGTGAGGCGGGGCAGTGAGCGGAACGCGGCGCCAGGAGGGACCAGCGGCCGATGGTGCGATACACCACATCCTCCTCGTCGCGTACCTCTTCCCGCCGTGCAGCGCCGTACCAGCGCACCGACCCGCCGGGCTGCGCCGCGCGTTCGACTCCGCCGGCATCCGCACCACCGTGCTCACGAGCGAGATCTCGGGCTCGTACGAAAACGATCCAGCGCGACGGATCATCAGGGCGGGCGACCTGCGTGCGCATTTCCAGACGCAGTACCAGACCCTCGTCGGCTACCGGGAGGGCCCCCTCGAGGCTCGCGCGAAGCCTCGCTGGTGGACGAGATACATCGTCCCCGACCCGGCCGCGGTCTCGTGGTTCCCTCAGGCACTCGTCCACCTACTCAGGCTGATCCGGAGCGACCGTCCCGACGTGATCGTCACGACCTCGGGGCCGGAGTCCACGCATCTGCTCGGACTCGTGGCCCGGGCATTCGGCGTTCGCTGGGTCGCGGACTACCGGGATCCGTGGCAGCCCTGGCGCCGCGACAACGAGCGTTCGACAGTCCTCGGTGTGGTCGACGGTGCCCTCGAACGCCACGTCGCGCGTCGCGCGTCGATCGTGACGGCCGTGAACGAACCGGTCGCATCCGACATCACACGCCGCCATGGAGTCCGAGCCTTCACGATCTCGAACGGCTTCGACAGGAGCGTCCTCGCCGGCGCCTCCGACGAGCGGACGTCCCTGGATCCCGGCCGATTCTCGCTCGTCCACACGGGGCTCCTCGCCATCGATGCCGAGGACCCGGTGCTGAGCGCCGCGCCGAATCGCTCCCGGGACGTGCGGGCGTTTCTCGGGGCGCTCACGCTTCTCCTCGTGCAGGACGCCCAGCTCGCGACGCAGCTCGAGCTCGTGCTCGCCGGCTCGATCAGCGACCGGGAGCGCGAGACCTTGGCGCGCGGAGATCTCGGCAAGGTCGTGCGTGTTCTCGGCTCCCTGCCCCATACCCGCTCGCTCGGCCTCCAGCAGGCGTCCGACGGTCTCCTGCTGATCCCCGGCGGCGCCGGCGCCACCAGCGCCAAGATCTTCGAATACCTCGCAGCGCAGAAGCCGATTTTCGCGGTGACCGAGCACGACTCGGCCGCTGCCGAGCTGCTTCGCGAGGCAGGAGATCATACGATCGCCGATCCTGGTGATCCGGAGCAGATCGCGGCGGCGCTGCAGTCCTATCTCGAACGCTGGACGGGCGAGAGGTCCTACGAACCGCGACCAGATTTCGATCTCTCGGCGTACGACTACGAGAATCTCGGACAGAAGCTCCTGCGGCTGGTGACTGCCGCCCCCGGACCGGAGTCCTGAGTCCTCACGCGGTCAGTGCGCGCCTGGTTGGAGAGCGGCCGCGCTATTCGTCCGTCTCACGAGCACGTGAATGTCATGGTGGTCTAGGCTTTCGACGAGACGGTCGACGACGTCGAAATCATCCGTGAGCCTCCCGAGCGCGCCCGGCGGATGGTACGCAGCGCAAAGATTCGTCCCCTCCTGCTGCGAGTAGCAGACGACGACTCGGCCCGCGCGGTAATCGCGTAGCTCGGAGGCACTCAGTGCGTCCGCAGCCAGACGATCGCCGTGAGTCGTGAGTAGGAGTAGGCCCCCCGGGCGAATGATCCTCGCGAATTCCGCGAGCCACCGCTGTTGCCTCTCCACAGTGAGATGCGTGAAGACCGATACCGCGTATACGACATCGAAGGCGAAGGCGGGATACAGAGTCGGCGGCTCCGGGTCATTCACGGTATAGACGCCCGGTAGATGTCGTTGACACCACGCCACGAGTTCCGGATGGACGTCGGTTCCGTGGATCGGCCGCTTCCAATGCCGGCTGGTACGCCCGCAGCCGCATCCGAAATCCAGCAGATCGACAGATGGATCGTCGAGATCCGCGCCTCTGCGGCGCGCCGCCGCGCTCAGTGCAGCCGCAGACGAGCGCCCCGAAGCGAGAAACCAGGCGCTGTCAGGCGTTCCACCGACGAGGGAACGCAGCCTCGGCGGCGGAAGCTCGTCACCCTCCGTATCCGTTGCGCGTGCATCTCTCCAGCGTCCCCGAATGGTGTACAGCGTGTTGAGCACACCGATCCGCTCCGCCGCGCGCTTCAGCCCCGCACGCTGCCTCGGGGACGGACGCACGCTCAGCTCCCGCGACTCTGTTCTCTGGCCGATTGCGCCTCCTCCAGCCACGCGAGCATCGCGAAGAACGAGACGAGGCCGAACGCGGCGAACAGGTACGGGTTCGTCGCGCCGGCTAGCAGGATCCCGACGACCACGCCGACGACGACTCCCGGAGAACCGATTCCCGATACCTCTTCGGAGATCGCACGCTGCCGCCGAAGGCGCAGCGCGTCCACGATGAGTCTGACCGGGAAGGACAGGTACAGCAGCAGCCCGAGGATTCCCGCCTTGAACAGGAGATCGAGGTACGAGAGCTCATACGAATAGCTGGTCGAGAAGTCGCTTGCGACGCTCCCGAAGCCCCAGCCGTAGATCGGGCGCTTCCTGATGTAGCGAAGAAGGGACCTGGCCTCGGCGATGCGGTACGAGTTCGACGCCTGGCCCGCAGCGTCGGCCTGGCCACGCGCCGTCGACTGGAGGGCCATCGTCTGTGACGCCAGGCTGGCCGGAACGGTGTTGACCAGGACCCCGCTTCCGGCGGCGCTAGTACTCGCTGTGGCCGGACCATCGGGGGCCAGATGTATCCCGTCCCACAGGACGCGACCTTGCGGCGCGTACAGCCTGAGCTGGACCTCTGCGGCATCCGCCTTCGTGGGGAACGTGAACGACAGCCGCCTCCAGCCGTTCCTCCTGCTCGTCAGCGGCACCGTGTACAGCAAGCCGTCCTGGGCGTCCCAGACCAGAAGCCCCCTCTCCGCTGCAGCGGGCTGACGAAAACCCCGGGCGTTCACCCAGGCACTCACCGAATACTTCGTCTTCGGCTTCACGGAGAGGTTCTGGAACACATATGCGTCCTCGTCCGCAGCCGAGTTGGACATCTCCATGCTGTGCGATCCCGTGTGCGCCGCCGAAGCCGTCCGCAGAACGCGTAGCGAGCTCGCGCCATTCAACTGCCACGCGGACGAGGACGCCTCGAAGCTCGGATTCGCGATGCGCGTGAGATATGAGTTGTGGCTGGCTGCGGTGACCGTCGCAGCGCGGTTGGCGATATAGCCGTAGAGCGAGAAGCCCGCCAGGGGCGCGACGACGAGTGCCAGGCCGCCCACGACAGCCGGGATGGCGACGGCGAGTCCAAGCTCTCTGACGCTGCGGGCCTCGAGGGCCAGAACGATGACCACACCCACGAACCCGGCGACCCAGAGCCCGCGGGTGTACGTGGCGACGAGGTCGACGGAGAGCAGGCCGGCCAGCAACCAGAGCAATGGGCTGCGCGGTCGAGTCAGGAGCTGCTGCGCGGTCAGCACCAGCCCGACCACGAGAAACAGGCTGCCGGCAGTGAAGAGCCGGTACTGGCCGTTCGGCATATAGCCGACGACGCCACCCATGTTGAGCCTGACGGTCAACCAGTCCGTGACGGTGTCGAGGCCGACGAGTCCGGACGTCGTGACGACGATGAAGAGGAAATACGCGGCCGCGCTCGCCGCGCACGCCGCAAAGAACACGCGCTGCAGCCACGCGCCGTCTCCCCTCCTCAGCAGCGTCACGACGACGAGGACGAACGCAAAGAAGAAGAAGCCGTTGCCGTCGCCGACGACGTTGCTCCGCAGGTTCCCGTTCGCGAGCCCAAGGGGCATCCAGATCGCCGGCACGAGAATCGCGATCGCGAGCGCATGCGCCCCGTACCGGCCGAGCACCGGGCGCCGC
>DASTZY010000175.1:0-2089 GCA_035764085.1 Gaiellaceae bacterium
CGCCGAGCTGCGCGGCGCGGATGGCGGCGGTGTAGCCGCCCGGGCCGCCTCCGAGGACGGCGACGTCAACGTCCATTCTTCATCTCCCTGGTCTCTTTGGACGGAGGGTAGTCAGAGGTCGGCGACCATCGTGACGGTTCCATCTTGGCGGCGGAGCTCGCGGAAGCCGTGCTTCTCGTAGAAGCCGGTCTGACCCGGCTCGGCGCTGAGGCTGACGCGGGCGAAGCCGTCGCTGCGGGCGCGCGTGAGCAGCGCCTCGATCAGCTCGCCGCCGGTGCCGTGACCGCGGTGGCTCGGGACGACGGCGATCGTCAGCTCCGGGGTCTCCTCATCGACGAAGCCGAACCCCGGCGCGGCCTCGGGGAAGAGGCGGTACCACGCCGCGCCGTAGACGTTCGGGCCCGAGAAGGCGATCACGCCCGCGTCGCCGCGTCGTCCCCAGTTCTGGACGTAGCGGAAGACCGGGAGGTCCGGATCCTGGGCGATCCGCCAGTGATAGGCGTGGCGGAGCATGTCGCGGAGGAAGCGCAGGTCCTGGAGGTCGGCCGGCCGCAGCACTACTGCGAAAGCTCCTCGGCGAGCTGGATCCGGTTGCCGTCGGGGTCGTAGACGTCGAGCAGCCGCATCTCGCCCGTCAGCTCCAGCACGATCCCCACCTCGACGCCCGCCTCGCGGAGCCGCTCGGCCTCCTCCTTCAGGTCGGGAACGTCGACGTGCGCGACGCCGCCGTCCTCCGGCTCGCCCTCCGCGAGCCCGATCTCCATCTGGCCCCGGCGGAGCGTCGACCAGCGCGCCTCGAAGTCGACCGAGAGCTCCTCGAAGCCGAGCTGCTCCCGGTAGAACCGCCGCCCCTCGTCGAGGTCGCGGACGTGGTACCAGACCGTGGGCGCCATCCCCCCGCTTTCTACAACGCGAGCCCCGGGTCTTCCAGGCTCTCCTTCAGCGTCTGGAGGAAGGCCGCGGCCGGGGCGCCGTCCACGGCGCGGTGGTCGAACGTCGCGGTGAGCGTGACCATCGGCCGGACGGCCGTCTCGCCGGAGGCGGCCGGGACGACGCGGTCCTGCGTGGCGCCGACGGCGACGATCGCGGCCTGCGGCGGGTTCAGCACCGCCGTGAAGCTCTCGACGGCGTACATGCCGAGGTTCGAGATCGTGAAGGTCCCGCCCTCCAGGTCCTCGGCGCGCAGCTTGTTCTCGCGCGCCCGGCTCACGAGGTCGGCGCGCACGCCGGCGATCTCGGTCAGCGAGAGCCGCTCCGCGCTGCGGATCACCGGCACGACGAGGCCCTGCGGCGCGGCCACGGCCAGGCCGACGTTCGCGCTCGGATGAAGCAGGATCGCCTCCTCGGTGAACTCGGCGTTGACCTCGCGGTGGCGCATGAGCGCCTGCGCGCAGACCTTCGTCAGGACGTCGGTGACGGTGACGCGGACGTCCGGGTCGCGCTCGCGGAACCTGGCGACGAGCGCGTCGACGCGCGTCATGTCGGCCGAGGCCTGCAGCTGGAAGACCGGGATCTGCCAGGCCTTCGTCAGCCGGCGGGCGATGGTCTTGCGGACGTTCGAGAGCGGCACGCGCTCGACCTCGCCGGTCGCGAGGGGAACCGGTGCCGCCGCCGGAGCGGACGGGCCTCCGGCCTCGGCTCGCTCCACGTCCTCGGCCACAATCCGGCCGTCGGGGCCGGTGCCGCGGATCGCGGAGAGCTCGATGCCGCGCTCCCGCGCCATGCGCCGCGCGAGCGGCGACGCCTTGATCCGGCCGTTGCCGGAGGCGACCGGAGCCACCTCCTGCTGCGCGGCCATGGTCTCGGTGGGCTCGGGCTCGCTCGCCTTCGTCTCCTCCTTCGCCGGCTCCGCGGCGACCTCGGGCACGTCCTCGCCCTCGGCCCCGATGAAGGCCACGGTCTGCCCCACCGGCACCTCGCCCTCTGCGACCGCGATCTTGAGCAGCACGCCGGCGGCCTCGGCCTCGACCTCCTGCGTCACCTTGTCGGTGTCGAGCTCGAAGAGCGGCTCGCCCTTCTCCACCGGCTCGCCCTCGGACTTGAGCCAGCGGACGATCGTCCCGGACTCCATGCCCTGGCCGAGCCGCGG
>DASTZY010000176.1:0-2041 GCA_035764085.1 Gaiellaceae bacterium
CTGCGCTGGCTAGGCGACGAGTGCGGGCTCGGGCAGAACGTGCTCCGGCTTCCGGGCCACCGCGGTCGCCGCCGAGGCGAACCGGCACCGGGCGCCGGCGACGAGCAGCCGCTCGACGCCGCCGCGCTCGTCGAAGCCGAGCTGAGCGCCTTTGCCCTCACTCACGACGCCGAGCACGGCGTCCGGGCGATCCGAACGTTCGAGTGGTTCCTCGGCCGCAATCGCCTGCAGAAGCCGCTCTACGACTTCGCGACAGGCGGCTGCAGCGACGGACTCGGCGACGATGGGTTGAACGACAACGAGGGGGCCGAGTCGACACTCGCCTTTCACCACGCAGCGCTGCTCCTCGACGCCGCCGGCGTCCGAGCAGCCGGCCGCGAGCCTGCGCTCGAAACGGCCGTGGCATGAGCGCTCTCGAGCTCTTCGAGCGACACCCGGACAACCCGATCCTGAGCGCCGGCGACTGGCCCTATCCGGTGAACGCCGTCTTCAACCCGGCGGCTGCCACCTGCGACGGCAGGACCGTGTTGCTGGCGCGCGTCGAGGATCGACGAGGGATCTCGCATCTCACGGTCGCCCGCTCGGCAAACGGCGTCGACGGATGGACCATCGCACCCGAGCCCCTGCTCGCCCCGGCCGACGGGATCGACAGCGAGCAATGGGGATTCGAGGACGCCCGGGTCGTGTGGCTCGAGGAGCTCGGGCACTGGGCGATCACGTGCACGGCCTACGGTCCCGCAGGCCCGGCCGTCTTTCTGGCCACGACGGAGGACTTCGACAGCGTCGATCGTCGCGGCATGGTCAGGCATCCGGAGGACAAGAACGCGGCGCTCCTGCCGCACCGGATCGACGGCCGCTGGGTGCTGCTCCACCGCCCCAAGACCGAGTTCGGCGGCGGGCACGGCGAGATCGTTCTTTCCCGCTCGGACGACCTCGTCAGCTGGAGCGCACCTGAAGCAGTGCTCCAACCTCGCGTCGGTGCCTGGTGGGACTCGTCGCGGATCGGCATCGGACCGCCGCCGCTCCGCACGGAGCAGGGCTGGCTGCTCCTGTACCACGGGGTCAAGGAGACCGTCGCGGGAGACATCTATCGAGTCGGCCTCGCCCTGCTCGACCTCGACGAGCCGACCCGCGTCCTCCGACGCCTACCCGCCTGGATCCTCGCGCCGCTCGCGGACTACGAGCGAACCGGCGACGTCCCCAACACCGTCTTTCCGTGTGGTCTCGTCCACGATCAAGACAGCGACGAGATCCGCCTCTACTACGGCGCCGCCGACAGCTCGATCTGTCTCGCCACCGGCCGGCTGCACGAGCTGATCGAGGCCGTCCTCGCCGCGCCCCGCGAGACGTAGGCCATCACGCACAGAGCTGCCCCCGGTACCGGCGGTAGAGCCGGGGCAGCTGCGCACCCGGGTCGAGGCGGAACTGTTCCCGGTCGATGTCGATCCAGGCGTCTTCGTGTTCGGCTGTGCACCGTTCGGCGCCGACGAACGCCGCGACGGCCGCGACTGCCGGCTTCGGCGAGCCGTCGGCTCGCCAGAGCCCGAAGCTCCGCTCGTGAGGCGCGAGGTCGAACGGAAAGCTCCCCGCCAGGGCCGGGTCGTAGTCGCAATAACACCAGAGCAAGGCGCCGAGACAGCCGGACAGTCGAAGCCCCTCCAGCGCGCGCGCCGTGTACGCGGCGGCCGCATCCTCCTCGACGAGAAGCGACGGAAGGCCGAACTCGCTGAAGACAAGGTCACGGCCGTCTCCAAGCCAGTGCGTCACGCGGGCCAGGAACGGGAGCAGCTGGTCGTCGACTGAACCGTCGGCCCAGGAAGCGTAGATCGGGTAACCGTGCATCGAGAGGAGATCGCACGCCTCCGAGGCTTCTGGCGGCCCGAGCCGGCGATCCTCTTCTAGGTCTTCCATGTGCAACCCGACCGTGACGCGCGCCATGTCGTCGGCGCCGCGAATTGCCGCGGTGAGGTGTGCGAGCCAGGCCCGCGCGGTCGTGCGCGTTGGAGGGCGCACACAATTGGAGTTCTCGTTGCCGAGGTCC
>DASTZY010000177.1:0-2115 GCA_035764085.1 Gaiellaceae bacterium
CTTCTCGGCAGGCTTCGAGATCGTCTCGCGATAGGCGACCTGAGGCCGGCCGACGTTCGCGTCGACGTTGAACTCCCGCTTGAGGCGGTCGACGATGATCTCGAGGTGCAGCTCGCCCATCCCGGAGATGAGCGTCTGCCCCGTCTCCTCGTCGGTGGCGACACGGAAGGTCGGATCCTCCTCGGCGAGGCGCTGCAGGCCGGTGCCGAGCTTGTCCTGGTCGCCCTTCGACTTCGGCTCCACCGCCACGGAGATGACCGGATCG
Organism: Gaiellaceae bacterium; assembly: GCA_035764085.1. GTDB lineage: Bacteria > Actinomycetota > Thermoleophilia > Gaiellales > Gaiellaceae > Palsa-739. Next base: position 266 of record DASTZY010000177.1, read on the forward strand.
GGGAACGTCATCGACTCGAGCACGATCGGCGCGCTCTCCGCGGAGAGCGTGTCGCCCGTAGTGGTGTCCTTGAGGCCGACGCCGGCGGCGATCTCGCCCGCCATGATCAGCTCGCGCTCCTCACGGTGATTCGCGTGCATCTGGAGGATGCGGCTGATCCGCTCGGTCTTGCCGGTGATCGTGTTGAGCACGCGGTCGCCGGCCTTGAGCGTGCCGGAGTAGACGCGGAAGTACGTGAGCTTGCCGACGAAGGGGTCGGACATGACCTTGAAGGCGAGCGCCGAGAACGGAGCCTTCGGATCGGCCGGACGCTCGTCCTCGCCCTCGGTCTTGGGATCGAAGCCCTGCACCGCCGGGACGTCCAGCGGGCTCGGCAGGTAGTCGATGACCGCGTCGAGGAGAGGCTGCACGCCCTTGTTCTTGAACGCGGAGCCGAGCAGCACCGGCGTGATCTCGTCGGCGAGCGTGCCGATGCGAACGGCCCGCCTGATCATGTCCGCCGTCACCGAGGACTCGTCCTCGATGTACGCCTCGAGCACCTCGTCGTCGAAGTGCGAGATCGTGTCGATCAGCTGGTGGTGGTACTCCTGCGCCTGCTCGATCAGCTCCGCCGGGATCTCGGTCGTCTCGAACTCCTGGCCGAGGTCGTCCTTGTAGAGGATCGCCTGCATCTCGACGAGATCGACGACGCCGGTGAACGCGTCCTCCTGGCCGATCGGGATCTGCACGGGCACGGGGTTCGCGCCGAGCCGGTCGCGCATCGACTGCACGGCGGCGAAGAAGTTCGCGCCGGTGCGGTCCATCTTGTTGATGAAGGCGATTCGCGGCACCTTGTACTTGTCCGCCTGCCGCCAGACCGTCTCGGACTGCGGCTGCACGCCCGCGACGGAGTCGAAGACGGCGACGGCGCCGTCGAGGACGCGCAGGCTGCGCTCCACCTCGACCGTAAAGTCCACGTGGCCGGGCGTGTCGATGATGTTGATGCGGTGGTCGCGCCAGAACGCCGTCGTGGCGGCCGAGGTGATCGTGATCCCGCGCTCCTGCTCCTGGGCCATCCAGTCCATGGTCGCGGCGCCCTCGTGCACCTCGCCCATCTTGTGGGTGCGGCCGGTGTAGTAGAGGATCCGCTCGGTCGTCGTCGTCTTGCCCGCGTCGATGTGGGCCATGATCCCGATGTTGCGGACGCGGTCGAGCGCGACGGCCTGTTCTGTCATCTTCGTGCTCAAATCTTCCTTCCTGCTCCGTCCTACCAGCGGTAGTGCGCGAAGGCCTTGTTCGCCTGCGCCATCCGGTAGACGTCGTCCTTTCGCTTGAACGCGCCGCCCTGCTGGTTCAGCGCGTCGAGAATCTCGTTGGCGAGCTTGTCCCCCATGCCCTTCTCACGCCGCTCGCGCGCGTAGGTGACGAGCCAGCGCACGGCGAGCGTGCGGGCGCGCCGCTGCGGCACCTCGACCGGCACCTGGTAGTTCGCGCCGCCGACGCGGCGGCTGCGCACCTCCAGGACCGGGGTGACCGTCTTCACGGCCTGCTCGAGCACTTCGACCGGCGGGCGGCCGGTCTTCGTCCCGACGGTCTCGAGCGCGCCGTAGACGATCTGCTCGGCGATCGATTTCTTGCCGTCGAGCATGACCTTGTTGATCACTTGGGTCACGAGCTGCGAGCCGTAGACGGCATCAGCCTCGACCTCCCGGACCTGGACCTCGGCACGACGCGGCATCAGGAGCCTCGCTTGGCGCCGTACTTGGAGCGGCCCTGCTTGCGATCCGAGACGCCGCCGGTGTCGAGCGCGGCGCGGATGATCTTGTAGCGGTAGCCCGGCAGGTCCTTCGTCGAGCCGCCACGGACGAGCA
>DASTZY010000178.1:0-23923 GCA_035764085.1 Gaiellaceae bacterium
TAGAGCCAGAACGGAAAGCTCACGGCGGAGCTTTCGCCGGTTCGCATGTAGACCGTCATCGAGCCTCCTCTCGCGGTCAGCGTATCCCGCCCGAGGCGAGCTCCGCGAGCTGCGAGATACTGGCCGGCGTGCCACTGAGCCCCGAGGAGTACCTGACCTTCCGCGCGCACGTCGCCGTACACGAGGCCGGCCACGCCGTCGCCGCGATCGAGCAGGGGATGCCGGTCGCGCTCATCGTGATGAGCGCCGAAGGCGACCCCGGCGAGCGCACCGTCGCGTACACAAACTTCGGCGAGCACCCCGCCTACGAGCTTATGGCCGCGCACCCCGATGCGATGGGACCGGTGCTGCTTGCCGGTACGTCGGCCGAGAGGTACATCTTCAACGGCGACCACCTCCGCGAGGGCTACGCACGCGACATCGAGGTGATCCAGTCGCATACAGGCGCGTCACCCGATCTCGAACACGCGATGACGATGCTCCAACCGTGGGTTGATCGTGCTCGCGAGATCGTCCGCGCGCAGCGGCCTACGATCGAGACCATCGCCGCCGAACTGATGACGGCCGAGCGTCTCAGCCGCGAGGAGATCGACGACCTCGTCGAACAGTCGAAGACTGCGCCCCGGCGCCTCCCGTCCGAAGTGCTGCCCTAGACCCTTCCGCGTCGCCGGGCCCGTCTCGCTTACGCTCGGGACGTGGCACACGTCGTCTTCGCGTTCGGCTCGAAGCCCGGACTAAGCGAGCGGCAGGCCCTCGAGGTCGCCGAAGCGCTGAGCGTCCGCCGCAGCACCGCCGCACAGTCGGCCGCGAAGAAGATCCGGCATCAAGCTCGGGTCAACGTCGATGCTGGCGAGCTGAGCGAGGACGTGGTGCTCGAGCGCGAAGAGTTGGCGGAGCTCGCGTCCGTCATGACCCAGGTCAGTTGGCCAGACGATGAGCCGGCGTACGAGCACCTCCGGCGCGAAGTGTCGTCCGTCGCCTAACGCGACAACTTTCTACCGAACTTTCTACCGACCTGAGGTGATCTGCTGTGCCTGACGTGACCTGAGGTCTCGCAGCCATGCGGGATATGCTTGAGGTGTCCTCGGCCAGGTCGGCTGTTAACCGGAGGGTTGTTGGTTCGAGTCCAACCCGGGGAGCTGTTTTCTTTGCGCGCCCCGCCATGTCGGTCGCGGCACGAAGAACGATGTGGCTTACAAGTAGGCTCAGGCGTCGTGCCGGATCTGCGCTCCCGCTTCGACGAGCTGCTGCGGCGGCTGGGCGAGGTCACCGATCTCGAGCGGGTCGAGTCGCTGCTCAGCTGGGACCAGGAGACGAAGATGCCGCCGCTCGGCGCGACCGCCCGGGCCGAGCAGCTCGCGACGCTGGCGCGCCTCGCGCACGACCTCGGGACGGCCCCGGAGGTCGGCGAGCTCCTCGAGGAGCTGCGGGAGCTCGAGGAGAGCAGCGGGCGGGAGTCGTTCGAGGCGAGCGTCATCCGCGTCGCACGGCGGGATTACGAGAAGGAGTGCCGCGTTCCCGGCGAGCTGCGCGCGGCGATGACCCGCGCGGGCTCGCTCGGCTACGCCGCCTGGCTCGAGGCGCGCGCCGCCAAGGACTTCGAGCTCCTCCGCCCGCACCTCGAACACCGGCTCGCGCTCACGCGCGAGTACATCGCGTGCCACGAGCCGTTCGACGATCCCTATGACCCGCTCCTCGACGACCACGAGCCGGGCATGCGCACCGCCGACGTCGAGGCGGTGTTCGCACGGCTGAAGGAAGAGCTCGTCCCCCTCGTCGCCGGTGCCCCGGCGGTCGACGGCTCGCCCCTCAGCGGCGACTTCTCCCCGGAGGGTCAGCGGGCGTTCTCGCTCGAGGTGCTGACGCGCTGGGGGATGGACGACAGCTCCTGGCGGCTGGACGACACCGTGCATCCGTTCACGTCGACCATCTCGCTCACGGACATCCGCGTGACGGCCCGCTTCGACGTGGACAACCTGAACGGAGTCTTCTCGTGCCTGCACGAGTTCGGGCACGGCCTGTACGAGCGGCAGGTCGACGAGCGCTACTCCCGCACGGCGCTGCAGGGGGGCGCGTCGTCGTCGTTCCACGAGTCGCAGAGCCGGCTGTGGGAGAACGTCGTCGGGCGCCGCCTCTCGACCTGGCGCTTCCTCTACCCGCGCCTGCGGGAGACGCTCCCGGGAGCGCTCGACGGCGTTCCGCTCGAGGACTTCCATCGTGCGCTCAACCGCGTCGCACCCGGCCTGATCCGGGTGGACGCCGACGAGGTCACCTACCCGCTCCACATCATCCTCCGCTTCGAGCTCGAGCGGGCGATGCTCGCGGGCGAGGTCGCGGCCGTCGACCTGCCGGAAGCGTTCGATGCGAAGCTCCGCGAGTACCTCGGCGTCGCGCCGGCGGACGTCGTCGAGGGCGTGCTGCAGGACGTCCACTGGTCGGATTCCAGCTTCGGCTACTTCCCGACCTACGCGCTCGGCAACGTGATCGCCACGCAGCTGTGGGACCGCGCGGCCGGCGAGCTCGACCTCGACGGGGACTTCGAGCGGGGCGAGTTCGGCACCCTCCGGGAGTGGCTGCGCGAGCACGTGCACCGCTGGGGCCGTGCATTCGAGCCGCCTGAGCTGCTCGAGCGCATGGTCGGCGGGCCGCTCGATCCCGAGCCGTATCTCGCCTACTTGCGCGAAAAGGTCGCGGCGCTCGAGTCCGAGTGATTCCACCGCAGCGGGCCTACGCTAGACTCGCGACGTGAGCTGGCTGTACATCGCCTTGCTCGCGGTCGCTGTCGTATTGGTCGCGGGCGCCGAGTGGCCGCGGCTCGGCGAGCGGTTCGGGGCGGACTCGCGCCGCCGCCGCCAGCGCGCCCGGCGAAAGGCGAGCCTCCGCGTCGTCCGTGACGACGAGGCGGACGAGTTCGCGGCGAGCGTCGAGCGGGATCTTGCGAACCTGCCGACGATCGACGACCGCGAACGGCGCTCCCGCTAGGTCTCAGGCGTTCCGGCCGAACGGGGAGCCGGCGTCGGCATGGTGTTTCAGCCATGCGGTGCGCAGCTCGCGCGTCCGGTCCTCCAGGCCGCCGATCAGCCGGCGCGCCTCCTGCAGCTCGCGTGAGAGCGCCTCGACGCGCCGCATCTCGGCCGCGATCTCCGCGAGTGGGCTCGCGGGGTCCGCGTTGAGCGCCGTGAGGCGCTCCTCCGCGGCGTGTAGCTGCGCGTCGGTGGAGCGCGCCCAGCCGTCCGCCTGCTCGGCCAGCGCCCGCAACTCGGCCTCGGTCGTGACCTGGCCGGCGACGACCTGGCGCAGGCGCTGCGCCAGCGCGAGATCGAGCTTCTCGGGGGAGCTGCTCACCTGGAGTCTGAGACTGACAGATCCGGGCGCCTAGCGCCGCAGGGTGACCTTCGCGCTCAGGACGCGGGTGTTGGGGAGCACGGGCCCGACGTCCTCCATGTTCTTCGTCTCCTGGTAGTCCGACGCCGTCACCGTCACCGCTGCCGTGCCCGGCCGGAGCGAGGTCGTCCGGATCGAGAGCACTCCGCCGGAGTACGTGGGCCGGACGGCCTTGCCGTCGACGGTCGCGCGGAGCGAGGCGGGGTCGACACCGGATCCGCCGTCGTGGACGGCGAAGCGGATGGGTCGCCCGACCTTGACCGTCCGGCTCAGGGGCCGGATCGAGGGCGGCGAGGTGTCGTTCACCCAGAAGCGGAACGTGAACGCGCCGGGCCTCGCTCCCGTCGGCGTGTCGAAGACGAGGTCGTACGGGCCGGGATCGGGCAGGACCGCCGCGACGACCGGCTCCCGGCTGCTGAAGCCCTGGTACGGGTTGAGGCTGGCGGGCAAGCCGGTATAGCCGACGATCCGGTTCTCGTCCGCTCTCTGGACGAGGCGTGGCGAGACGGTGACGCGCGCGGCGTGGCCGACGACCACGGCGCCGAAGTTCGCGACCCGCTTGCGGAGCGTGAACCGGAAGACCTGCTCGGGGCCGCCCAGCCGCGTCGGCACTCCGGGCGCGAGCCCGCGCTCGGGGTAGCGGTAGGAGGAGACGCGCGATGCCTTGCCGGCCGTATTGCCGTGGTAGGTGCCCGGCTTGCGCAGCGTCCCGTGCGGGTCGAGTCCGAGGCGTGGCACCTCGACGTGGAACCAGAAGGCGACGCGACGCACGTCGCTGCCGCGGGTGAGGACGACGAAGCCCGTTCCGTCCCCCGCAGTCGCCGTCTTCGAGACCGTGAGCCGGAGCGGCAGGGTGGCGCCCGCCGTGAGCGTCGTCGCGCCCGGCGTCAGCGCCGCGCCTTTCGGCATCGACTGGGCGGCGATCGACACGCTCCACGGCGGGCTTCCGCCGCCGGCGTCGGCGGTCGCGAGCTGCTTCGTGGCGGAGGTCCCGCGGCGCACGAGGCCCCAGCCGAGCGAGGTCGGATCGGTGAAGAGGAGTGGCTGGTCGGCGCGGACGAGATCGATCCTGCCGCCGCCCTCGCGCAGCGTCGAGACCTCGCCGGAGCCGCCGGAGGGATGCACCGCGTCTCCCGTCGAGGCGAGCGCCGACTTCACCTGCTGCACCGTCCAGGTCGGATGGCGCTGCAGGAGGAGAGCCACCGCGCCCGAGACGTGCGGCGTCGCCATGCTCGTCCCGTCCAGCGCGCCGAACGCGGCCGGCGGCAGGGAAGAGACGACGTCGACGCCCGGCGCGGTCACGTCCGGCTTCGGCAGGAGCGACACCGGCGTCGGGCCGGACGAGGAGAACGAGGCCACGACGTCGGCCCGCGCCCCGTCGACGCCCAAGGTCGACGCCGCCGCCGTGATCGCCGCGGGCGTGTTCGCCGGCGAGCCGACCGAGCCGGACCCGGTGGCGCCGAAGTCGTTTCCGGCGGCGACCACCGGCACGACGCCGGCCGTCGCCGCGTGGTCGAGCGCCTGCACGACGATGTCGCGGCGCGGCTCCACCTCGGGCTCGCCGATGGAGAGGTTGATCACGTTCATCCCGTCCGCGACCGCCTGGTCGATCGCCTTGGCGATCTCCGGCGAGTTGCCGTCGAGGCCGTAGTCCTTCGTCGGCACCGTCAGCGCCTTGTAGTTGCCGAGGTAGGCCTTCGGCGCGACCCCCGAGATGCGGCTTGCGCCGAGGCCGCCGGTGGCTGTGTCGTGGTCGCCCGCCGCGATCCCCGCGACGTGGGTGGCGTGGAAGGAGAACTTCGGGTCGAACGGCCGGTCCGCGTACTTCCAGTTCGTCGAGGGCGACGGGAAGGCGCGGGCGGCGATGACCTTGGGCGTGGTGAAGGCGGTGTTCCCCTTAGGGAAGCCGGCCGGATACGAGAAGCCGGACGGGCTGAAGTACGGGTGCGCCTGGTCGAGCCCGTCGTCGACGACTCCGATCTTGATCCCCTGGCCCGCGGTGGCGAGGCTCGAGCCCCAGAGCGCGCTCGCGCCGATCAGCGTCGGGCCGTCGCTCGCCTGCGCCGACGCGCTCCTGCTCCGGAGCGCGTGGTACGTGACGGTCGGCCATACGGTCGCGCCGGGCAACGCGCGCAGGCGCGGGAGATCGGAGGCCGGCAGGACGACCGAGACGCCGTCGAGCGCGACGCCGTAGTGCCAGCGCACGCGAGCAGCGGGAACGGCGACCGCGAGCCGCGCCGCGAGCGTCCGCTGTCCGGCCGCGAGCGCGCGGAGGTAGGAGGCGGCGGCAGGTGTCCGGACCGCGAGGGCGTGACTCCGGCGCGTGTCGGCCGCAAGCGTCCGGTCGTGCGCGACCGCGACGGCGAGAGACGGGCGCGGCAGGGTGACGACGACCTCGACGAGCTTCGCGGACCCGCGCGTGTGCGCGGCTGCGCTTCCACCCGCGAGCAACGCGAGAGCGGCGGCGACGGCGAGCGCGAGGCGGAGGGCGGAGCGGCGCAAGAGGCGGCATGGTACGTACGCCCGCGGGGGTTGGGGCGGCCGGCACGCGGCTACACTGTCGCTCCGCGCGGATGTGGCGGAATTGGTAGACGCGCACGGTTCAGGTCCGTGTGGGCTTCGGCTCGTGGAGGTTCAAGTCCTCTCATCCGCATCGATGGAAGACCCGCAGATCCATGGCGCGATCGACCGGATGGTCGCCGAGGAGCACGAGCTCTGGGAGCGGGAGTCGGCCGGCGAGGCGACGGAGGCCGACCGGCGTCGGCTGGATGCGTTGCGCGTCTCGCTCGACCAGTGCTGGGACCTGCTACGGCAACGGCGCGCGCGGCGCGAAGCCGGGCAGAACCCGGATACGGCGGAGCTGAGGTCGCCGGAGGTCGTCGAGCGCTACGAGCAGTAGACGCCGGCGGCTCAGAAGTCCCAGTTCTTGAGGCCCCAGGCGAGCAGTCCGAACAGCGCGGCGAAGCCGCCGATCAACAGCACGAACCCGTACCAGCGGCCGGTGATGGCCAGAAAGCCGCCCGCGACGACGAGGATGACCGCCCCGACCACCAGCAGCTGAGAGCGCCGGTTCTTCGACGCCTTCTGGTCGATCGACGTGAACGCCTCGAGCTCGCTCTTGTCCTGCTCGGTCGTCATGGCCGGAGATGCTGCTCCCCGGCTGGGCCGTTGTCAACGGACGATCGACAGCGGGTTGCGCCGACGGTCGAGAACCGAGCTCAGATCGGAGGCACCAATCGGAGAGGAATCTCTTCGTCGCTGGCGCAACCCGCGTCGTAAAAGTATCTCCGATCCGCGCGGCTGGGGGGCCTCGGACTTCCCAGGCGCCGGGTTAGTACCCGGGGCCCGGCCCGGCGTCTTCTTCCTCGATCACGCGCCGGCGCCCGTAGCCGCGGCGCACGGGATATCCGCCGTAGCCGGCAGCATCGTCGACGTACGTCCGGCGGCGCATGTATCCGGGGCCCCACGACGACCAGAGGAGCAGGTCGGCGAAGAAGCCGATCAGGCCGAAGACGACGAGGATCCAGCCGACGGTGTTGACGTTGACCGAGCCCGGGTGCGTCGGGTGCACGGCGAGCGCGAGGACGAAGCCGACTGCGGTGATGATGAGGCTGACTGCGAAACCCATGGCGGTGTTCCTGCCCGGGTGGCGGAAAATCGAACCGCTCGGGTCACCGTCAGGGGGCCAAGGGAGAATCCTGACGCTTGCGCTTTGCGGCCGGCGCCAAGCGCCCGAGGAGACTCCGACCCCCTGACGGGTCTTCAATCGGCAGGCGAGCTCGATCCTTGAGCGGCGGCTTCAGACGGGCTAACTCTGGTTCCCGCGAGATTCCTTTGCCTCGACGAGGGACCGGGTCCAGTCGGTCGTCGGCGCCGGGGCGGACTGCTGCATCCACCCGTAGATCGGAAACTCCTCGCCGACCGGCTCCGGCTCCTCGCTCGGCTCGTCGGCCTGCGGGGGCTCGCCACGATGCGCGACGAGCTCCGCCTGTTCCTCGGCCGCTCTGCGTTGGGCAGCCTCGGCGGCCTCCCGGGCCTCCGCCTCTGCTGCGTCGCGTCGAGCCTGTTCTTCGGCGGCCTGGCGCTGGGCTTCGGCTTCTGCGGCTTCGCGGCGAGCCTCTTCTTCGGCGGCTCGACGGGCTTCGGCTGCGTCGCGCCGCGCTTGTTCCTCGGCGGCTTCACGTTGTGCCGGTTCGTCGGCGGCCTGGCGCTGGGCCTCTGCTTCTGCGGCTTCGCGTCGTGCCTGTTCTTCGGCGGTCTGGCGCTGGGCTTCGGCTTCGGCGGCTTCGCGGCGAGCCCGTTCTTCGGCCGCTCTGCGAGCTTCCGCCGCCGCGGCCTCACGCCGCGCTTCCTCCTCGGCAGCCCGGCGCTGCGCTTCGGCCTCGGCGGCTTCGCGCCGTGCCTCTTCGGCGGCCTGGCGTTGGGCTTCCGCTTCTGCGGCTTCGCGGCGAGCCTGTTCTTCGGCCGCTCTGCGCACCTCCGCCTCCGCGGCCTCACGCCGCCCTTCCTCCTCGGCGGCCTGGCGCTGGGCGTCGGCCTCGGCAGTCTCACGCCGCGCCTGTTCTTCGGCGGCCTGGCGCCGGGCTTCGGCCTCTGCGGATTCGCGCCGGGCGTCTTCCTGCGCAGCCTCGCGGCGTGCCTGCTCCTCCGCCGCCCGCTGCGCGCGCCGCTCGGCCTCCTCGGCGTCGATCATGTACCGCTCGACGAGCGCCTTCCGCTCTTCGGGCAGTCCGACTTTTACACCGTTCCTGGACTGTTCGTCCTTCGGGATCCACCGAGGCTTCTTGAGCACGACCCAGATGGTAGGTCGAAATGGACGAGACCGATAGCCGGGGTTCGCTCCCCTTAGGTCGCGGCCTTGCCGCGCGAGTCGAGCCGCGTCTCGAAGGCCCGGCGCAGCAGCTCGCCGGTCATGTCGCCGGTTCGGCGCGGGATCGGCTTCGGCTCCACGCGGGCGACGCTGACGATCTCGCCGCTGCGCTCGCCGTAGCTGCGCGCGTACGCATCGGCCTCACGGATCGGGGCGGCCTCGGCCCGCCGCCCGCGACGGAAGAGCGAGGACAGCCATGCGAGCACGCGACTAGCGTCGCAGAAAGGCGCGACGACGACTAGGGCGCGGCGAGCTCGACGTCGGCGTCCGGGTACAGAACGCGCCAGACCCGGAGGTACAGCTCGAGCTCTAGGCGCTGCGCGTCGTGGGGGCTGTCGTCGACGTCGACGCGGCCGGACGCGTCCACGACGGCGCGCCTGCCGACGCTCGTCAGGTACTTCGCGAGTCGGTCGGTGTAGCTGGGATCGCGCAGGATGAGCTGCATGGGCCGCAGACCGATCCTCGCTCGCGGCGGCCCGCCCCGGTCTCCCCCGGCCGGGGGATTTCGCGGCGGATCAGCCCGCCGCGAGCGAGGCGAGCACGTCGTCGGCGTGCGTCGCGGGCTTGACGTCGTGCATGACCCTGGACACGGTCCCGTCGGCGCCGATGAGGAAGGTCGTCCGGCTCACGCCGAGATACGTCCGGCCCATGTACTTCTTCTCTCCCCACACGCCGTACCGCTCCGCGACCTCGTGCTCGGGGTCGGCGAGGAGCGTGAACGGCAGGTCGTACTTGTCCCTGAACCTGACGTGCTCGCCGGCACTGTCGGGAGAGATGCCCAGCACGACGGCTCCCGCGGCCTCGAACTCGGCGTACGAGTCCCGGATCCCGCACGCCTGCGCCGTGCAGCCGGGGGTGTCGTCCTTGGGATAGAAGTAGAGGACGACGGGCTTGCCGCGGAAGTCGGAGAGGCTGACCTGGTCGCCGGCGTCGCTCGTCAGCGTGAACCCAGGTGCCTGCTCGCCCTCGGAGACCACGTCCGGAGCGTAGTCGTCGGCGACCTCCCAGCGCTGCGAAAACCGAGCGCTCAGTTGGATCTATTTGGCCCGGGATCGGACTACGGTTGGTTGCATCGGGCGATGCCCGAATCGACAGGGGAGGTAAGCGAATGAAACGGGCACTGGTGATCGCCGTCTGTGCGATTGCTCTTGCGGTCTTCGGAGCGACGAGCGCACGGGCCGGCGAGGTGAAGGGCCCTCCCGGCGTCCCGTGCGGCGACGGCACGAACAACCCCGTGTGCGTGCACAACACCAATGACACCGGGGCGCTGGATCACGCCAACTCGGCCTGCGCTGCGAGCGGACTGAACGACATGGATCCCGCTGCAGGGCAGACCATCTCGCAGGTTCAGACTGCGGCCGACTCGTGGAAGTACTACGGGCTCCCGAAGGGCGCACCGGGGACGCTGGGTCTCTGCCAGGGGGGAACCGGCGAGAGGTAGAGCCGGGCTCCACGCTCAGATGCGGCCGGCCGCCCCCGGAGAGGCGGCCGGCTGTCGTCGGGAGACGACCGTTGTGCGGGACCCCAGGGAGGTGTCCCCCGAGCTGTGAATCCTTTCCGACTTTCAACTCGTAAACGCCGCCGCCAGGGCGACGGTTACGGGGTCAGCCGAGATTGAGGAGGCGGAGGTCGGGGAGCTCGCGGTATCGCTCCTCGAGGTCGAAGCCGTAGCCGACGTAGAGCTCGTCGGGGACGTCGAAGCCGACGTAGCGGACGGGCAGGTCGTCGACGAGCCGCCGGTACGGGCGGTCGAGCAGCGTCACGGCGGCGACCGACGCCGGGCCGCGGAGGTCGAGCGTCCGGACGAGGTAGTTGAGCGTCAGGCCGGTGTCGACGACGTCCTCGACGATGAGCACGTCGCGGCCGCGGACGTCGAGATCGAGGTCCTTGAGGACGCGGATCTGCTGATGGCCACCCATGCCGGCGCTGCCGTAGCCGGCGAGCTCGACGAAGTCGAGGGCATGGAAGATCGGGATCGCCCGCGAGAGGTCGGCGACGAACACGAGGCTGGCCTTCAGCGACCCGACGAGCACCGGCTCGCGCCCGGCGTAGTCCCGTGCGATCTCCGCGCCGAGCTCGCGGACGCGCGCCGCGATCTCCGCTGCGGACAGGTAGATCTCCCCGATCCGGTCGTCCCCGGGCCGGTGACCGGTGTCAGCTGGCGAGGTCGAGATGGAAATGCTGGGCGAGGCGCTCCAGGTCGCGCCGGTAGAAGAGCTTGATCTTGATGTCCGGGTACCGCTCGCGCAGCTTGCGCAGCTTGCGGTTCTTGCGGGTGACGAGCGACTGCTTCATGGCCGTGATCTCGACGTAGAGGTCCTGGTCGGGGAGGTAGAAGTCGGGCGTGAACGCCTCCAGCACGCGCCCGTTCTCGTCCTCCTCCAGCACGAACGTCCGCGGCTCGTATTCCCACGCGACGTCGTAATAGTCCAGCACCTTCGCGCATTCGAGCTCTGCGGGACTCGCGAACCGCGGCGGTTCGACGCCGCGATACGCCCGAAATACCGGGAGCTCCAGCTCCATCGCCAGTCACGGTAGCTGCGCGGTCGGACGCTCAACCGTCTGCGCGGAGCGCCGGCGTGATAGACAACCGCCTGCCGTGGCACGTCTGACGCTGGTCCCCCAGAAGCGCGAGTTCTTCGACCTCTACAACCGCGCGGCCGCGAACACCGTCGCGATCGCCGAGCGGCTCGTCGAGCTCCTCGACCGCTACCCGGACGAGGCGGACGACCTCGTGCGGGAGGTCAAGGAGCTCGAGCACGAGGGCGACCGGCTGACCCACGAGCTCGTCGACCTCCTGAACCGCACCTTCGTCACGCCGTTCGACCGGGACGACATGTACCGGCTCGCGGGAGCGCTCGACGACATCTGCGACTACGTGGACGAGGCCGCGGGGAGGATCGTCTCCTACGGTGTCGCCGAGATCCGGGAGCAGGCGCGGGGGCAGGCGCAGGTGATCCGCCGGGCGGCCGGGAAGCTGTCGGAGGCGGTCGGAGGGCTGGAGGGGTTCAAGGAGTCGCGCCGCGAGCTGATCGAGCTGCGCGAGCTCGAGGACGAGGGCGACCGTCTCGTGCACGACGCCGTTTCGTCCCTGTTCAAGGGAGATGCCGATCCGCTGACGGTGATCCGCTGGAAGGACATCCACGAGGCGCTGGAGGAAGCAGTGGACGCCTGCGAGAAGGCGGCCGACGTTCTCGAGGCGATCCTCGTCAAGAACCGCTGAGCGGGATCGAGCCGACATGTTTCTGCTGATCGTCGTGATCGCGGTCGGGCTCGCGTTCGACTTCACGAACGGGTTCCACGACACCGCGAACTACGTGGCCACGTGGGTCGGGACGCGGGCGCTCTCGCCGCGCTGGGCCGTGCTCGTCTCGGCGGCCGCGAACCTCGCAGGCGCGTTCGTCACCACGGCGGTGGCCAAGACGGTCGGACAGGGAATCATCGACACCGGACTCGCGACCGAGCAGACCGTCCTCGCTGCGCTGCTCGGCGCGATCGCGTGGAACCTCCTCACCTGGTGGCTCGGACTGCCGTCGAGCTCCACGCACGCGCTGATCGGCGGTCTCGTCGGTGCTGCGCTGGCCCAGTCCGGCTCCGAGGGCGTCGACTGGGGCGGGGTCTGGCACAAGGTGATCATCCCGGGCGCCGCCTCGCCGGTCATCGGCTTCGCCGGCGCCTTCCTGCTGCTCGTCCTGATCTACCGCCTCCTGCACCGCCTCACGCCGGGCGTCGCGAACCGCAGCTTTCGCTCCGGCCAGCTCCTGTCGGGCACCTGGGTCGCGTTCACGCACGGCGCGAACGACGCCCAGAAGACGATGGGCGTGATCGCGCTTGCGCTGTTCACGCACGGCTCGATCTCGCACTTCTACATCCCGGACTGGGTCAAGATCGCGGCGGGCCTGACGATCGCCGCAGGGACGTACGTGGGCGGCTGGCGGATCATCCGCACGCTCGGTCAGCGGATCTACGGGCTGCAACCGGAGCACGGCTTCTCGGCCCAGGTCGCCGCGGGCTCGACGCTCTATCTCGGCACCCGTTACGGCTTCCCGATCTCCACCACGCACGTGGTCTCGGGCTCGGTGATGGGAGCGGGCGCGGTGCGCCGGCTTTCGGCGGTGCGCTGGGGCGTCGCGGGGAACATCGTCTTCGCCTGGCTCCTCACGATTCCCGCCGCCGCGCTCGTCGCCGCCGCGCTCTACTACCCGGTGGCCTGGATCTTCTGACCGCGGCCTGAGACGATGCCGGTGCCATGCCGGAGGCCGACCTCGCCGGAATGAAGCTGTACTACGAGCGCGCGGGGAGCGGCACGCCCGAGCTGCTCTTCGTGCCCGGCTGGTGCTGCGACCGCACCGCGTTCCGGCCGCAATTCGAGCACTTCGCGGGGACGCACACGGTCACGTCGCTCGATCTGCGCGGCGTCGGCCGGAGCGACGCTCCGGAAGGCGGCTACTCGATCCCCGAGCTGGCCGACGACGTGGCGGCGTTCTGCTCCGAGGTCGGGATCGAGAAGCCCGTCGTGGTGGGCCACAGCCTCGGCGGCATGATCGCCGTCGAGCTCGCCGCGCGGCACCCCTCGGTGCCCGGCGCGCTCGTCCTCGTCGATCCCGGGCCGATCGACCCGCTGCCGGCGACGGTCGAGTTCTTCCATGGGTTCGCGGAGGAGCTCGAAGGGCCGGGCGGCGAGGACGTGCGGCGCGTCTACGTCCACGACATGGGCGCGCGCGACGAGAAGCTCGCCCGCTGGATCGTCGACCACATGTGCGCCACCCCGCAGCCCGTCGCGGCGGCCGTCGTCCGCGGTGTCAGCGAGTGGAGCGGCCGTGACCGGTTCGCACGCTGCGCCGTGCCGGTGCTGCTGCTGCGCACGGACGTCGGGCCCGACTCCGACGTCCTCCGCCTGCGTGAGCTGAAGCCCGACCTGGAGGTCGGGATCACCGTCGGCGCCGGGCACTTCCACCAGCTCGAGGTGCCCGACCAGGTGAACGCGATGATCGAGCGATTCCTGGCGACATCGCCTTGAACACGGCTACCGCGTAGCCTTCCGCGCGATGTTCCGGATCGTGCAGCTCTCGGACCTGCATTGCGGGCAGCAGTTCTTCCTCCCGCAGCACCTCGAGCGCGCGATCGCGGAGACGAACGAGATGGAGCCGGACGTCGTCGTGATCTCCGGCGACCTCACCTCCAACGGCTTCAAGGACGAGTACGCACTCGCGCGCGAGTACCTGAACCGGCTCGAGTGCGAGTCGATGGTCGTGATCCCCGGCAACCACGACTCCCGCAACGTCGGGTACGTCCACTTCGAGGATCTCTTCGGCGAACGCAACTCGGTGCTCCGTGTCGGCGACGCGACCATCGTCGCGGTCGACTCGAGCGAGCCCGACCTCGACAACGGCCAGATCGGCCGCGGCCGCTACCGGCTGATCGAGGCGGCGTTCGAGGAGCCGGCGAGCCTGCGCGTCTTCGTCTGCCACCACCATCTCCTGCCGGTGCCGGGCACGGGGCGCGAGCGCAACATCGTCAACGACGCCGGAGACACGCTGGAGTGCCTCCAGCGCGCGCAGGTCGACCTCGTCCTCTCCGGCCACAAGCACGTCCCGTACGCGTGGCGGCTGGAGAACCTGTTCGTCGTCAACGCCGGCACGGTCTCGTCGTCGCGGCTGCGCGGCAACGGGCGGCCCTGTTACAACGTCGTCGAGGTCGAGGGAACGCACGTCGACGTCTGGCGCCGCTACCCGTTCCACGGGCAGGAGCGGATCATCCAGTTCTCCACCGACACGAAGACGTACGAGAAGTACACGGCCCGGATCGAGGACGAGGTGCGGTCGGCGTGAGCGGGCGAGCGCTGGCCCTCGTCGACGGCGAGCACTACGCCCCGGTCGTGCGCGACGCTTTGGCGGCACTGCCGTACGACGTCGTCGCCGCGCTGCTCGTCGGCGGGACGGAGAAGCTGCGCGGGGCGGGCGCCGACGACTACGGCGTGCCGCTCATCGAGGCGCTGGACGGCGTGGACGTGGATCTCGTCGTCGATCTCTCCGACGAGCCCGTGCTCGGCCCGCGCGAGCGGATGCTCTGGGCCTCGCGGACGCTCGCGCTCGGTCTGCCGTACGTCGGCGCCGACTTCCGCTTCGACCCGCCGCAGCTCCATCCGGTCGAGACTCCGTCGCTGGCCGTGATCGGCCTCGGCAAGCGGATCGGGAAGACCGCGGTGGCGGGTCACGCCGCGCGCGTCCTCGCGCGCGACCGGCGCGTCGTGGTCGTGGCGATGGGCCGCGGAGGCCCTGCCGAGCCGGAGCTCGTCGAGGCCCCGCCGACGCTGGACGACCTGCTCGAGCTCTCGCGGTCGGGCAGGCACGCCGCGTCCGACCATCTCGAGGCAGCCGCTCTCGCAGGGGTCCCGGCGGTGGGTTGCCGCCGCGCCGGCGGCGGGCTCGCGGGAGCCCCGTTCACGTCCAACGTGCTCGAGGGAGCCGCGCTCGCCGCGCAGCTCGAGCCGGAGCTGCTCGTCTTCGACGGCAGCGGCGCCGCCGTGCCTTCGATCGAGGTGGACGCGCGCATCCTCGTCACGAACGGCGGCCACGACGCGCGTGCCGGCCTCAACGCCTACCGTGTCCTCGTCTCCGACCTCCTCGTCAATACCGGTGGCGCCGACCGCGAGGCGATTCGCTCCATCGCCGATGTGCCCGTCGTCGACGCCGAGCTGCGCCTGCGGCCGACGGAGGAGCTCCGTGGCCGCCGCACGGCCGTCTTCACGACCGGCGACGCCCCGACCGAGGACCTCGATGCGGAGGTCGTCCACGTCTCGCGCAACCTCGCGCGCCGGGATGCGCTGCGGGAGGAGCTCGAGCGCGTCGACGCCGAGGTGTACCTCGTCGAGCTGAAGGCCGCCGCGGTCGACGTCGTGGCGGAAGCGGCGCTAGCGCGCGGCGCGGAGGTCGTCCTGGCGGCGAACGACGTCGTGTCCGACGAGCTCGACGAGCGGCTCCTCGCCCTCGTGCCCGACCGGAGCCGGGCGTGAACGAGCCGCGGCGGATCATGCCGCTGCCGCTCGGCGGCGGGGAGCTCGGGCTCCCGTACTCGCGCGGGCTGATGGCGCGCTCGCTCATGGCCGCAGGCGTGGCGGGCCACCGCGCGTACGCGCTCGCGAGCCGCGTCCACGACGAGCTGCGCGCGCAGCGCCGCGGGCGGATCGAGCTCGAGCGGCTCGAGGCGCTGGCGGTCGAGGTGCTCGGGGAGGAGGAGGGACGCGAGTCGATCCAGCGCCTCCGCCGCTACCAGGAGCTCCGGGAGCTCGACCTGCCGATCATGGTCTTCATCGGCGGCGCGACCGGCACGGGCAAGTCCACGGTCGCGACCGAGCTCGCCTACCGCTTCGGGATCACGCGCGTCACCTCGACGGACTTCGTGCGCCAGACGATGCGCGCCTTCTTCTCGCGCGCGTTCATGCCGTCGATCCACCAGTCGAGCTTCGAAGCGGGGGACGCGCATCCGGACGCCGACGACCCGCTCGAGTTCGGCTTCCTCGAACAGGCGAGAGACGTCCTCGTCGGCGTCCGCGCCTCGTCGGAGCGCGCGCTCGAGGAGGGCTGGTCGCTGATGCTCGAGGGCGTCCACCTCGTCCCCGGGATGGTCGAGCTGCCGCGCCCCGAGGACGCCGTGTCGGTCTTCGTCGTGCTCGCGATCGAGGACGAGGGCGAGCACGTCCAGCATTTCCACCACCGGGACGAGGACTCCGAGCGGCGGGAGTCCCGCTACCTCGAGCGCTTCGGCGACATCCGCCGCCTGCAGGAGCTGATCGTCGAGCGCGCGCACCGCGCCGGCGTGCCCGTGATCGAGAACGAGAACGCGGATCGTGCGGCGAGGACGGTCGCGGACCTCGTGCTCGAGGCGGCGGAGCGCAGCCGCACGGTCGCGCGGTGAGCGAGGACGCCGCCTACCCGGCCGAAGAGGACAGCCCCTGTCAGTGCCAGGCGTACCTGCGGGCGACCGAGCGGGCCGCGCTCGCCTCGGCTCGCTGGCTCGGGCGCGCGGACGAGGATGCGGCCGAGGAGTCGGCGGCCACAGGCATGCGGGCGACGCTCGACGTCCTGCCGATCAACGGCCGCGTCGTGCTCGGCTCGATGGACGACTCCGGCGGGCTCACCTCCGGCGCGATCGTCGGCTCGGGAGGCAAGGAGGTCGACCTCGCGCTCGACCCGCTCGAGGGCCGCGGCGTGGTGGCGCGCGGCGGCAACGGCGCGATGTCCATGATCGCGGTCGGCGATCCGGGCCGCTTCACCACCCTGCCCGACATCTACATGCGGAAGATGGCCGTCGGCCCGCGCGCCCGCGGCTCCATCGACCTGCTGCGCCCGGTCGGCGAGAACATCGAGGCGATCGCGGAGGCGTTCGGCCGGCGCGTGAACGACGTCACGACGATCGTGCTCGACCGGCCGCGCCACCACGACCTGATCGAGGAGATCCGCAACTCCGGCGCCAGGATCAAGCTGATCCAGGACGGCGACGTCACCGCATCCATCTCCGCCGCGATCCGCGGCACGAACGACCACCTCGCGATCGGGATCGGCGGCACCCGCCAGGCCGTGCTCTCCGCGGCCGCGCTCCGCTGCCTCGGCGGTGAGCTGCAGGCGCAGTTCTGGCCCACCTCCCGCCGCGAGATCGACGAGCTGCGCGAGGCCGGGATCGAGGACTACGAGCGTGTCTTCCGCACCGAGGATCTCGCGCCCGGCGAGGTGATCGTCGCCGCGACCGGCGTCTCGAACGGCGACCTGCTGCGCGGCGTCCGCTTCCTCGCCGACAGCGCCCGTACGCACTCCCTCGTCATGTGCACGCGCTGCAACTGGGTGCGCTTCGTGGACGGGATCCACTTCTTCGCGCGCGAGCGGCGCGAGGAAGTGCGCCTGCTGGGCTACTGAATCGCACGCCGAAGCGTCGTTCCATTTCGCACGAGGCCGTCGTAGCATCGCCTGCAAGCGAACGGGAGGGAAGAAGATGGCAGTTTCCGTCGAGGGCCTGGCGGCGGCCGTGAAGGGCCGTGTCGTCGAGCCGGGCGCGCCCGACTACGACGAGGCGCGCGCCCTTTTCAACGCGATGATCGACAAGCGGCCGGCCGCGATCGCCTACTGCGTCGACGAGGGCGACGTCGCCGCCGCGATCCGGTACGGGAAGGAGCACGGCCTGCGGATCGCCGTGCGCGGCGGCGGGCACAACGGCGGCGGCCTCGGGTCCGTCGACGACGGGCTCGTGATCGATCTCTCGCAGATGAATGCGATCGAGGTCGACCCCGGCGCGAAGGTCGCGCGGGTGGGAGGCGGCGCCCTGCTGAAGGACCTGCTCGAGGCGACGCACCAGCAGGGGCTGACGGTCCCCGTCGGGATCATCGGCACGACCGGCGTCGGCGGGCTCACCCTCGGCGGCGGGGTAGGCCACCTCAGCCGCACCTACGGCCTGACGATCGACAACCTCCTCGCGGCGACCGTCGTGCTCGCGGACGGCTCGGTCGTCCAGACCGACGCGGAGCGGGATCCCGATCTCTTCTGGGCCATCCGCGGGGGCGGCGGGAACTTCGGCGTCGTCACGCAGTTCACGTTCCGCCTGCGTCCCGGCTCCACGGTGCTCGCGGGGCCGGTGCTGTACGACATCGACGCCGCCGCGGACGTCCTGCGCTGGTACCGCGAGTTCGTTCCGGCGCAGCCGGACGAGCTCGGCATCTGGTACGGGCTCGTGTCCGTGCCGCCGGGCCCGCCCTTCCCCGAGGAGCTGCATCTGCGCAAGTGCGCCGCGCTGGTGCTCACGCAGCTCGGCGAAGAGGAGTCCGACGCGCTGCGCGCCGCACGGTCGTTCGGCACGCCGTTGCTCGACGGTGTCGGCCCGATGCCCCTGCCGATCTGGAACACGGCGTTCGACGGCGTCTACGCGCCGGGCGACCAGTGGTACTGGCGTGGCGACTTCGTGGAGGAACTGTCGGACGACGCGATCGACGTCCACCTCCGCTTCCACGAGAGCGTGCCGACGTGGAAGTCGACGATGCACCTGTACTCGATCGACGGCGCCGCGTCGCGCGTGGGCAACGACGAGACGGCATGGTCGTACCGCCAGGCGAAGTGGGCGCAGGTCGTCGCAGGCGTCGATCCCGACCCGGCGAACGCCGAGGCGATCACCGAGTGGACGCGCTCCTACTCCGACGCGCTGAAGCCGTACGTACTCGGCGGCGGGTACTCGAACTTCGCCATGGACGAGCCCGACCGCGTGCGCGGGATGTACGGCGCGAACTACGACCGGCTCGCGCGGATCAAGGCGCAGTACGACCCGGAGAACGTCTTCGCGGTCAACCAGAACATCGCGCCTGCGGCATAGGGAGGTGGGGTCTTGCCGGCGCCCGGTCTCGGCCGGGCGCCGGCGGCTTCGCCGCCAGCGCTTCCAGACTAAAGCGGCGGGCGGCGACCGGCCGCCCGCTCCTGCTCGTCGTAGCGCTTGCCGGCGCGGAGGAACCACCACGCGAACCAGGCGATGAACACGACCGGCGCGATGGCTGCGACGAAGAGGAAGACGTTCTCAGCCGTCGAGGCGAGCACGCCGGCATGGTACGCGGCTCTACACTGGCCGCATGGCGACGCGCAACGAGGTGCTGGAGATCCTCCGCACGGTCGAGGATCCCGAGCTGGGCATGGACATCGTCGACCTCGGGCTTCTCTACGAGGTCGAGGTCGAGGACTCGACGGCGAAGATCACCTACAGCCTCACCTCGATGGGCTGCCCGGCAGGCCCGCTGATCGCGCAGGACATCGACAGCGCCGCCCGGCAGGTCGAGGGCATCGAGGACGTCGAGCTCGAGCTCACGTTCGACCCGCCCTGGACGCCGGACAAGATGTCCGACGACGCGAAGTTCATCCTCGGCTTCGGCTGATCTCATCCCTTCGTGGCGATGCGACGAGCCGCCGTCCCTGAGACGGTGAGTGCATCGACCCTGGAGGTGGCGAGAGATGTGGTACGGGATCGGGTTCGGCCTGCTGTACCTCGTGCTGCTCATAGCCCTCGGAGTGACCTGTCTCCGCAAGGGCCACTGGGTGATGTTCATCGTCGGGTTCTTCATCCCGCTGTTCTGGATCATCGGGGCGGTGATCCCGCCCACGAGGCCTCAGACCGTCTGAGGCGCGGAGGGATGGACGAGTGGCACGCTGCCGCTCCAGCCGGCCGAAAGGACGCGCAGAGACGTCGGCGGGGTGACGACGGCGACAGGCCCGCTCGGGCGCCGTCGCCGATCCGTGTAGCCGCCGGGCGTCCAGCAGAGGAGCTCGGAGCCCAGGACGAGCCAGGGCACGCCGTCGAGCACGACGAACGCACCGTCGGGAAGCTCGGCCGCGTCGCGGTCGTGCAGCCGGCCCCGCTCGTCGTGCAGGCGACGGTCGAGGCCGGCCGCGCCGGAGGCTCCCGTGATCGCGAGGAAGCTCTTGTAGTCCGCGTTCCGGCACTCGGCGCACGGGCGATGGCCTGCGGCGAGCGCGGTCGCCTCGTCGAGAAAGAAGAGCCCGGTGTAACGGCCGGGCGGCATCGGCCCGCCGGCCCGGTGACGCCCGCGGAACTCGAGACGGCAGGAGATCCACCGCTTCACCTGCCACTGCCGTCGGATCACGCCGTGCTCGTCGTGCAGGCGGCCGCGGTTGCCGTAGACGAGGCCGCGCTCCGGCGTCGCGACAAGCTCGCCGAGCGGTGTCACCCGGTTCTGCAGCGGCATCAGATGGTGAGCACGATCTTGCCCAGCTGCTCGCCCGCCTCGAGCCGCTCGTGGGCGGCGCGGATCTCCTCCAGCGGGAGCACCGTGTCGACGACCGGCCGCGCCCGGCCGCTCGCCACGAGCTCGTAGGCGCCGGCGAAGTCCACCGCGGTCCCCATCGTCGAGCCGAGGATCGAGAGCTGCTTCCACCAGACCCGGTGCAGCGCCGCCGGGGGGTTCGGGCCGCTGGTCGCGCCGCAGACCGTGATGCGCGCGCCCGGGGCCGCGACCTGGAGGGACGTCGCCCACGTCGCCTCGCCCACCGTCTCGACCACGACGTCGATGCCGTGGCCGGCGGTCGCCTCCTGCACCGCCGCCTTCACATCGCCGGTGGCGTGGTTCACCGTCGCGTCGGCGCCGAGCTCGCGCGCGCGCTCGAGCTTCGCGTCGCTCGAGGACGTGACGAAAACCTGCGCCCCGAGCGCCTTGCCGATCGCGAGCGTCGCAGTCGAGACGCCGCCGCCGATTCCCCAGGCGAGCACCCACTCGCCCTCGCGCAGGCCGGCCCGCGTCACGAGCATCCGGTACGCGGTCTCGAAGACGAGCGGGAAGGCTGCGGCCTCCTCGAAGCTCAGGTCCGCGGGGATCGGGTGCACGTTCGTCGCCGGCACGGCGATCAGCTCGGCGTTCGTCCCGTCTCCGTGCTCGCCGATCACGTGGATCCGGCCGTCGCCCACCTCGACACCCGGGTTGAGGACGACGCGCTCGCCGATCTCGAGGCCGCTCACGCCTTCGCCGAGCGCCTCGACCACGCCGGCTCCGTCGGCGCCGAGGATGCGCGGCTTCGGGACCGAAGGCAGGCCCTTGCGGATCCAGACGTCGAGGTGGTTCAGCGCGGAGGCCTTCAGGCGGACGAGCGCCTCGCCCGGCGCGGGCTCCGGATCCGGGGCCTCCTCGAGCACGAGGACCTCGGGGCCGCCGTCCTCGTGGATCCGAACCGCGCGCACCGCGGCAGACTATCCGCGTGACCGCAGCGGAACTCGAGGCTCTCGCGCAGGAGCTGGGGCTCGATGCCGTCGGCGCCGCGCCCGCGGAGCCGTACGACGGCACCGAGCGCCACATCCGCGAGCGCCGCGAGCGCGGGCTCTTCGCCGACATGCGCTTCACGATGGCGCGTCCCGAGGAGTCGTGCCATCCCGAGACGCTGCTGCCGGGCGCCCGCACCGTGATCTCGGCGGCCCTGTGCTACTGGCTGCCGGAGCCGGAGCAACCGCCCGGTCACGGCCGGCTGCCGCGGTACACGTGGTTCGACGCGTACGAGCAGCTGCGGGAGAAGCTCGACGCCCTCGGCCGCAGGATCGGGGGCTCCTGTCGCGTCCTCGTCGACGCCAACCAGCACGTCGACCGCGAGGCGGCGGCGCGGAGCGGCGTCGGCTTCTACGGCAAGAACACGCTCCTCATCACGCGGCGGCACGGCTCCTGGGTCGTGCTCGGGACGCTCGTCACCGACGTGGAGCTCGAGCCGACGCCGCCGCTCGGCCTCGACTGCGGCGAGTGCCGGCTGTGCATCGACGCCTGCCCGACCGGTGCGCTCGACGAGCCGGGCACGCTCGACTCGACACGGTGCCTCTCCTACTGGACGCAGGCGCCCGCGCCACCGCCGGCCGGGTACCGCGCCGAGCTCGGCGCGCAGGTCTACGGCTGCGACATCTGCCAGGACGTCTGCCCCTGGAACCGCGGCGTCGAGAAACGGCGCGCCGACGAGCCGCTGCCGGAGGATGCGACCCCACACGTCTCGCTCGTGGACTGGCTGCGCGGCGACCCGGACGAGCTGCGACGCCGCTTCGCGAGGCTCTACGTGCCGCGCAACGACGGACGCAGGCTGCGGCTGAATGCGCTCGTGGCGGCAGGCAACGTGGGTGGGGACGGCGAACGGGACGCCGTGATCGCCCTGCTCGACGACCCGGACCCCGGCACGCGGGAGCTCGCCGCGTGGGCGCTGGCACGCATGGAGGAACGGGATGCTTGACCGTCCGGGACGGTGGCTCGTGCTGCTACGGGCGGTGCTCGTGGTCGTCGGCGCGATCGCCGTCGGGCTGACCGACTTCCCACCGTCGTACGAGCCCTGGGCGTGGGCCGTGGTGGGGTTCTTCGCCGCGGTCACCGTCTTCTCCGGCGCCCTCTCGGCGGTCGAGATCGGCCCGGTGGCGCGCGTGCGCGCGCGGATCCTGCTGCTCGGTCTCGACGCGGTGGTGGCGATCGGGTTCGTCGCGGTCTTCTCCTTCGAGTCCGGCGAGCCGTGGCGCGCCCTCTACCTGATCCCGGTCGCGGCGGCCGCGCTGCGCTTCGGCCTCGTCGGCGGCGCCGTCGCCGGAGCGGTGATGACGGGCGCCACGATCGTGGTCGACCTCCTCGGGCCGGGCCTGCAGTGGCGGACGGCGTTCGCCCGCGTCCTCGTCGGCCTGCTCGCCGGCATCGTCATCGGCCGTCTGCGGGACACCCTCGGAGCGGAGCGCCGCCGCGCCGAGCTGCGCGCCGCCGAGGCGGAGAGGCTGCGCGACGAGCTCGGCCATCGCGTCGACGTCCTCGAGACGGCGAACAGGTGCGCGCGTGCGCTCGGCTCGTCGCTCGAACTCGACGAGGCGTTCGGCGCATTCATCCGAGAGCTCCGCGGGCTGGTCCCGTTCGAGCGCACCGCGATCGTCCTCCTGGAGGACGGGACGGCGACGACGATGGCCACGGCCGGGCGTGGCGCCGGGGCGGTCTTCCCGCCCGGCAACGCCGACCCGATCGGCGGCTCGGTGCTCGAGCGCGTGCGCGACGGGAGCATCGTCGTGCGGCGCGACCTCACCACCCTGGAGTACCCCGCCGACGAGCAGCTCCTCGCGCTCGGGCTGCGCAGCGAGCTCGTGACCCCGCTCATGCTCGGCGCGCGTGCGATCGGGATGCTGAGCCTGTCGCGCGACCGCCCCGACGCCTTCAGCGAGGACGAGGTGGAGCTCACCGCCCTCCTCGGCCGCCTGGTCGCCACAGCGGTACAGAACATCCGCGCGTACGAGGCCGAGCGGAGACGGGTCGAGGAGCTGGCGCGGCTCTCGCAGCTGCGGGCCGACTTCGTCTCCCTCGTCTCGCACGAGCTGCGGAGCCCGATGGCGGCCGTGATCGGGGCGGCGAGGACGCTGCAGGACCGCTGGCGGATGCTGACGGCGGACCAGCGCGAGTCGTTCCTCGCGCTGATCGGGGACGAGACGGCACGGCTGGCGGAGCTCGTCGGCGACGTGCTCGACACGTCCCGGATCGAGGCGGGGACGTTCAGCTACCGCTTCGAGGAGGTCGACCTGGGCCGTGTCGTCGACGAGGCGGTCGAGGCTGCCGCGCTCGCGCAGCAGGAGGTACCGGTGGTCGCCTCCGTGCGCACCGGGCTCCCTGCGATCCGGGGCGACCGCGCCCGGATCCGGCAGGTGCTGGGGAACCTGATCGAGAACGCGGTCAAGTACTCGCCGGAGGGCGGCGAGGTGCGTGTGTCGGCGGCGGCCGGGAACGGCGCGGTGCAGATCGCGGTCAAGGACGCGGGCCCCGGGATCCCGCGCGACCAGCAGGGCCGCATCTTCGAGAAGTTCGGCCGGGTGGACGTGCCGGGCGCGTCCAAGCCCGGGACCGGGCTCGGACTCTTCATCGCCCGCTCGATCGCGGAGGCCCACGGCGGCTCGCTCGACGTGACCTCCGGGGCGGAGCCGGGCGCGACGTTCACCCTGACGCTGCCGGTCGCCGGCTAGCGGCCAGGACGTCGGCCGGATCCTCGGTCGCCGCATACAGCCGCCAGGTGCCGGGGACTCCCTTCAGCTCTCGCTCGCCGCGGTCCTCGAGGGCGAGCCCGGTGCCGGCTACGAGATCCTTGACCGTCTGCGAGACGAGCACCTCGCCCGCCCCGGCGGCGGCGGCGACCCGGGCGCCGATCG
>DASTZY010000179.1:0-34107 GCA_035764085.1 Gaiellaceae bacterium
AGCTCGAGCCGCGTCCTAGACTCGCGGCGTGGCGCAGCGCACGGCGATCGGCCTCACGGGCGACGACCTGACCGTGGACGACGTGTGGGCGGTCGCCGTCGACGGAGCGGGCGCGGAGCTGTCCGAGCGGGCGCGGCAGAGGATGAGCGCCGCCCGGGAGCTCGTCGAGCGTGCCGCGCACGGGAGCCGGGAGCACACCTACGGCGTCAACACCGGCTTCGGACGGTTCGTCGCCGTCGCGATCCCCGAGGAGCAGACCGCGGAGCTGCAGCTCCGGCTCCTCCGCTCCCATGCGTGCGGGGTCGGAGAACCGTACCCCGACGAGATCGTCCGCGCGGCGATGCTCCTGCGCGCGAACGCGCTCGCCAAGGGCAACTCCGGCGCGCGGGTCGAGACCGTCGAGCTGCTGCTCGCGCTCCTCGAGGCCGGCGTTCTGCCCTTCGTGCCGAGCCGGGGGTCGGTCGGCGCCTCCGGCGACCTCGCGCCGCTCGCGCATCTCGCGCTGCCGCTCGTCGGAGAGGGGGAGGCATGGGTCGAGGGCGAGCGGCTCCCGGGGGCGGACGCGCTCGCGCGAGCCGGACTCGAACCCGTGCAGCTCGCGGCGAAGGAAGGGCTTTCCCTCGTCAACGGCACGCAGTTCATGGCGGCGACGCTCGCGCTCGCGCTCGTGCGCGCGCGGCGGCTGGCGCGCGCCGCCGACGTCGCCTGCGCGCTCTCGGTCGAGGCTCTCCAGGGCTCGCGCACGTCGTTCCTGCCGCAGATCCACGCGCTCCGCCCGCTGCGCGGCCAGGCGGCCGCGGCGGCCAACGTCCTGCGCCTGCTCGACGGCTCCGCGATCATCGAGGCGCACCGCTGGTGCGACAAGGTGCAGGACGCGTACTCTCTCCGTTGCGCACCGCAGGTGCACGGCGCCTCCCGCGACCTCCTCGAGTACGCGGACTACACGGTGAGCGTCGAGCTGAACGCCGCCACCGACAACCCGCTCGTGCTCGTCGAGGACGAGGAGCTCGTCTCGAACGGCAACTTCCACGGACAGCCCCTCGCGTTCGCGCTCGACGCACTCGCGATGGCCGTTGCTGAGCTCGCCAACATCTCCGAGCGCCGCGTCGAGCGCCTCGTCAACCCGAACCTCTCCGAGGGCTTGCCCGCCTTCCTCACCACCGACGGCGGCCTCAACAGCGGCTTCATGATCCCGCAGTACGTGGCCGCGTCGCTCGTGTCCGAGAACAAGTCGCTCTGCCATCCGGCGTCCGTGGACTCGATCCCGACGAGCGCCGGGCAGGAGGATCACGTCTCGATGGGGAATGCAGCCGGCCTCAAGGCGTGGCAGGTCCTGGCGAACTCCGAGCAGGCGGTCGCGATCGAGCTCCTCGCCGGTGCGCAGGCTGTCGAGTTCCACGCCCCGCTCGAGCCGGGCGTCGGCGGGCGGGCGGCCCGCGCGGCGGTGCGGGAGCTCTCGCCGCGGCTGCGCGACGACCGCCCGCTCGCCGGCGACATCGAGGCCGTGGCCGCGTCGATCCGCGACGGGTCGGTCGTGGCGGCGGTCGAGGCGGAGGCGGGAGGGCTCGCATGAGCACGACGGCGAGCCTCGCGGAGCGGGTCGAGGCGCTCGTCGGCGACCTCTCCTCCATCCGCGCGCCGCGCGGCACCGGGCTGAACGCGCGCCAGTGGTCGACCGAGGCGCCGCTGCGCATGCTCCTCAACAACCTCGACGCGGAAGTCGCCGAGCGTCCCGAGGAGCTCGTCGTCTACGGCGGCTCCGGCAAGGCCGCACGCAATCACGAGGCGCTGCGCGCGATCGTCGGGGCGCTCCTCGAGCTCGGCCCCGACGAGACGCTGCTCGTCCAGAGCGGCAAGCCGGTCGGCGTCTTCACGACGCACGAGGGCGCGCCGCGCGTGCTCATCGCGAACTCGCTGCTCGTGCCGAGGTGGGCCACCTGGGACGAGTTCCGGCGGCTCGAGGCCGAGGGCCTGACCATGTTCGGGCAGATGACCGCCGGCTCGTGGATCTACATCGGGAGCCAGGGGATCCTGCAGGGGACGTACCAGACCTTCGCAGCTGCCGGCGAGAAGCATTTCGGCTCGCCCGACCTGCGCGGGCGGACGATCCTCACCGCCGGCCTCGGCGGCATGGGCGGGGCGCAGCCGCTCGCCGGCACGATGGCCGGAGCGGCGATCCTCTGCGTCGAAGTCGATCCCCACCGGATCGAGCGGCGTCTCGAGACGCGCTACCTCGACGAGGCGACGGACTCGCTCGACGACGCGCTCGATCGCCTGCGTACTGCGGCGGCCGAGCGGCGGCCGCTCTCGCTCGGGCTGCTCGGGAACGCGGCGGACGTCGTGCCCGAGCTGGTTGCGCGCGGCCAGGAGTTCGACCTCGTCACCGACCAGACGGCCGCCCACGACCCGCTCAACGGCTACGTGCCGCGCGGCTACTCGGTGGACGAGGCGGCCGCCCTGCGCTCGTCCGATCCGAACGAGTACCTGCGACTCGCCCGCGAGTCGATCGTCCGCCATGTCGAGGCGCTCCTCGAGTACGTCCGGCGCGGCGCGTACGTTTTCGACTATGGCAACAACCTGCGAGGTGAGGCGCGTGAAGGTGGTGTAGAGGAGGCCTTCGCATACCCGGGCTTCGTCCCGGCCTATATTCGGCCGCTCTTCTGCCGCGGCGTCGGTCCCTTCCGGTGGGCCGCGCTGTCGGGAGACCCGGCGGACATCGCTGCGATCGACGACCGGCTGCGGAAGTTGTTCCCGGACGATCCGCTCCTGCAGCGGTGGTTCGAGCTCGCGCCGCAGCGGGTGGCATTCCAGGGGCTACCCGCGCGGATCTGCTGGCTCGGCTACGGGGACCGCGCCAAGGCCGGCCTCGCGATCAACGAGCTCGTTCGCAGCGGCGAGGTCAAGGCACCGGTCGTGATCGGACGCGACCACCTCGACGCCGGCTCGGTCGCCTCGCCGTACCGCGAGACCGAGGCGATGCGCGACGGCTCCGACGCCATCGCGGACTGGCCGATACTCAACGCGCTGCTCAACGTCGCGGCGGGAGCGACGTGGGTGAGCGTCCACCACGGCGGCGGCGTGGGGATCGGCAACGCGATCCACGCGGGGATGGTCGTGGTCGCGGACGGCAGCGACGTGCAGGCGGAACGACTCGAGCGCGTGCTGACGACCGACCCGGGGACGGGCGTGATGCGGCATGTCGACGCCGGCTACCCGGAAGCGGTCGCCGCGGCGGCGGAAGGCGGAGTGCGGATCCCGTGCCTCCCCGGCGACGCGTGACGGAGACCGGCGCGGGCCGCCTGCTCCTCCGCGACGCCGCGCAGGTCGCGACGCCCGCCGGGAACGACGCTCCGCTGCGCGGCGGTGCGCTCGGCGAGGTCGAGGTGCTGGAGGACGCGTTCGTCCTCTGTGCCGGCGAGACGATCGAGGCGGTCGGGTGGATGCGCGACCTGCCGCCGCTCGACGGCGACGTCGTGGAGATCGACTGCCGCGGTCGGTGCGCCGTGCCGGGCCTCATCGACTGCCACACGCATGCCGCGTTCGGCGGCGATCGGGTGGACGAGTTCTCCCTGCGCGCCGGAGGCGCGAGCTACGAGGAGCTGCACGCGGCCGGCGGCGGGATCCTCTCCACCGTTCGCGCGACGCGCGCGGCGGGGGAGGACGGCCTGCGGGCTGCCGTCGAGCTGCACCGCTCGTGGATGCTCCGCGAGGGCACGACGACGTTCGAGGCGAAGTCGGGCTACGGGCTCGACCGTGACACGGAGCTCGCGTCGCTCCGCGCGATCCGGGAGGCGGGCGGGATCCCGACGTGGCTCGGCGCACATGCCGTGCCGCCGGAGTTCGCCGACGGCGACGCCTACCTCGACTTCGCGCTCGCGGAGGTGCTGCCGCAGGCGGCTGAGATCGCGGAAGCGGCCGACGTGTTCCTCGAGCGCGGCGCCTTCGACGCGACCCAGGCTCGGCGCTATCTCGAGGGGTGCCGTGACGCGGGCCTCGCGCTGCGGCTGCACGGCGACCAGTTCACGGAGTCCGGCGCGATCCCCCTCGCGGTCGAGCTCGGTGTCCGCTCGGTCGACCATCTCGAGGCGACGGGCGATCAGGGGATCCGGACGCTCGCCGCGAGCCAGGTCGTCGGCGTGCTCCTGCCCGCGAGTGCGCTCTTCCTCGATCGGCCGATGCCGCCCGGGCGCGCACTCGTCGACGCGGGGGCCGCCGTCGCCCTGGCGACCGACTTCAACCCGGGCAGCGCGTTCTGCGAGAGCTTGCCGCTCGTGTGCTCGCTCGCGGCCACGCAGCTCCACCTCTCGCCGGCGGAGGCGCTCGCCGCCTGCACGGTCAACGCGGCCCACGTCCTCGGGCGCGCCGACGGGCTCGGCCGACTGGCGCCGGGCTTCCGCGCCGACGTCGCGCTCCTCGACGCCCCCGACTGGCGCTACCTCGCCTACCACCTCGGCGGCCGCGTGGTCGCCGGGGCGGTCGTCGGGGGCGAGCTACGCTAGCCCTCCATGCCGACGAGGAAGCAGCGGCGTCGCACGCAGAAGGAACGCCGGCACGAGTACGAGACCGTCTGGGTCGACGAGGAAGGAAACGAGCTCGACGCGCCGCCGGAGGAGCTCGTCGCGGCGTCCGAGAAGCGTGACGGCGACAAGCCCCGGGCGAAGACGCAGCAACAGTCCGGCGGTCGCTCGGTGCGCGTCCCGCCGCCGCCCTCGTGGGAGCGGGCCGCCAAGCGCTCCTTGATCCTCGGCGCCGTGATCTTCGCGCTGTTCTACGTCCTCGGCTCGAAGAACGGAGGTCACAGCCTCGGCGGCGCTCTCCTGCTCGCCGGGGTCTACACCCTCCTGTTCATTCCCTTCACGTACATGATCGACCGCTTCTCGCACAACCGCTGGCAGCGGCGTGCGGAACAGGAGTCGGCGAAGCGCTCCGCTAGGAAGCGCTGACCGACGGCTCGGCGCGGTCGCCGCCCCGGTAGTGCCCCTCGCCGGTCCACGGCGCCAGCAGCAGCAGCAGCCGGGCCCCGCCGCTGCTCGTGACGGAGTGCCGCTCGTCCGGCTCGAAATGGAAGAGAGCGCCGGTGTCGCCGTCGACCGCCTCGTCGCCGGCCTCTACTCGCACGGTGCCTTCGAGCACGAGCAGGAGCGCGGACTCCTTCACGCCGTGGTCACCGAGCGCCTCGTCCGGACGGAGCGAAATCAGGATCGCCCGCTGGGCTCCCTCCTTCGAGTGCAGGACGACCGGCGAACGCACGCCGTTCGGTGTCTCGACCTCGCCAAGCCTCCAGTGGCGCACGGGCAGGCCCTTCCCGCACCCGCCTGAGCGCTAACCAACGGTTCACTAGACTCGCCGCGATGCCGCTCGCGGTCGACAGATACGAGCTCGGCCCGCTGCAGACGAACTGCTACGTCATCCGCCGCGAACGCGGCGCACCCGAGTGCGCCGTGATCGATCCGGGTGGGGACGCCGCGGATCTCCGGCTCGAGCTCGCCCGGCTGGGCACGAGCTGTGCCGGGATCCTCATCACCCACGGGCACTTCGACCACCTCGGCGGCGTCGCCGACCTCGCCGAGGGAACGGGCGCCGAGGTCTGGATGCCGGAGGGCGAACGGGAGCGGCTCGAGCGGTTCCCCGAGTTCGCGCCGGTCGGCGTACCGGGACGTCCGCACTCGCCGGAGCACCTGCTGAGCGGCGGCGAGACGGTCGAGGTAGCGGGCATCTCCTTCGAGTGCCTTGCGGTGCCCGGCCACTCGCCGGCGCACGTCGCCTTCCACGCCGACGGCGAGCTCTTCAGCGGCGACCTGCTCTTCGCCGGCTCCGTCGGCCGCGTCGACCTTCCCGGCGCCGACTGGGACACGCTCCTCGCCTCGGTGCGGATGCTCTCCGAGCGCCTTCCGCCGGAGACCGTCGTCCACCCGGGCCATGGCCACGAGACGACGCTCGGCGTCGAGCTCGCGCGGAATCCCTTCCTGGCAGAGCTGCGCGCGGAGGCATGAGCCGCTTCCAGGCGCCGCGGGGGACGCACGACGTCCTGCCTGCTGAGCAGCCGACTTGGCAGCTCGTCACCGGCACGCTCGCTGAGGTCGCAGAGCAGTACGCGTATCGGCGCATTCAGACTCCGAATTTCGAGGACACCGAGGTCTTCGCACGGACGTCGGGCGCAGGCTCCGACGTGGTGCACAAGGAGATGTACACGTTCCTCGACCAGAACAACCGCTCTCTCACGCTGAAGCCCGAGGGGACAGCCAGCATCGCGCGTGCGTACATCCAGCACGGGATGCAACAGCTGCCTCAGCCCGTGAAGCTCTACACCCTCGCACCGATGTACCGATACGAGGCGCCGCAGAAAGGTCGCTACCGCGAGCACTGGCAGGTATCGGTGGAAGCGTTTGGCTCTGAAGATCCGGCGCTCGACGCCGAGGTGATCGATCTCTACCGCGAAGTTCTCCGTCGGCTTGGGATCACGCGCTACGTGCTCGAATTGAACTCGATCGGGGATCGCAACTGCCGACCGGTGTACCTCGCCGGGCTTTACCAATGGATCCAGAGCAACCCCGATGTGCGCAACCACCCTGAGGCGCTGCGAAAGCAGGGGGCTAGCCTGATGCGAATCTTCGACACGAAGGATCTGGAGCTCTTAGGGGCGCTGCAAGATGCACCGAAGATCGGAGACCACCTCTGCGAGTCCTGTCGCGCGCATTTTGCCGAGGTCCGGCACCTGCTCGACCTGCTCGGGATCAAGTACAAGGTCAACCCGACACTGGTGCGCGGGCTCGACTACTACACGCGCACAGTCTTCGAGTTCCTTAATCCCGAGGAGAAGGCACAGCCCCAGATCTGCTCAGGCGGACGCTACGACTACCTCGTAGAGGCGCTCGGCGGACCGCCAACGCCAGGGATCGGATTTGGAGCCGGCGTCGAGCGGCTCCTCATCGCTCTCGAGCACGAGGGTCGGACGGCCGACGAGCCCGGCATCGACGTCTTCGTCGCCTTCGAGAGTCGAGAAGCGAGAGCTCGCGTGCTTCCGACGATCGCGAAATGGCGGAGCGAGGGACTAAGCGTAGACACCGACTACGCTGGCCGATCCTTGAAGGGGCAGATCACGCAGGCTCGACGCCTCGGTGCTGGGACCGTAGTAACTGCATTGGACGACGGGACCTATGAAATACGCCGGCGCGGCGAGGAGGACAAGATCGTCAGCGACTTGAAGGAGCTGACTTCTTCATGAGCTGGCGCGATGCCATGGGCGGCGAGCTGCGGGCGCACGATGCGGGGCGCCGCGTCACGGTCGCGGGCTGGGCCGACACCCGCCGCGACCACGGCGGCCTCGTCTTCGTCGACCTCCGCGACCACACGGGGAAGGTCCAGCTCGTGATCAACCCGGAGCACGCGGCGGCTGCGGCGGCGACCGCCCACGAGATCCGCAACGAGTTCGTCCTCCAGGCGACCGGCGAGGTCGTCACGCGGGCGCCGGAGCTCGTCAACCCGAACCTGCCGACCGGCCAGATCGAGGTGCAGGTCGACGAGCTGCGGATCGTCTCGCGCTCGACGCCGCTGCCGTTCCAGCTCGACGAGGAGAACGTCGACGAGACGCTCCGCCTGCGCTACCGCTGGCTCGACCTGCGCCGCGAGCGGCTGCAGCGGAACATCCGCCTGCGCGGGCAGATGGTCGGCGTCATGCGGCGCCTGATGGAGGACGCAGGCTTCGTCGACATCCAGACGCCGATCCTCTGGAAGCCGACGCCGGAGGGCGCGCGCGACTTCCTCGTGCCCGCGCGTCTGCAGCCCAGCCACTTCTACGCGCTGCCGCAGTCGCCGCAGATCGCGAAGCAGCTGCTCGTGATCGCCGGCTTCGAGCGCTATTACCAGGTCGCCGTCTGCTTCCGGGACGAGGACCTCCGCGCCGACAGGGTGCAGGAGATCACGCAGCTCGACGTCGAGATGGCCTTCCCCGACTACGAGCTGATCATCGGGCTGACCGAGCAGCTCGTGGTCGCGATCTGGCGCGAGTGCCTCGGCGTCGAGCTCGAGGCGCCGTTCCTCCGCATGACGTGGGACGAGGCCGATCGCCGCTTCGGCACCGACAAGCCCGACCTCCGCTACGGCCTCGAGATCGAGGACGCGACCGA
This sequence comes from Gaiellaceae bacterium, assembly GCA_035764085.1. Classification (GTDB taxonomy): domain Bacteria; phylum Actinomycetota; class Thermoleophilia; order Gaiellales; family Gaiellaceae; genus Palsa-739. Next base: position 8,127 of record DASTZY010000179.1, read on the forward strand.
GGCGACGCGCGGGTCGGAGTTCGGCGTCTTCGCCTCGGCCGGGGCCGTGCGGTTCCTCCGCGCGCCGCGCGTCTTCTCCCGGGCCGAGCTCGCCCAGCTGGAGGAGTTCGCGAAGGAGTGGGGCGCCAAGGGGCTCGCCTACCTCGTCTACGACGACTCGGGCGAGGTGCGCTCGCCGATCGCGAAGTTCCTCTCCGAGGAGACGCTCGCGGCGCTCGGCGGCAAGCCGGGCGAGACGCTGCTCTTCGCCGCCGACGCCTGGCCGATGACGTCGCGCGTCCTCGGCGCGCTGCGCGTCCACCTCGCCGAGACGCTGGAGCTGATCGACGAGCAGGCGTGGTCGTGGCTGTGGATCACCGACTTCCCGATGTTCGAATGGTCGGAGACCGACGAGCGCTGGACGGCCGTGCACCACCCGTTCACCCGGCCGAACGCGGAGTGGGAGGACCGCTTCGACGAGGATCCGGCCAACGCGCGCGCCTTCGCCTACGACCTGATCGGCAACGGGAACGAGCTCGCGGGCGGGTCCTTCAGGATCCACGAGCCCGAGATCCAGGCGCGCGTGTTCGACATGCTGGGGATCAGCCCCGAGGAGCAGCGTGCGAAGTTCGGCTTCCTGCTCGACGCGCTCGCCATGGGCGCGCCGCCGCACGGCGGCATCGCGTGGGGTGTCGACCGGACGATGATGGTCCTGGCGAGTGAGCCGAACCTGCGCGACACGATCGCCTTCCCGAAGAACCAGGCGGGCGTCGATCCGATGACGGGTGCGCCGAGCGACGCCGATCCCGGGCACCTCCGCGAGCTCGGGATCGAGCTCCTGCACCCCCAGCCCGAGTAGCGGCCGCTACAGTCTCCCGGCTCGGCCCCGTGCGCCCAGAACCGGGCGAACATGTAGATCCAACGCTACGTGAAAGGGAGCGGGCGTCCCGACGAGGCATTGCCGAGGAGGGCACCGCACCCACCTGGGAGACCAGGATCACATAGCTCGGTTCGAACGCCGGGGCCGGGCGCCTCTGTACGGTGACCGGCATGCACGAGGTCTTCGGAGACTCGAGCCGCGACGGCGAGTGGGCGGCCGTCCGCCTGCGCGTCGACGGCGACCGGATCGTCGAGGCGCATGCGCCGGGGCTGGAGCGGGACCTCGCGGGCCTATCGCTGCTCGAGGCGGCTTCGGTCGGCGGCGAGACGCTCGCCGTAGACGCGCTCGCGAATGCGCTTGGGCCGGTCTTCCACACCGCGCCGTCGCCGGGACGCGTCGCCGTGGCCATGAGCGGCGGGGTCGACAGCGCGGTCGCGCTGCTGCGCTCGCTGCCGAACGCGATCGGCGTGACGCTGCGCCTCTGGCTCGATCCCGAGGGGCCGGACGCGGAGCGTGCCTGCTGCTCGCCCGAGAGCGTGATCGCGGCGCGGGAGACGTGCCACCGGCTCGGGGTGCCGCACGTGACGCTCGACCTGCGCGAGGAGTTCCGGCGCGCGGTGGTCGACCCCTTCGTGCGCGGCTACGAGCGTGGCGAGACCCCGAATCCGTGCATCCGCTGCAACGGCGGCTTCCGCTTCGCCGAGCTGCTCTCCTTCGCGAGCCGCGCCGGCTGCGCTCGTCTCGTCACCGGCCATTACGCGCGGGTCCTGCCGTACCGCGGCGTCCCGCTTCTCGCCCGCGGCGCCGACGCGCGGAAGGACCAGAGCTACATGCTCGCCGCGCTCGACCCGCGGCACCTCGCCCGGGTGGCCTTCCCGCTCGGGGAGCAGGACAAGGAGACGACCCGCGCCGAGGCCGAGCGCGCAGGGCTCGCCGCCGCCCACCGGCCCGAGAGCCAGGAGGCGTGCTTCCTCGCCGGCGACGACTACCGCGCGTTCCTCGAGCGCCACGGGCTCGAGGCGCACGAGGGCGCGATCGTCGGAGAAGACGGACGGGAGCTCGGCCGTCACGACGGCTACTGGCGCTTCACGCCCGGCCAGCGGCGCGGCCTCGGTCTCGCCGCGCCGGAGCCGCTGTACGTCCTCGACACGCGTCCTGCGGCCGGCGCCGTCGTGGTTGGCCCGCGCGCCTCCCTCGCGCGCACGCAGGTGACCGCGCGCGGCCGCCTCCATGCTGACGTCCGGAGGGTCGAGGCGAAGCTCCGCTACCGCTCGCCCGCGGTGCCCGCCCGCGTCGAGCTTTCCGCCGGCGGCTTCCGGCTCGAGCTGGACGAGCCCGCCTCCGGCGTCGCGCGGGGCCAGGCGGCGGTTCTCTACGACGGCGACGCGGTCGTCGGGTATGGGCGGATCACGGCGTCCCAGTAAGATCGCACCGGGATGCTGGTCGTGGCATTCACGTCGGGGGATCTCTGGCGGGTGGCTCTGGCCGTGTTCCTCTTCGCCGTGGGCATTGCGCTTGCGTTCGTCCTCGTCCGGCTGGCCGGAACCGTCGCGCGCCTTTCCGCGTTCATCCGGGGAGCGGAGGATTCAGTCCTCCCGGTGATCGGCAAGGTCGGAGGGAGTGTGGACCGCGTGAATGGGCAGCTCGACAAGGTCGACCGGATCACGGACAGCGCCGTCGACGCGGCGGACAACGTCGACACCGCGGTGCGGGCCGTGACCCTGGCCATAACCCGTCCGGTGCAGAAGATCTCCGGCTTCGCCGCCGGGATCAGCTACGGCACCGCCGACTTCAAGGCGAGCGGGGACTGGCGACACGCCGTACAGGCGGGAAAGGCCGCCGCGGCCCGGCGCGAGAGCGATATCGCCGACGAGCTGCGGGACGCCGGCACATGACGACCGAGGAGATCCGGCTCGTCATCCCGGCGGAGGAAGACTTCAGGCCGATCGCGCACCTCGTGACCGGCGGTCTCGCGATGCGGCTCGACGTGACGTACGACGACCTCGACGACCTGCAGGTGGCCATCGAGGCCCTGCTCGCGCTCCGCGACGACGCCGGCGAGCTCGTCCTCTCGCTCTCGGCGGACGAGGGCGTGCTGCGTGCGACGCTCGGGCCCTTCGCGCCGGACGCCGTGCATGCGGGCGAGAGGGACGGCGGCCTCGACCTGCATCGCGTCCTCGAGACCGTGTGCGACACGCAGGAGGTCGAGGAGCGCGACGGCGGCGCGTGGGTCGAGCTCACCAAGCGGGTGGCCACCGCGGAGGCCGCGCAATGACGAGGATCGACGACAAGATCCTGCTCCGCCGCTACCACGAGGACGGCGACCTGCAGGCGCGGGAGCAGCTGATCGAGCAGTACATGTCCCTGGTGCGCTCGCTCGCGCGGCGCTACTCGTACCGCGGCGAGCAGCTGGAGGATCTCGTCCAGATCGGCGCGATCGGCCTGATCAAGGCGATCGACCGCTTCGACCTCGACCGCGGCGTCGAGCTCACCACCTACGCGACGCCGAACATCATCGGCGAGATCAAGCGGCACTTCCGCGACAAGGGCTGGTCGGTGCGCGTGCCGCGCGGCCTGCAGGAGCTCAACGTCCAGCTCTCGCGGCTCGTCGAGCAGCTGACCGTGCAGCTCAGCCGCTCGCCTACCATCCCGGAGCTGGCGAAGGCTGCGGGCGTCGAGGAGGAGGAAGTGCTCGAGGCGCTCGAGTCGGGCCGCGCGTACACCTCCCTCTCGCTGTCCGTCGGCGGCGGGGGAGGGGACGACGACGACCTCGACCCGCTCGAGTCGCTCGGCACCGAGGAGCACCAGTACGAGGTCTCGGAGGACCGGGCCGTGTTGGCTCCGGGCTTCAAGGCGCTGGACGAGCGGGAGCGGAAGATCCTGCAGCTCCGCTTCTTCGAGGGGCTGACCCAGTCGCAGATCGCCCAGCAGGTCGGGATCTCGCAGATGCACGTCTCCCGCCTGATCCGGCGCTCGCTGGAGAAGATCCGTGAGACGATCGCCGAGGACGAGGAGTCACTCGCCCGCTAGGTTCGGGCGAGAGGACGGTCGCGCAGCCGAGTGCCGTGGCGGCCCGTCGGTTAGGCTGCCTTCGCCGTGGGGTCGGGGTACACGACTAGGGCTCTCGATGAGTCGAGTTGGGATGCGTTCGCCGCACTCGTCGAGTCGAACAACGGTGTCTTCGGAGGCTGTTGGTGCATGGGGTTTCATCCGGATGACAGCCGGGATGCGGCGCTGAATCGGGAACGCAAGCTCGCCCGGGTCAGGGCACGCAGGGCGCACGCGGCCCTTGTGTTCGATGGCGAGGACTGCGTGGGTTGGTGCCAGTTCGGTGCTCCGGACGAGGTGCCGAAGATCAAGAACCGGGCAGCCTACGAGAAGACGCTCACGACCCTCCCGGACTGGCGGATCGCCTGCAACTTCGTCGGCAAGGGGCACCGGCGTAAGGGTGTTGCTACGGCCGCGCTCGAAGGGGCGCTCGATCTGATCGCAGCTCGCGGCGGCGGCACGGTCGAGGGGTATCCCGAAGCCGCGGGTCCGGTGCCTGCGGGCTTTCTCTTCAACGGGGCCCTGTCGACCTTCGAGAAGCTGGGATTCGTCCGCGACCGGAAAATCGGCAAGCACCGCTGGGTCGTCACCAAGGTCGTCGAGCCAGGGTCCTAGGCGGCCTCGCTGCTCAGGGGTCGCGCAGCACAGGTAGCGTGATCTCCGTGCCGCCTTCCAGCCGTTCCCGGTTCGGAGCGCGGCGGGTGGCGGCGTTGGCGGGGCTGGCCCTCATCGTCGTTGTCGTGGTGCTGGTCATCGTGTTGCGCGGCAGCTCGCCTCCGACCACGGGGTACGACGCCTCCTATCCGCAGTGCTCGGGTTCCTATCCGTCGAACCCGCTGTTCGGGATCGTCGGCGTCAACGGCGGGCTGGCGAACAACGCGAACCCGTGCCTCGGCGACGAGCTGCGGTGGGCGCATGGCACGCCGGGGCAGAAGCGCCCGAACCAGCCGCCCCTGTCGCTGTACATCGACACCGCCAACCCGGGCGGGGGGCAGAGCGTCGCGGACTGGCCCAGCGGCGGCACCACACCGCTCTATGCCGCCTGCAACGGCAAGCTGACGAATGCCTGCTCGTACCTCTACGGCGAGCAGCGCGCCGCCCACTCCTACCGCCTCGTCGCCGCCCTCGACCCCGTCGCGGCCAGGACCGCGCCGTGGTGGCTGGACGTCGAGCTCGCGGCGAGCTGGGCCGGGACCTACCAGCTCAACATCGCCGCGCTGCAGGGCTTCATCGCCGGCCTGCACGACGCCGGCGCAACCGGATCGACCGGGATCTACTCCACCGGCGCCCAGTGGCACGAGATCACGGGGCTGACCGCGCAGACGACACGCGGGGTCTTCCACGATCGGCTGCCCGACTGGGTGGCCGGAACCAGGGCGACGCTCGCGCAGGCGCGGCAGAACTGCAGAAGCGGCGGCTTCACCGGTGTGGCGCCAAGGCTCGCGCAGTACCGGATCGGCGCGCTGGACGCGGATCTGCGCTGTGGCGGGGGATGATCCCAGTCTGATGCAGCTGGATGAGGAAGCGGACGACCGCCCACCGATCTGTGCGACCTGCGGCGTCACGATGGTGCCGGGCGCTCTCAGCGCCGACGAGGATCACGAAGGCGAGTGGGTCTGCCTCGAGTGCGAGGAGTCACCCAGCCGCTAGGCCGCCTGTCTAGAAACGACCGGTGACCCTCCAGCGGATGAAGGTGGTGTCTCCGGGCGCGCCGCAGGCGGCCAGATCGCCGGCCCGGAAGGTACGCCCCTGCGGGAAGCACGGCTCGTAGATCGCGGACGTGCGGCTGTCGACGCAGCGGCCCGCGGATCGCGGGAGGACGTGCTCGACGAAGAAGCCACATGCACCGCGTTCGGTCACGGTGAAGCGAAGCCCGGCTTTCAGCCTTCCGTCGTGCCCCCAGGGGAAGATGAACCCGTCCACGTGCGGATAGCGGCGCTGCCAGGGAAGCGGCGGCGCCGCCTGCGTTCCCTTCAGCCGCACGTCCAGCTCCAGAACGCCGTGACGGTCGGTCCTGCCGTTCGCGTTCCTCAGCGGGGGCATTCCGTCGGAGGTGACGAGCGGACAGCCGTAGCCGCCCGAGCGGCCGATCTGGCAGATCCATGTGTTGTCCCCCGGCCGGTCGGCGAGGGAGACCGTGCAGAGTCGTCGCTCGGGGTTGGGCGTCCGCAAGCTCGATCGCTCACCTGCGCCGAGCCCGCGGATCGCGATCCTGACGGACCTCGAGCCCCAGCCGACCATGATGTCCTGGTTCCATCGGTCGACGCAGGTCCGCAGCGCCTGAGCCGCGGAGGTACCGGCCGTCGCTTTGGGTCTTTCGCCACTACCGCAGGCCGGCGCGACGAGCCCGCACAGGCCGGCTACGAGCAAGAGCCCACGTGCCACGTCCCTGCATATACCCCTCTAGGCCCAGGCACCACCTGGATGCGAGGATGAGCCCGTGATCGTCAGGGAGCAGCAGGCCGACGATTACGAGGCGGTTCGGCGCGTCTACGCCGAGGCCTTTCGGCGGCCGGGCTTCCGGCCGCCGCAGAGCCCCGGTGCCGTGCCGCCCGAGGTCGGTCTGTTCGCTGCGCTGTGGGAAGCGGGCGACGCGATTCCCAAGCTCTCGTTCACGGCGCTGAGCGACGGCGAGGTGGTCGGGCACGTCACGGCGAGCCGGGCGGCCGTCGCCGACGACCCGGTCGTCGCCGTAGGACCGATCGGTGTCCTCCCGGATCGCCAGGGCGCCGGCATCGGGAGCGCCCTGATGGAGGCGCTACTCGCTGCGGCCGATGGTGTGGGCGTACCGCTGGTAGTTCTGCTCGGCGCGCCGCGGTACTACAGCCGCTTCGGGTTCCGTCCGGCCGAGGAGCTCGGCGTGACGCCTCCGGAGCCGGGATGGGGAGATGCCTTCCAGGCTCGACCGATGACCGCGTACACCGAGTCCGTCGCAGGACCGTTCCAGTACGCGTCGGCCTTCTCGCTCTAGCCCGCGACCGGGCTCGGGGCGAACAGCCTCCAGTTCCCCTCCGAGACGACTTCGACGGTACCGTCGACCACCTGGATGGCGGTCTCGTCGTCGATCGCGTAGGCGGGACCCTCGATCCCCGCCGCCCAGCTCTCCGCCTCGGCCATCGTGTTCCCCGGCTGACCCTCGTCGGCCAGGTGCGGGCAGATCGAGAAGTCGACGAGTCCGAGCGTCTCGTCGCCGCCGGTGGGCGGCTTCCACTGGACGAAGTCTTCGCCGATCCGCGGGGTCAGCACCATGCTCCCGGCGCTCAGCCCGACCCAGACCGTCTCGGGCAGCGACGGCAGGAGCTCGGCCAGACCGGACTGCCGCAGCCAGTGGCACAGATAGAGCGCATCGCCGCCGTTCACCAGCAGGACGTCCGCGTCTCGGACCCATGACACCCAGCGGTCCCGGTCCAGGCTGGGCAGCGCGGTCAGCTCCAGCACTCCCACGGACTTCCAGCCCAGCTCGGTCATGGGACAGCGCGGCTCCCGGCCGCTGATGAAATCCCATGCCCTGCCCGGGCCGGCCATCGGGTGCGCGTACGACGCGGTGGGGATGCACAGGGCGTCGGCCTCGGCAATCGGCTTCCCCAGCAGGCCGACGAGCGCGTCGTGGATGCTGGGGTTCTTGATGCCGGCGGACGTGAGAAGAAGCTTCATGCGGCCTCCATCGGGTTATCGCTCGCCGTCCCAGTAGTCGAGGTGCGCGGAGCGGCGGAGCATGTAGTGCGCGTCGCCCGCCCACACTCCCACCTTGTCGCTGTCGGGGTACTCGGCGATCCCGAACTCGTTCCTGGTGGAGAGCATGGCGACGCGGGCCGGCTCCTCGGACCGGTTGCCGATCCAGTGGGCTCCAGCCGGCCCCGCGGGGAAGCAGGTGACGTCGCCCGGGGCGAGGACGGTCTCGCCGTCCGGCGTGCGGATGGTCGGCGCGCCGGCGATCACGATCAGCCACTCCTCGTCGGTCCACTCGAAGTGATACGGGCAGATCGCCTCGCCGGGCGGCAGGTCGTAGATGCTCATGCCGAGCTGCGACGCCCCGAGCTTCGGGCCGAGCCGGACGGCGTGGCAGAGGTAGCCCGGCGGCTCGGTCCCGTCCGGCGGGACGTCGGTCTCGCCGTCGAAGAGGTTGAAGGTCTGCATCGGGGGAGTATCCCCGCCGCGCGCCGGGAGGCGTGGAAGTATTGGTCACGATGCGAGCGGTCGAGCTCGTCTTCGCCGTCGGTTGGGGGGCGTTCTGGCTGTACTGGCTGGTCGCGGCCTTCTCGATGAAGAGGGGACGCGTCCCGTGGTCGCGCGAGGTGCGGATCCGGGCGGTGATCTTCGTCGTCGTGATCGCGCTCTTTCGCCTGGGAGTCTTTCGCGGCCAAGGCGTCACCTCGGATCCGTGGCGTGCGGCAGTCGGGCTCGCCCTGTTCGGCCTCGGGCTGGCGTGCGCGGTCTGGGCGCGCATCCACATCGGGCGCAACTGGGGCACGCCGATGACCGAGAAGAACGAGCCGGAGCTCGTGACCAGCGGCCCCTACCGCCTCGTGCGCCATCCGATCTACTCGGGGATCATCCTCGCCTGCGTCGGCACCGCGGTGGGGCTGAGCTGGCTGTGGCTGGTCGCAGTGGGTCTGGCGGGCACCTACTTCATCTACAGCGCCACCGTCGAAGAGCGCTTCCTCGGCGAGACGTTCCCGGACGAGTATCCGGCGTACAAGGGCTCGACGAAGATGCTCGTCCCGTACGTCTACTAGCGCCGGCGGCGCGAGGGGCGGCGGCGACCGGAGCGCCGGAGCGCGTCGAGCTCCGCCAGAGCAGCGCCTGCGCCGCGCGCGACCGTTGTGAGCGGCTCCGAGTCGCGGGCGACGGGGAGGCCCGTCTCGCCGCGGATCAGCTCTACGAAGCCGGGCAGGAGAGCACCGCCGCCGCAGAGCGTGACGCCGCGATCCGCGATGTCCGACGCGAGCTGGGCCGGCGTCTGCTCGAGCAGCTCCTTGAGCGCCGAGACGATCCGGGTGAGCGGCCGCTCGAGCGCCTGGCGGACCTCGTCCTCGCCGAGGGCGATGCGGGCGAGCATCCCGGTCGACATGTAGCGGCCGGCGACCTCAGCCTCCGGGATCGCCGCGTGTCCCGCGAGGGCGCTGCCGATCTCGAGCTTCACCCGCTCGGCCTGCTCGTGTCCGACGAGCAGCCGGTGCTGCTCCTGGACGTAGCGGACGATCGCGTCGTCGAGGTCGTAGCCGCCGACGGGCAGCGAGGTCGAGACGACGATCCCGCCGAGCGCGATCACCGCCATCTCGCTCGTCCCGCCGCCGACGTCGACGACGAGGGAGGCGACCGCGTCCTCGACCGGCAGCCCCGCGCCGATCGCTCCGGCCATCGCCTCCTCGATCAGATGAGCCTCGCGCGCGCCCGCGGCGAGCGTCGCCTCCACGACCGCGTCCCGCTCCACCTGGGTCAGCCCGCTCGGGACGCAGACGATGACCGCGCGGCGCAGCCCGCTCCCGCCGACGCGCCGGACGAAGTGGCCCAGCATCTGCTCGGTCGTCTCGAAGTCCGCGATCACGCCGTGCCGCAACGGGCGGGTGGCCACGATCGTCGCCGGCGTGCGGCCGAGCATCTGCCGCGCCTTCTCCCCGACCGCGTAGACCTGTCCGGTCTGCTGGTCCATCGCCACGACGGACGGCTCGAACAGGACGATCCCCTCGCCGCGGCGGAAGACGACGGTGTTCGCCGTCCCGAGGTCGACGGCCAGATCGGTGCCCGAGACGAGCTGCGGCAATCTCATGCGCACTTCTCCACGTCGACCCCACAACGCCGGTCCCGACGCCGCGGCAGGAACCGTAGCTATGTGTGGCTGAAGCCGAGGTTGAGGAGGGTTCTCGCGTCGCTGTACATGTTCGGCGAGTCGAGGACGACCGCGATCAGCTTCTGCCCGTGGCGCGTGGCGGTCGCCACGAGGCACCAGCCGGACTCATGGGTGTAACCCGTCTTGACGCCGTTCGCGCCGTGGTACGCGTGCAGCAGGAAGTTGTTGTTGAGGTAGATCTTGGAGTTCGTCGGCCGCGACCACCGCACCTGGATCCGTCTCGTCGAGACGAGCTGCTTGAAGCGCGGGCTCCGGAGCGCGTAGCGCGTCAGCGCCGCGAGATCCCAGGGGGTGGAGAAGTTCCCCTTGTCGATCACGCCGCTCGGGGTCGTGTAGTGCGTGTCGCGCAGGCCCAGCTGTCGCGCCTCGGCGTTCATCTGGCGGAGGAAGCCGCGGACCGATCCCGCGGAGGAGATGGCGAGCTGCGCCGCGTCGTCGTTGCCCGAGAAGAGCAGCAGCGAGTAGAAGAGCTTCCACGCCTTGACGCGCTCGCCGGTGCGCAGGCCCTCCTTCACCAGCGGCACGGCCGTCACCCTCTTGTCGACGGTGACGGTGCTGTCCCACGGCACCTCGTGCAGCGCCAGGGTCGCGGTCATGATCTTGGTCAGCGAGGCGATCTTCCGCCGCTCGTGCGCGCGCTTCGCCCAGAGGACGCGGCCGGTGTGCGCGTCGACGAGTATCGCGGCGGGGGCGTGGACGCGGACGTTCACCCGGCCGTCGAGCAGCGCCGGCCCGGTGAGGAGCTTCAGCGGACGCAGCGGTGGGGACGTGTGATGCGCGACGGTCGTCGTGGCCGCGGCCGGATCCTTCGCCGGAGGGAGCACGGCGGCCGGATGGTGCGGTGTGGTGGCCGACCGCCTTCCGAACCACACACCTGCGGCGGCTGCGAGCAGCACGAGGAGGACGAGCAGTGCGACCCTCCTGGCCCGGTAGCGGCGCCTCCGCCGCCGCGGTGCGACCGGCGTCAGAACATCCAACGACACGATCCGATGCTAGCCGGGTGAGCGGCGAGCCTCCACGACCTCCCTCCTAGAATGGCCGCCGTGCGTACCACCGCCGAGCTGCGCGAGGAATTCCAGGCCTTCTACGAGGAGAAGGAGCACCTGCGCGTGGCCTCCGCCTCGCTGATCCCGCGCGCCGACGACCGCTCGACGCTCTACACGAGCGCCGGCATGCAGCCGCAGATGCCGTTCTTCCTCGGTCGCGAGGCTCCGCCCGCGCCGCTGACGACGACGTGCCAGAAGGTCTTCCGCACCCCCGACATCGACGAGGTCGGGCTCGACACGTTCCACCTCACCTTCTTCGAGATGCTCGGCAACTTCTCGTTCGGGCGGTATTTCAAGGAGGGCGCGATCGAGTACGCGACCGAGTACATGCAGGAGCGGCTGCAGCTCGACTGGGACCGCGTCTGGGTGAGCGTGCACGCCGGCGACCCGGGCCTCGGGCTCGGGCCGGACGAGGAGGCAATCGGCCACTGGGAGCGGATCGGCATGCCGGCGGAACGGATCGTGCCGCTGCCCTCCTCCGAGAATTTCTGGTCGGTCGGCGGCCCGGGGCCCTGCGGGCCGGACTCCGAGATGTACTGGGACTGGGGCGAGGAGACCGGCTGCGGCAACGACGACTGCCTGCCGGGTTGCACGCGCTGCGAGCGCTTCCTCGAGATGGGGAATCTCGTCTTCATGTCCTACGAGCTGCATGCCGACGGCACGCTGACCGAGCTCCCGCACAAGAACATCGACACCGGCTGGGGGCTCGAGCGGGTCGCGCGCGTCGTGCAGGACGTGGCGTCCGTGTACGACACGGACGGGTACCAGCTGATCATGGACTGGGTCGCGGAGCAGTCCGGCGTGGCGTACGGCGCGTCCGAGGACGCCACGAAGGCGCACCGCGTCCTCGCCGACCACGGCCGTGGGATGACGTTCATCGTCGCCGAGGGCGTGACGCCGTCGAACGAGGGACGGGGCTACGTCCTGCGCCGCATCGTGCGCCGAGCGACGCAGCACGGGCTGCGGATCGGGATGAAGCCCCCGTTCCTGCCCGGCCTCGCGGACGTCGTGATCGAGCAGATGGGCCACGCGTATCCCGAGCTCGTCGAGCATCGCGACGAGATCCACCGCGTCCTCGCCGCCGAGGAGGAGCGCTTCGGCGAAACGCTCGAGCGCGGGATGGCGATCTTCGAGGAGGCGGCCGCGAAGGGCGAGATCACGGCCGAGGACGTCTTCGAGCTGCAGGCGACCTACGGCTTCCCGCGCGAGCTGACCGAGGAGCTGGCGCGCGAGCGCGGCCTCGGCTTCAACGACGAGGAGTACACGCGGCTGATGGAGGAGCACCGCGAGATCTCCCGCCAGGGCGGGACCGGACGGTACGAGCCGCGGCTCGCCGGCGCGCCGCGCACCGAGTTCGTCGGCTACGAGCAGTTCGACGTACGCACCGCGATCACCGCGTACGCCGATCTCGGCGAGGGCTACTTCCAGGCGAAGCTCGCCGAGTCGCCGTTCTATCCGGAGGGCGGCGGCCAGGTCACCGACGCCGGCTGGATCGAGAAGGAGGACGGCACGCGCGCGGACCTCGTCGACGCACTCCGGCTCGTCGACGACCAGGAACTTGTCTTTCAGGGCTCGGGGTTCGCCGAGGGCGACCGCGTGCGCGCCGTCGTGCCGTGGGGCGTCCGTTACCCGACGATGGCGAACCACACGGCGACGCACCTGCTCCACAAGGTGCTGCAGGAGGTGCTCGGGGACCACGTCCGCCAGGCGGGCTCGGCCGTGCGGCCCGACAAGCTGCGCTTCGACTTCACGCATCCTGCAGCGCTGACTCCCGAGGAACACGCGGAGATCGAGCGGCGCGTCAACGAGCACGTCTTCCAGAACCAGCCCGTGCGGATCTTCGAGACCCCACTGTCCGAGGCGCAGAACCTCGGCGCGATGATGCTGTTCGGGGAGAAGTACGGCGACGTCGTGCGCGTGGTCGACGTCGACGGCTGGTCGCTCGAGCTCTGCGGCGGCACACACGTGCGCTCGACCGCGGAGATCGGGCCGTTCGCCATCCTCTCAGAGCGCTCCGTCGGCGCCGGCGCGCGGCGGATCGAGGCGGTCACGGCCAGCGAGGCGTTCGCTCTGCTGCACGAGCGGGCACGCGAGGCCGATGCGCTCCGCGGCGAGCTCGAACGGGCAAGGAAGGAAGCGAAGCGCCCGGCGGGCCAGGCCGAGCAGGCCGAGATCGTCTCCCAGGACGAGGAGGCCGGCATCCTGCTCGTCGAGGTGAAGAGCCTGAAGGGCGGGCCGCTGCGCGACTTCTCCGACCGGATCCGTCAGCAGCAGAAGGCGGACGGCGCGATCGTGGCCTCTCGCGAGGACGGCCGCGCGTTCCTCGTCGTCAACTTCGACGAGTCGCTCGTCGAGCGTGGGCTCGACGCCGTGCAGGTCGTGCGCGAGCTCGGCAAGCACATCGGCGGCGGCGGAGGCGGGAAGCCGACCCTCGCCGAGGCCGGCGGCAAGAACCCCGACGGCATCGCCGACGCGCTCGCTGCCGCGAAGGGGCTCGTCTCCCCATAAAGATGTCTGCGTGAAGGTGATGGCCCTGGACTACGGCTCGGCGCGCACGGGAGTCGCCGTCTCCGACCCGACCGGGACGCTGGCGCGGCCGCTCGGCGTGGTGGAGAAGGCCTCCACCGAGAGCGGTCTCGGGGAGCTCGTGCGACTCGCGCGCGAGGAGGGCGTCGAGCGGGTCGTCGTCGGTCTGCCGCTGACGCTGCGCGGCACGCGTGGCGACCAGGCGGCCGAGACGGAGAGTTTCGTCGAGGCGCTCCGCGGCGTCCTCGACGTCCCCGTCGAGCTCTTCGACGAGCGCTTCACGACAGACCTCGCCCAGCAGACGGACGGCACGGCCCCGGAGGACGCGCTCGCGGCGGCGCATCTCCTCTCGGGCTGGCTCGAGCGGTGGAGCCCGGCGGTCGGCTGAGACCGCCGCGCCCGTCTCGGCGGCGGATCCTCGTACGCCGCATCGTGGCGGTCGTCGCCGTGCTGCTCGTGCTCGGCGGGGTGGCGGCGGCGTTCGCCGTCCGCAGCTCGTCCAACGCTGCGCCTCCGCCCACCACCACGATCCGGCAGCTGCGGCAGTTCCGGATCGTCTTCCCCGAGGGATTCACCCGCGCGAAGATGGCGGAGCGGGTCGGCGTGGTGGCGAAGATCGCCAGGCGGGAGGGCCGCCGCAAGGTCCAGCTCTCGCAGCAGGCATACCTCGCTGCGACGAAGTCACGCGTGCTCAAGGGCTTCGGTGCCAAGAAGCTGCCGCTCGAGGGCTTCCTCTTCCCGGACACCTACAACTTCGACCGCAAGACGACGTCGGCCGATCTCGTGAGCAACCAGCTCCAGGAGTTCGAGTCGCAGTGGAGGACGGTCGACCTCTCGTACGCCCGGAGCAAGAACCTCACGCCGTACGACCTGCTCACGGTCGCGTCGATGGTCGAGGGTGAGGCGCAAGTGCCGAAGGAGCGGCCCCTCGTCGCGGCTGTCATCTACAACCGGCTCCACGCTCATATGCCGCTCGGCATCGACGCCACGCTGCGCTACGGGCTCCACGTTCCTCCGACCCAGTCACTGACGCAATCCGAGCTCGCCAACCCGACGCCGTACAACACGCGATTGCACACCGGTCTTCCGCCGACGCCGATCAACAACCCGGGCCTTGCCTCGATCGCGGCGGCCGCGCATCCGGCCAAGGTCGACTACCTCTACTTCGTGCGCAAGCCCGACCACCGGCACCACTACTTCACGTCGAACTACCAGGACTTCCTCCAGCACGAGGCCGAATACGGCTACTGAGGTAGTGCTGCTCGGACACCCGGTGGCGCACTCGCTCTCGCCCCGGATGCAGAACGCGGCCTTCGCGGCGGCCGGGCTCGACTGGGAGTACGTCCTGCGCGACGTCCTGCCGGAGGAGCTCGAGGCGGCGGTGCGGGAGGTCGAGTACGCGAACGTGACGGCTCCGTACAAGCTCGACGCCGCGCGGATCCTCGGCAGCGACCTGCCGTCGGTGAACACGATCGTGCGCGGGCGCGGCTTCTCCACCGACGCCGCGATCCTCGGGCAGGTGACGGACTGTTCCAGGCCCGCGATCGTCGGGGACGGCGGTGCGGCCGCCGCGTTCCGGCAGGCCCTGCCCGCAGCGCGCGTCTTCTCGCGGCGCGGCGACTGGCCGCCGGAGGTGGGGGAGGCCGACCTCGTGATCCACGCGACGCCCGTGCGGGGCGAGGTGCTGTTCGAGCTCGGGCCGGAGCAGACGCTCGTCGATCTCCCGTATCCGCGGACCGCGACGGCGGAGGCGGCCGCCGCTGCGGGCGCGCGCATCCTCGACGGGCTCGAGGTGCTGGTGGCTCAGGGCGCGGCGAGCTTCGAGCTCTGGACCGGCCGCGAGGCGCCGGTTCCCGCGATGCGCGAGGCTCTAGGCTTGGCCCGGTGAGCTCGTTCATTCAGGCGTTCGGCCTCGGCGGCGAGGGCGAGCCGTGCGAAGAGCACGAGCCGCCCGCGTGGATCGGTCCACCCGAGGACGAGCTCGGCGTGGCCACTCCCCTCAATGTCGTGGTCGGACGCTCCGCGCAAGGTGCTGTGGCGTTGACCCAGGCGGTGTCGTTCTCCACCGGCCTGACGCTGTCGTTCGTGGCGCAGGCGCGCGACCTCGACCGCCGGGCCACCCAGCTGCTCTTCCACGAGCAGCACCCGTTCGGATCGGGCGAGGACGACCTGCCGGAGGGCTTCCTCCGTCTCGGCGTCGAGCTTCCCGGCGGGGGAAGGGCGTCGAACATCGGCGGCCGTCCTCCGTTCGGAGAAGACGAGCCGCACGGGCCGGTCTTCATCCACCGTGGTGGAGGCAGTGGGGGCGGCCGGCGCGACCGGGTGACGATGAACAACGACTACTGGGTCTGGCCACTGCCGGAGCCCGGAACGATCCGGGTCTCCTGCGAGTGGCCGCTCGTCGACATCGCCCTCTCGACGGTCGAGATCGACGGCGCCGCGCTCGTCGAGGCGGCGACTCGCGTGCTTCCGCTGTGGCCGGCTTGACGTGACCCGTCCCGGGGCATAGAAGAAGCACGATGCGCGACTGCAGATCGTGTGGCGGCGGGGTGGAGGACGAATTCCGCTTCTGCCCGCACTGCGGCGCGGCGCAGCGGACGAAGATCGTCGAGTACTTCCAGGGCCACCCGGACGTCGGCGACGGCGGGCTCCGCGTCTCGGTCTACCTCACGGAGCCGCGCCACGCGCGCCTCAGCGTCTGGCGGGGCGAGGAGGCGAAGGCCGCGATCTCGCTCGACCCGGCCGAGTCGGACCGGCTCGGCGAGTTCCTCCGCGCGGCGTCGCCGAACCGGCACCGCAGCCTCGTCTCGCGCGTCCTCTCGTACCTCTAGGGCACTACGCTCTTGGCCATGACGCTCGAGCTCGCGACGGCGGGCGAGTCGCACGGGCCCGCGCTCGTCGCGGTCGTCTCCGGCCTGCCCGCGGGGCTCGTCCTCGACAGGGACGCGATCGACGCAGACCTCCGGCGCCGGCAGCAGGGCTACGGGCGGTCGCCGCGCCAGCAGATCGAGGCCGACGAGGTCGAGGTGCTCGCGGGCCTTCGGCACGGACGGACGCTCGGCACGCCGCTCGCGCTCGTCGTCCGCAACCGCGACCACAAGAACTGGACGTGGGGGATGAGCCCGTGGGCGCCCGAGGGCGAGCCGGAGGGCAAGGGCACGAAGCCGGTCACGCTCCCTCGGCCGGGGCACGCGGATCTCGCCGGCGTGCAGAAGCACGGGCTCGCCGACGTCCGCGACGCGCTCGAGCGGGCGTCGGCGCGGCACACGGCGGTCTTCGTCGCCGCGGGCGCCGTGGCCAAGGCGCTCCTGCGCGAGATCGGAATCGAGGTGGCCGGCGAGGCGCTCTCCGAGGCGGGCGCGGATCCCGCCGCGGTCGACGAGGCACGGAAGGACCGCGACACGCTCGGCGGCCGCGTCGAGGTGCGGGCGCGCGGCGTTCCGCCGGGGCTCGGCTCGTACGCGCGGCGGGAGGACCGGCTCGACGCGCGGCTGGCGGCCGCGCTCGTCGGGATCCAGGCCGTGAAAGGAGTGGAGATCGGGGACGGCTTCGCGCTCAGCGGACTTCGCGGCTCGGAGGCGCACGACGAGATCGTGCGCGACGACCGCGGCCTCCATCGCGAGACGAACCGCGCCGGCGGCATCGAGGGCGGCGTCTCGAACGGCGAGGAGATCGTCGTCCGCGCCGCCATGAAGCCGCTGCCGACGCTGATGCGCCCTCTCCGCTCGGTCGACCTCGACACCGGCGAGCCGGCGGAAGCGCTCGTCGAGCGGAGCGACGTGTCGGCCGTCGAGGCGCTCGCCGTGGTCGCGGAGGCGGCCGTCGCGTGGGAGCTCGCCCGGGCCGCGCGCGAGAAGTTCGGCGGCGACGCGCTCGGCGACTTCGTCGGCGGCTGGCGCGCCTACGTGGAGCGGATCGACTGGACGCCCCGCTGAACCGCCCCATAGCCCTCGTCGGCTTCATGGGGTCCGGCAAGACGTCCGCGGCGCGGGCGCTCGGCCTCCCTGCGGTCGACACCGACGACCTCGTCGAGGAGGGGGCCGGGAAGCCGATCGCCGACATCTTCCGCGAGGAGTGCGAGCCCGCGTTCCGCGCCTGGGAGGAACAGGCCGTCGTCCTCGCGCTCGGCGGTGGCGCGGTGACGTCCCCGGGAGTGCGGGATGCGCTGGGCGGGGCGCTCACGATCTGGCTCGACGTCGATGTCGACACGTGCTGGGAACGCGTGCGCGGGAGCGGCCGCCCTCTCGCGCAGGACGAAGCCGAGTTCCGCCGCCTGTTCGAGGAGCGGCGGGAGCTGTACGCGGAGGTCGCGGACGTGGTCGCCCACGACGTCCACGACGTCGTGCTCGCCGCCGCCGGCGTCCACGTCGAGCGCGACGCGCTGCAGCGGCTCGGCGAGCTCGTCCCCGGCGACGGGGAGATCGCTCTTGTCTCGGACCCCACCGTCGCGGGCATCCACGGGATGGATGCGCAGCTCGCTCTCGGGTCGCGGCTGGCACAGGTCCAGGTCCTGCCGCCCGGCGAGGAGGCGAAGACGCCGGACGCGGTCGGCTCGCTGTGGCGCAGCCTGCACATCGACCGGAGCGGGACGATCGTGGCGCTGGGCGGCGGTTGCACGACCGATGCCGCAGGATTCGCGGCCGCCACCTACCTGCGCGGCGTCGCGTGGGTCGCCGTGCCGACGAGCCTCCTCGCGCAGGTCGACGCGGCGATTGGCGGCAAGACGGCGATCGACCTGCCGGAAGGCAAGAACCTCGTCGGCGCCTTCCACTGGCCGGCCCGGACGGTGATCGACCCGGCGCTCCTCGAGACACTGCCCGAGCCGCAGCGTCTGGAAGGGATGGCCGAGGTGGTCAAGACCGGGCTCCTCGCGGGCGAGCCGCTCTGGGAGCTGCCCGACGACGAGCTCGTCCGGCGCTGCGCCGCATTCAAGGCCTCCGTCTGCCTCCGCGACCCCCACGAGCGGGGCGAGCGGGCGATGCTCAACCTCGGCCACACATTCGCGCACGGCCTCGAGGCGGCCGCGGGGTACGAGGGCCTGACGCACGGGCGCGCCGTCGCGCTCGGCCTCCTGGCCGCGCTGCGCCTCTCCGGCCGTCCCACACAGGTCGTGGAGGAGGTACTGCGGCCCGAGCCGGCCCGCGTCGACCGCGAGCGCGCGTGGGAGGCGATGCACCGCGACAAGAAGGCGCGCGGCGGCGAGCTGCGCTTCGTCCTGCTCGGCGACGACGGGCCGCGCTGGGACGTCGCCGTGCCGGAGGAGGACGTCCGCCGGGAACTCGATAGGTTGATCGCATGAACACCCCAGAAAATGCTGCGCATTTTCCGGGGGCTCCGAGATGAGGGTCCTGGTGCTCAACGGCGTCAACCTGGACATCCTCGGGCGCCGCGACCCGAGGCTCTACGGCGGGCTGACGATCGCGGAGCTCGAGAGCCGCATCTACGAGTGGGCGCGCGAGCTGGAGCTGACCGTACAGTGCCGGCAGACGAACGACGAGGGTGAGTTCGTCAAGTGGTGCCACGACGCGCACGACACCGTCGACGCGATCGTCGTCAACGCCGGGGCGTGGACGCATTACGCGTGGTCGATCCATGACGCGCTCGAGCCGCTGTCGATCCCGATCGTCGAGGTGCACCTCTCCAACATCGACGAGCGCGAGGAATGGCGCCGGCATTCGGTCGTCGCGGACCTCGTCGCCGCCCGGTTCGTCGGACACGGCCCCGACGGGTACAGGATGGCCCTGGCCCACGTCAAGGAGCACGACGCATGAGCAAACGGATCGAACGCCTCCAGGAGCTGCTCGAGGAGCCGCTCCTCGTCACGAACCTCGTCAACGTCCACTACCTGACCGGCTTCGAGAGCTCGAACGCCGCGCTTCTGGTCGAGCCGGGGCGGGTGCGCCTCTTCACCGACTTCCGCTACATCGAGGTCGCCCAGGCGATCGAGGGCGTCGAGACCGTGCAGACGAAGCGGTCGCTGATCGCGTGGCTCGCGGACGAGCTGGACGGCCGCATCGGCTTCGAGGCGAACGTCCTCCCGTTCTCGTTCGCGGAGCAGCTGCGGGAGGGCGGCGTCGACCTCGTGCCGCGCACGGGCCTCGTCGAGCAGCTGCGCGCGGTCAAGGACGAGGGCGAGCTCGAGACGTTCAGGCGCGCCTGTGCGATCACCGACCGGATGTTCGAGCGTCTCGTGGACGAGGTGCGCTTCGTGGGCCGGCCCGAGCGGGACGTGGCGTGGGACATCCAGCGGCTCTACCACGAGGAGGGTGCGGACGAGCCCGCGTTCGAGGCGATCGTCGGCTCCGGCCCCACGGGCGCGCGGCCGCACGCGCGCGCCGGCGACCGGGTGATCGAGCCGGGCGAGCTCGTCGTGATCGACACCGGCTGCCGCGTCGACGGCTACGTCTCCGACTACACGAGGACGCTCGCGACCGGCGAGCTCGACGTGGAGATGCGAGACGCGTACGACGTCGTGCGCGCCGCGCAACAGGCGGGGCTCGACGCGATCCGCGCCGGCAGGACCGGCGTCGACGTCGACGCTGCGGCGCGCGACGTGATCGAGGCGAGCGACTTCGCCGGCACCTTCGGGCACGGCCTGGGACACGGGCTCGGGCTCGACGTCCACGAGGCGCCGAGGCTCTCCACCGAGAGCCCCGACACGCTCGCCGCCGGCAACGTCGTCACCGTGGAGCCGGGCGTCTACCTCCCGGGCCGCTTCGGGATCCGGATCGAGGACGACGTGGTCGTCGCGGAGGACGGGCTCGAGAACCCGGTTCGGTTCACCAAGGAGCTGGTCACGGTCTCGTAGCTCTTGACAACGCCGCCTCGGAGGTTCACCTTCGCGGAGTGCATCGCATTGCGTGCGGATGCGTGGCGGGGCTCGTTCTCGTCGGATTCCTGCTCGCCGGCTGTGGCCTCACTGGCTCGACGCAAGCCAACGGACCGCCGCCCAGGACTCTGTCCCATGCCCAGTTCGTGCGCGCGGCCGACCGCGCTTGTGCACGCGCCGAGAAGAAGACGAAGGCGTTCAAGGGAAGTAGGAACTTCGCGGTGGTCGAGGCGGAGTTGCGGAAGGTCTTCATCCCTGCGCAGGAGCACCTCCTGGTCGTCTTCCGCGAGCTGGTGCCGCCTCGGGCCGACGCAGCGGGTTTCCAGCAGATGCTCGGCACCTTCGATCGCCTGGATCTCGCGATCCATCAGTTCCTCGACGCGGCCGATGCTCATCAGGTTGGGCGTGTGAAACGGCTCGTCGCGCGGCTCGACCTCCTCGGGAAGCGCCTGGACGTGCAGGCGGCGAAGCTCGGCCTGCCCATCTGCGCCCGGGACTAGCGGCGCGGCTACCATCGACCGCCGTGGCCGAGACGGTCGACACCAACAGCTTCAAGAACGGGATGCACATCGAGCTCGACGGCAAGGTGTGGCGGATCGTCGAGTTCCAGCACGTCAAGCCGGGCAAGGGCGGCGCGTTCGTCCGCACGAAGCTGAAGAGTCTCGAGGCGGGCGCGGTCGTCGACCGCACGTTCCGGGCGGGCGAGAAGTTCCCGCGCGTGCACACCGAGACGAAGAACGTCCAGTACCTCTACGACGACGGCTCCGACGTCCACTTCATGGACGCCGAGACGTACGAGCAGTTCGCGCTGCCGCACGCCGAGCTCACGGACGAGCTCCCGTACATGCAGCAGAACGCGTCGGTGCAGGTGCTGAGCGTGAACG
The DNA here is from genome assembly GCA_035764085.1 of Gaiellaceae bacterium. GTDB lineage: Bacteria > Actinomycetota > Thermoleophilia > Gaiellales > Gaiellaceae > Palsa-739. The sequence continues at coordinate 29,170 of DASTZY010000179.1, forward strand.
GGAAGCCGTCGAGCCTCCAGCTCCCGGCGTCGGTCGAGCTCGAGGTCGTCGAGACCGAGCCGGGCGTCAAGGGCGACACGGTCTCGAACGTGACCAAGCCGGCGAAGCTCGAGACGGGCGCCGTGGTGAACGTCCCCCTCTTCGTCAACGTGGGCGACCGCCTCAAGGTCGACCCGCGCGAAGGTCGCTACATCTCGCGCGCCTAGGCGAGCGCGGCCCTCGCGGTAGGCTCCGCGCGTGCCGTCCCTCGCCGACACGACGATCCGCCTGCTCGGGCAGGAGCCGCTGGCGGGGCGCGTGCCGGCGGCGGAGCAGCTCCGGCTCGCCGAGGTCCTCGACAAGGCCGGCTTCGCCTACCTGGAGGTCTCGGGCGGCGGTTGCTTCGACACGGCGGTCAGGCGCGGCGTCGAGAGCCCCTGGGAACGGATCCGTGCGCTCAAGGCCCGCGTAAAGACACCGCTCGGGCTCGCGCTCCGCGGCCGCTTCCTCGTCGGGTCGCGGCCGGTGGACGCGGACTTCGCCCGCCGCTTCGTCGCGTCGGCCGCGGCCAACGGCATCGACGTCTTCCGCCTCCACGACCCGCTCAACGACGTCTCGAACCTGCGCGAGGCCGCGGAGGCGATCGTCGCCGCGGAGCGCGACTTCGAGGCCGGACTCGTCTACAGCCCGGGGCGCACGGGCGAGATCGAGACGCTGATCGAGCGGGCCCGGAGGCTGCCGGAGCTCGGCGCGGTGCGCGTCCTGCTCCACGACCCGACCGGCTCGCTGCAGCCGAAGACCGCGGAGGAGCTCGTCGGCGCGCTCGCGGAGGCGAGCGGCCTCCCCGTCGGGATCTACGCCCAGGGCGCGGGAGGTAGCGCGCTCGCCGCCGCGCTGGCGGCTGCCCAGGCCGGCGCGCAGCTCATCGCCTGCGCGATCTATCCGCTCGCCCTGACGCTGCACCGCGTCTCGGGAGAGGCGCTCGCGGAGGCGCTCCGCGGCACCGGCCTCGATGCGGGCGTCGACCTGGATGCGCTCTGGGAGGCGACCGACCTCGTCGACGAGCACATCGGCGACGAGCTCGTGACGCCGCTCGTGCCGCGTATCGCCGTGCTCGCGGCGCGCCACGACCTGCCCGCGAGTGTGGTCGCGGGCATCGACCACTCGCTGCAGTCGGAAGGCGCAGGTGACCGGCTCGACGAGGTGCTCGAGGAGCTCGACCGCATCCGCGCCGAGACGGGCTGGCCGCCGCTCGCATCGCCGATCGGCCAGGTGCTCGCCTCGCAGGCGGTGCTGAACGTCCTGTCCGCGAGCCGCTATCTCGTCGTCGTCGACGAGCTGCGCGCTCTCGTCGCCGGCGCCTTCGGCACGCCGCCGGCGCCGATCGATCCGGCGCTCGAGCGTGTCGTCCAGCTCACGGCCGATCCGGAGAGCGAAGAGGACGTCACGCCGCCGTTCGACGAGGTCCGGGAGCGCGCCGCCGGCGTCGCGACCAGCGAGGAGGAGCTGCTCCTGCTCGGCCTGTTCGGCGAGGACGCGGAGCGGCTGCTGCGGGGGATCCGCGGCCGCGGCCGCCGCGAGGACGAGCTCGCAGGCGTCGACGAGAATCGTGCCCAGCGTATCCAGGAAGTCGTCCGGATCGTGCAGGAGTCCGGGATCGGGGAGCTGACGATCGAGGAGAACGGGATGCGGATCTCGGTCCGCTCGACACCGGATCAGCCCGTCGGCGGGTCCGGCGAGGCGCCGCTCGCGGTGCCAGAGCCCGAGCTGCCCACCGCGGCGCCCGTGACCGGCACGCTCGTCCGGGTGGAGTCGCCGATGGTCGGCACGTTCTACCGGGCCGGACAGCCGGGCGCAGCGCCGTTCGTCGAGGTCGGCGACGTCGTCGCGCCGGGACAGACGCTCTGCATCCTCGAGGCGATGAAGCTGATGAACGAGGTGAAGGCGGACGTCGAGGGGGTCGTGCGCGGCATCCACGCCGAGAACGCACAGCCCGTGGAGTTCGGGCAGCTCCTGTTCGAGCTCGAGCCGTTCGCCGGGCGGCCGGCGCTCTAGGCGTCGGCGATCGGCTTGCCGACGACGAGCACCTCGAGGAGCTCCGGCCCGAGCTCCGCGAGCTCCGCGTCGGGGAGGACGCCGATCCCGTCGAGCGCCTTGGAGAAGAAGCAGCGCGCGGCCGCCGCGAGCACGACGTCCATGATCTCGGTCCCCGAGAGGCCGAGGTCGCGGAGCGGCTGGAGCTCGGCGTCGCCGATCGAGGTCGCGTCGTCCACGACCCGCTCGGCGAGATCCATCACCGCGATGTCGACGGCGTCGAGCGGAGCGGTGTGCCGGTTCCGCGCGATCTCCGCGACGGGCTCGGCGAAGTCGTCGCGCAGGACGCGTCCGTGCATCAGGCAGCAGTAGCTCGACCGCAGCCTCTGCGCGGCGGCCAGGGTCGCAAGCTCGTAGCGGCGCAGGTCCATGCCCGCCTTGATTGCGCCGTTGAGCTGCTGCCAGGCCTCGAGGACCTCGGGACGCTCCTCGAACGCCCGCTCCATGTTCGTCGTCATCCCGCCTCCCCGTCGAGCCAGCCGGCGTAGCGGACGAAGCGCCTCGGCGGGAACCGCGCGTACGCCTCGTCCTGCGGCGTCCCCGGCTCGATGCCCGCGCCGAACCGGATCGCGGTCTCGTCGACCGTGTACTCGCTCTCGCCGTCCTTTCCCCGCCGCTCGCCGTCGGGGCCGATCTCGGTGTGCCGCTCGCGGGAGCCGACGCCGAGGACGACGCAGCCCTCGGGGCCGCCCACGATCGTGTGCTCCGCGTACGGTGGGCAGTGGACGAAGTCCCAGCGGCGGAGCGGCCGCTCCTGACCCTCGACGATCAGCGTCGCGGTGCCCGACAGGACGAGGAAGTCCTCCTCGTCGCTCTCCCAGTGGTACATCGACATCGGCTCGCCCGGCGGGAGCACGTCGATCCCGATCCCGATCTGGTCGAAGAGGATGTCGCCGCCGAAGTTCGTCGATCGGCCCCTGCCCTCGGACTCGCGCCAGCGGACGTCCTCGGCGTTGACGACGAACCAGCCGTCGCCCTTGTAGACCAGTCCGTGCTCGGTCTCCTCGAGCTGTGCCTCGGGCACGTCCACGGCCGGACCATAGACTCTCGCCGTGTTCAACCGGGTGCTCGTAGCCAATCGCGGCGAGATCGCCGTCCGCGTGATCCGGGCGCTGCACGAGCTCGGCGTGGAGGCCGTCGCCGTCTACTCGACGGCGGACGAGAACGCGCTCCACGTGCGCCTCGCCGACCGCGCGGTGCGGATCGGCCCGCCGGCCGCCGCCGACAGCTACCTCAACATGGCCGCGCTGATCGCCGCCGCCGCGACCACGGGCTGCGAGGCGGTCCATCCCGGCTACGGCTTCGTCTCCGAGAACGCCGACTTCGTCCGGGCCTGCGAGGAGAACGACCTCGTCTTCATCGGGCCGACCGCGGAGGTGATGGAGCGGATGGGCGACAAGGCGCGCGCGAAGGCCGAGATGCGCGCCGCGGGCGTGCCGCTCGTCCCCGGCACCGAGGGCGTCGCCGCGCCGGAGGACGCGCTCGCGGCGGCCGAGGAGCTCGGGTTCCCCGTCCTCCTCAAGGCAGCGGCCGGCGGCGGGGGCAAGGGGATGCGGATGGTCGCGGAGGCCGGCGAGCTCCACGGCGCCTACCAGCGCGCCGCGGCGGAGGCCCAGGCGGCGTTCGGGGACGGATCGCTCTACGTCGAGAAGGTGATCACGCCGGCCCGCCACGTCGAGATCCAGGTGCTCTGCGACCAGCACGGCGCCGTCCTCACCTGCGGCGAGCGCGAGTGCTCGGTGCAGCGCCGCCACCAGAAGCTGATCGAGGAGTCGCCCTCGCCCGCGCTCGACGACGAGCGGCGCGAGGAGATGGAGGCCGCCGCGCAGCGCGCGTGCGAGCACATCGGCTATCGGAACGCCGGCACCTTCGAGTTCCTCGTCGGGCCGGACGCCTCGTTCTCCTTCATCGAGCTGAACGCGCGCCTCCAGGTCGAGCACCCCGTGACCGAGCTCGTGACCGGGATGGACATCGTCCGCGAGCAGGTCCGGATCGCCTCCGGGGAGCGGCTCGCCCACGGCGGCCGCGCCGGCCCGCGCACCGGGCACGCCATCGAGCTGCGCATCAACGCCGAGGACCCGGCGCGCGGCTTCGCCCCGTCGCCCGGCCGGGTCGACCGGTTCCGCCCGCCGCTCGGGCCGGGCGTCCGCGTCGACACGTTCGTCGAGGAGGGCACGACCATCACGCCGTACTACGACTCGCTGATCGCGAAGCTCGTCGTCGTCGACGCGAGCCGCCACCTGGCGATCGAGCGCGCCCGGCGGGCGCTGAGCGAGTTCGAGATCGAGGGCGTGCCGACGACGCGCGACGTTCTCGACGAGATCCTCGACAGCGAGGAGTTCCGCAGCGGCGACTATTCGACGTCCTTCCTCGAGGAGGCCGGCGCGCGACTGCCGGCGCTGGCGGGCTCGTGAGCCGGGTTCTCGTCGACGAGAAGGGCGGCTCCGTGCGCGTGACCGAGGCGGCGCTGACCGAGATCGTGCGGCGCGCCGTCGCGTCCGTCGACGGGGCGCGACTGCGGAAGGGCCGTCGACGTCTCGGCCTCGAGCTCGAGGAGGGCCGCGCCCGGGCAGACCTGCAGCTCGCCGTCGAGTACGGCCGCGTCCTTCCCGAGGTCTCGGCCGCGGTGCAGGAGCGCGTGGCCGACGCCCTCGTGCGGATGTGCGACGTCGAGGTCGAGGCGATCGACGTCACGGTCGAGGAGCTCGTCCGGTGACGTCCCGGAGCGGGATCAGCCGCCGGGAGGCGCGCCGCGCGGCCGTCTTCATGCTCTTCCAGTGGGACGTGACCGGCCGCCCGCTCGGCTCGCTCTACGAGGGCGAGATCGACGACTACACGCGGCAGCTCGCCGAGGCCGTGATCGAG
>DASTZY010000180.1:0-9123 GCA_035764085.1 Gaiellaceae bacterium
GTTGATCTCGTACGGCCAGTCGGTCTCCGGCGGAGCTCCGAGCTGTGCGACCGACTTGATCCCGTCCCGGATCTCCGCCCCGGAGTCCTGGTCGACGGTCCCCTCCATGACCCGCTCGTTGTAGTAGATGAACAGGCGGGAGGGCGTCGTCGCGTCCGCCTGCTTCTGCTTGAGCTCGTTGAACTCGAGGATCGCGCCGATGCTGTTGGCGGTGCACGAGCCGAGCTGGCCCTGGTCGTACACCGGCGGCATCTTCTTGCGGAGGCTCGCCGTGCGCGGCAGCGCCTTCGCGGGCTCCACGGCCATGAAGTAGTCGCGCATGTCGGGGCTGTCCGGCCTCCAGCCGAAGCGCTTCTGCGTCCGTACGGCGAGGCCGGGCGGTGCGTCACTCATGAGCTGTTCCTTTCTGCTGCGGGCTCTGCTTCGGGGGTGGGTTCGCCGCAGAAGGGACGACCGAGGTGAGCGTGTCCTGGGCCCAGCGCTCGCTGAAGCCGGCGAGAAAGGCGAGAACGAGTAGCGCCAGCCGACGGTCGTTCGATTGCGCGTGTGCGTCGACGGGGAGATGGACCAGGCCGCCGCTCACCGCGAAGGTGATCACCGTCGCGAACGCGCCTCCGATCAGCGGCCGCAGGCCGCCGAGGAAGAACGCGTACGGCGCGCCGACGTCGTACTCGAGCTCGAACTTGCCGCTGTTGATCCGCTGGATGACGCTCACCATGGCGCCGACCGCGCCGGCGACGACGGCGGCGACGGGAGCGGCCCACTCGATCGTCAGCCAGGCGGCTGCGATCCCTGCGATGACGACGGTCACGCTCGCGATCCCGCCGAAGTAGACGAGCTGGGCCTGCCCGTTCGCGGCCTCGCGGTAGTAGTGCTCGGCCTTGCTGATCGCGGCGTGCTCGTGCCTGAGCGCTGCGGCGCTCTGCGCCTCGTCCTCGGTGCCGGCGCGCTCGTCGACGAGGCTCAGCAGATTGGCCGCGCTGGAGACCGCGAGCGCGAGACAGATCCGCTGCCGCACCCCCGTCAGCACCGCCTTGGCCCGCACCGCCAGCCCGTCGCAGCGGTGGAGCTCGGAGGCGACGTCGGGAGCGTGCTTCGTCGCCCAGTCGCTCTCTCGGTGGAAGCCGTACACGGGAGGGAGCAGTCCCCCGAGCCGGGTCTTCTCGGTCAGCGCCACGCCGCTCTCGACGTGGGAGCACCAGTAGGAGCGGATGATCTGGCCGTGGCGTGCTTCGAAGGCGGAGACCACGGCGTCGTAGGACTCCGCGACGGCGGGGTCGAGAGTGCCGGCCTGCCGGGCCCGCCACCACGCGTAGTGCGCGTACACGACCTCGCTGAAGCTAGGCGTGCGCGCAGGAGTGCTCAGTTGCGCCGGAACGTGCCGCACCGGCCCGACGTCGCTCAACGGCTGGATCCGTTCGGCCATCGGGCCTCCGATCCGTGACGACGGTGCTGCTGACCTTAGGCGCTCGGAGCGGATCCGACAAGGGGCGCGGGACCTAGCTCGTCTCCCGATCTACTGCCGCAGAGACCCGGCGCTCTTTCCCCTACGGAGGCCCTTCGTCTCCCTGCGGCCTCCTTGCCAAGAGTCCGGCAGGGGCGTTCAATCGCAGGGGTGTCTCCCCTCCGCAGCAAGCTTGCCGCGGCGAGGCTCGCAGCCGGGAACGAGAACGTCAGGCGCGTCGAGCTCGCCTGGGGCACTGCCATCACCGCCGAGTGGACGTACTTCGTCGCCCTCGGCGTCTTCGCCTACCAGGCCGGCGGCGCCACGGCGGTCGGGCTCGCCGGGCTGGTCCGGCTGCTGCCCGCCGGACTCGTCGCGCCGAGTGCGGCGTCGCTCGGCGACAGGATCCGCCGCGAGCGGCTTCTGCTCGGCGCAGCGCTGCTGGGCGTGGCGGCCCTCGCCGGATCCGCGCTCGCCGCGTTCGCGGACTCCGAGGGCGGCGTCTTCTTCTGCGCCGCGCTGTTCGGGATTTCCTCGACGCTGATCAGGCCGACGCTCCAGGCACTGCTCCCATCGCTGACGCGGACGCCGGAGGAGCTTGTCGCATCGAATGCGGCGACGTCGACCATCGAGAGCATCGGGACGCTCGTCGGCCCGCTCGTCGCGGGAGCCCTCGTCGAGACGGCGCGAGTCGGCTTCACCTTCGCGGTCTCGGCGGCGGTGCTGGCCGTGGGCGTCGGCCTGCTGGTGCGCGTCCGGTCGGACGGGCCGGCGACGGGCCGGGCCGCCTCACGCGGCCGTCCAGGCCAGGCCTGGCGGACGGTGAAAGAGCATCCCGGAGCGCCGGTCGTGGTCACGCTGATGGTCGCGCAGGCCTTCGTGCGCGGCTGCCTGAACGTGCTCATCGTGGTCGCCGCCTTCGGGCTGCTGAACGGCGGCGGCGGCACCGTCGGCATCCTCACCGCGGCGATCGGCGCCGGTGGTGTGATCGGTGCAGTCCTGTCCTCGACGATCGGCGGGAGCCGGCTCGCGCGTGTCTTCGCGCTCTCGCTGCTGGGCTGGGGCCTGCCGATCGTGCTGATGGCCCCGAGCGCGGAGCTCGCCGCGGCGTTCCTGCTCCTCGCCGTCGTCGGCGCCGCGAACAGCATCGAGGACGTCTCGGGCTTCACGCTGCTGCAGCGGGCGATCCGCGACGACGCGCTGAGCGGGGTGCTCGGCCTCATCTGGGGCGTCGCGATGGGAGCGCTTGCCCTAGGGTCGATCGCCACCCCGGTTCTCGTCCGGGAGCTCGGAGCGCGCACCGCATTCGTGCTCGTCGGCCTCCTGTTGCCGGTGCTCACGATCGCCGGCTACCGGCGCATGCGCGCTCTCGACGCCGTGGCCGCACCGACGAGGCAGCAGCTCCTCGTGGACGAGGTGCCGATGTTCGCGCCGCTGTCGCTCGCCGCCAAGGAGCGGATCGCGACGAGGCTCCTCCCCATCGACGTCCCGGCGGGGACGACGGTCGTCCGCGCGGGAGACGTCGGCGACCGCTTCTACATCGTCGATTCCGGCGCCGTCACGATCGAGCTCGACGGGAGCGAGAAGCGGACCGGCGAAGGCGACTACTTCGGCGAGATCGCGCTCCTGCGCGACGTGCCGCGAACCGCGACGGTGACCGCCGCGACCGACGCGCGGCTGTACGGCCTCGAACGCGCGGACTTCCTCGCGGCCGTGACCGGCCACACGCTCGCCGAGAGCGCGGCGCAGGACGTGGTCGGCGAACGGCTCGCCAACGCGGCCGGCGTCTAGCGGGTCAGCGCAAGACCAGGCGCCCGAGCCTGAGCAGCCAGGAGTCGGCGGGAATCAGCAGACCGCGGCCGGCGAAACCGACCATGCGGTCGAGCGCGAGCAGGTAGTCGGCGGCGAGCGAAGGCTCGTCGCCGAGCGCCCAGAGCGCCTGCGCGTTCGTCCAGGCCGCGTCACGCGCCCGGTCGACGTCCCACATCGCCACGACGTCGTCGATGCGCCGCAGGCGGTGGACGAGCCGGTCGACCCACGCCAGCCAGCCGGTCAGATATGCGCTCTTCACCTGCTTCTCGATCTGAGCGAGCAGAGCGTCCACCCGCTCGAAGTCGGCGTGCTCTGGAGATCCCTCGCGGAGGTCGAGACCGAGCTCCCGGCACGTCGTGACGAGCGCCACCGGCAGGTCGCGATTGATGTGCGCGTTCATCCCGGCGAGCGCGAACTGCAGCGGAGCGATGCCACGCTGCGAGCGCTTCGCGAACAACGGAGCCCACGCGGACGGCGTGCTCGCGGGATCTGCGGCGTACGCGTCGAGCGCCGAGAAGAACAGGCCCGCGAAGCGGACGTCGAGCGTCTCGAGGAAGCGCGCGTCGGCGAAGCCCCGCCCGGTCAGGTCTGCGCCGACGCCCTCGGTCACCGCGAGGTAGAGCCGCGCGAAGCAGGCGACGCCGTCGGAGGCGGGCGCCGACGCCTCGATCGTCCGCAGGCGCTCGATCACGTCCGGGATCCCCACCGCGGCATCTTCGCCGCGGGGCAGGACGCCGCCCGGCTACCCCCGGCGCCGGGCGAGCAGGCGCGCGCCGACGGCGGGGATCCGGCCCCGCGCCACCGCCTCCTCCTCGTCGCGGCGGACGGATTCGTCGAGACCCCAGCGGTAGAGGTACGGGCCGTAGATCGGCGCGCCGAGCTCGAAGTACGGCTCGAGCGCCTCGACGATCCGCTCCAGCGGGTGGAGGTGCGCGCGATGCTCGGCGACGATCTCTGCTGCGCTGCCGTGATCTTCGGCGCCGCGCTCGCGGCGCTGCCGCAGCCACCACTCCGCGGCCGTCTCGTCGAAGGCGCCCATGTCGAACTCGTCCACGACTAGCACGCCGCCGGGCTCGAGCAGCTCGGCCAGCCGCGCGAGCGAGCTCTCGAGCGGATGGACGTGGTGGAGAGACGTGACGGCCAGCGCCGCGCCGAACGACCCGGCCGGCTCGCTCAGCTCGAGCAGCGCGAGGGCACGAACGTCCGCGCCGGACGGCTCCGGATCGATTGCAAGCACCTCGTACCCGGATTCGCCGAGAACCCGTGCCAGCTCGCCGTCGCCGGCCCCGATCTCGACCACGCGGACCGGGGGCGCGGGCAGGTTGGCGCGGACGAACGCGAGGAGATCCGAAGCGACCATGTTCCCGGTCGAGTCTGTCAGAGCGCTCTGGCGCGAAGCAGGGCGAGGTCCCTGCGGGCAACGGCGAGCACCACTCGCTCGCGTGCGTGGAAGATCCTCCACTTCACCGTCGACAGCGGGATCTCGAGCGCGGCGGCGATCTCGGGATACGACAGGCCGACCACGTCCCGGAGCAGGAGCGCCATCTTCAGGTCCGTCGACAAGGCGTCGATCGCTCGCCACATCGCCGCCAGGTCCTCCCCTCGCTCGAGCTGCGCGTCCACCGCGACGAGCGAGGGAAGATCCTCCAGCTCCATTGGATGACGCGGCAGACGATCGCGCGTCCGGAGCTCGTCCATCACCCGGTTCTTCGTCACCTGGAACAGCCACGTCGTGAACCTGCACCCGAACGAGAACCTCGGCAGCGCCTGAAACACGCGGAGGAAGACCTCCTGGGTCAGGTCCTCCGCCAGCGCCCGATCCCCGAGCACCCGGTACACGTAGTTGAAGACGCGAGCCTCGTGAGCCCGAACGAGGACGGCGAACGCAGCTTCGTCACCACGCTGCGCTCTGCGCACGATCTCGCCGTCCGGTTGGTGCCGCCACTCACTCAACCTGCCCGGGATTATCGGAGCCCCCGCAGGAGTGAACGGGACCACTTTCGTCCGGCGATTCCGGACCAGTTCGCAGCGCCGCAGCGGCCCTAACCGCGGCCGGCCGGATCCGTCGTAGTGCAAGAAGTCACAGGTGGCCGCCGACCTCACGCAGCTGATCCCGCAGCGATCGAGCGCGGAAGGGTTCGATCTCTTCCTTGCGGTCGACCGCTCGTGCGCGACTCCGCCGTGCCGCCAGATCGAGGAGCAGATGAGGGCCGCGATCCGCTCGCGGAAGCTCCAGCCAGGCCGAGAGCTCCCGTCGACACGCGCGCTGGCGCGCGACCTCTCGGTCTCGCGCGGCGTCGTGGTTCGCGCGTACGCGCAGCTGGCTGCCGAGGGGTACCTGGAGCTTCGTCAGGGAGCAGCGGCGTCGGTGCGCGAGCCTGGAACCGGCACGTCCGCGGTCGCGGCAACGAAGGAGCAGGGCCTCAAGGTCCGTTACGACGTGCGCCCGCACCTGCCCGAGGCGGGTCTTTTCCCCCGCCACGCCTGGCTGCGCTCGCTGCGCCACGCGGTCACCACCGCCGGAAACGCCGATCTCGGCTACGGCGACTCGCGCGGCCTCGAGCAGTTGCGGATCGAGGTCTCGGCCTATCTCGGGCGTGCGCGCGGGATTGCCGCGGAGCCGGACCAGATCGTGATCACCGCGGGTTGCACCCACTCGTTGAACCTGGTCTTCCATCTGCTGGCGCGAAAAGGTGCCGGCAGAATCGGCCTGGAGAATCCGGGCGACTGCCTGGTGCACGAGATCGCCGGGCGCAGCGGGCTCGCCCCGGTCGGCATCTCGCTCGACGACGACGGCGTGCTCGTCGGAGAGCTCGCCGCGGCCGGTATCCCGGCCGCCGTCGTCTCCGCGGGGCACCAGTTTCCGACCGGCTCGGTTCTCTCCAGGGAGCGCCAAGCGGCGCTGGTTCGCTGGGCGGACAGGGCCGGAGCGCTCGTGATCGAAGACGAGTACGACGGGGCGCTCCGCCCCGACTGGACGCCGATCAGCGCGCAGGATCGCCTGACCCGCGACCGGGTCGTGTACCTCGGCTCCACCGGAAAGACGCTCTCCCCCGCGGTCCGGCTCGGCTGGGCCGTTCTTCCCAGGGCGCTCGTGGCCCCGTTCGCCGAGGAGGTTGCCGGCAGCGTCCTGCAGATCTCGGCGATCGAGCAGCTGGCGTTCGCCGACTTCCTGCGCCGCGGCGAGTTCGATCGCCACCTCCGCCAGATGCGGGCCGTCTTCTGCCGACGCCGGGCGGCAGTCGTCGCGGCATTCGAGCGGGCGATCCCGCACGTGCGGGTGCGCGACGGCGCCGCCGGGCTGAGCATGCTGATCGAGCTCCCCTCGGTCGACCTGGAGCAGGCGGCGCTCCGGCAGGCCGACGCGCGAGGGATCAAGGTCGAGACGCTCTCACGGCACACGCTGCCGGGCTACCAGGGCCCGGCCGGGCTGCTGATCGGGGTCGGCGGCCTGCCGGACGGGGCGATCTCGCACGTAGTCGAGGAGCTCGCCCGGGCGCTCGCAGCGGTGGGCGTGCTGGCCGCGGCCGCCTAGAACTGCGGAGAGCGGCCACTCGAGGCAGCCGCTCTCCTGTCTCCTCGGATCGTCCGGCCTCAGGCGGCCTCCTCGAGCGCGGGCGTCAGTTCGCCGGCGTCGTCGTCCGCCGGCACGGACGCAGCGGCACCAGGCTCGATCATGATCGCGCTGACGACTGCCGCGAGCGCTGCGAGGGCGGCGAGGACGTAGAATGCGATCTGGAAGCCGTGCGTGAGAGCGGCGCCGTCGAGCGGGCCGAGGCCAGGGTGTCCGTGGACGTAGTGGCTCGTGTACGTGGTGGCGATGGTCGTCGCGATCGCGACTCCGATCGCTCCTCCGATCTGCTGGTTGGTGTTCAGCAGTCCGGAAGCCACGCCGGCGTCGTCGGGCTGCACGCCGGTGAGGGCCCCGATCGACATCGGCACGAACGCGAACGCGAGTCCGATCCCGCTCAGGATGAAGGCCGGGAACAGATTGGAGAAGTACGTCCCGTGAACCGGCAGCTGCGCGTAGAGGATGAGGCCGGCTGCCGAGAGCGCCATCCCGACCGACAGGACGAACCGAACGCCGATGCGCGTCACGAGGGCCTGGGAGACCGCCGAGAACCCGATGATCGCCAGCGTGAGCGCGATGTAGGCGACGCCCGTCTTGAGCGCCGAGTAATGGAGCACCTGCTGCATGTACAGGGTGAGCAGGAAGAACTGCGAGAAGACCGACGCTCCCAGCAGCAGGGCGTTGATGTTGGACGCCGTCAGGGTGCGCAGGCGGAAGATGCGCAGGGGCAGCAGCGGCGCCGGCGAGCGCATCTCGATGACGAGGAACCCCAGGACGAGCGCGGTGGAGGCGACGAGGAGGCCGACGGTCTCGGTCGTGGCCCAGCCGTGCTGGCTCGCATGCGTGAGCGCGTACACGAGCAGCATCAGGCCACCCGTGATCGAGGCCGCGCCGGCCGTGTCGAAGTGGCGGTGGTGGAGATCGGCGCGGCTCTCCTTCAGCAGGATCGGGCTGATCGCGAGCACCAGCAGGCCGACGGGGACGTTGATGAAGAAGATCCAGGACCAGCTCAGCGCACTCGTGAGCGCTCCGCCGAGCAGCACACCCGCCGCCCCGCCGCTTCCGGAGGCAGCGCCCCAGATTCCGAGGGCGACGTTTCGGTCGCGTCCCTCCCTGAAGGTGGTGGTCAGGATCGACAGCGCCGCCGGCGCGAGCAATGCGGCGCCGAGCCCCTGCAGACCGCGGAAGGCGATCAGCGAGCCCGACGACCAGGCGAGACCGTCGAGGAGCGAGAAGACCGTGAAGATCCCCAGGCCGGTCATGAATACGAGCCTCCGGCCGAGCAGGTCGGCCATGCGGCCGCCGAGCAGGAGCACCCCTCCGAACAGGATCGCGTAGGCGGTGATCACCCACTGCAGCCCGTTCTCGCTGAAGTGGAGGTCGGTCTTGATCGTCGGCAGCGCGACGTTCACGATCGCCACGTCGAGCACGACCATGAACTGCGCCAGCACGAGCACGGACAGGACCAGCCAGCGCCGGTCTCTGCCCTCTTCGCGGACATCCGCGGCGGCTGCGATACTTTGAGTACTCATTCGTCATCTCCCCATATCGTGGACTCATTCCACGGTCTATCACATCCACGATGGTCTGCGCTACACTTCGCCTGTAAAGAATGGAGACACCGGCCGCCGACAGCGTCGTCGCAGCAAACCCGTGCTTCCCGCGCGAGCTGGTTGCGAGCCCGGCCTTCCTGCTGGCGCGGCTCGGGGTCGGACTGAAGGCGCGCGCGTTCAAGGAGTTCGAGCAGGTCGGCTTCAGCCCCTACCACTACAGCGTCCTGGCGCTCCTCGACGAGGGCGCTCGCGAGACGCAGGCGACCATCGCCGATGCGCTGCAGCTCGACCGCAGCATGCTCGTCGGCATCCTCGACGGGCTCGAGGAGAAGAGCCTGATCGAGCGGCGACGGGATGCCACAGATCGACGCCGCCACCTCGTCAGCCTCACGCCGGCCGGCAAGCGGCAGCTGGCTCGCCTCCGCACCATCGTCCAGGGAATCGACGAGGAGTTCCTGGCGCCGCTCGATGCCGAGACACGCGCGACCCTGCACGCAATGCTGCTCACGCTCGCCGAGAGCACCGACTCGCGCTTCGTGCTCGACGACGTCGAGCCGGCACCGGCGCTCGCGCCGACTGCACCGTAGGCGCGTGGGCCTGGACGAGATTGCCGATCGGCTCTATGCGCTCCCGCCCGAGGAGTTCACGCAGGCTCGCAACCAGGCAGAGCGCGAGCTGAGAAGGGCCGGGAAGCGCGAGCAGGCAGAGCAGGTGAAAGCACTGCGCAAGCCGACGGCGGCCGC
>DASTZY010000181.1:0-20693 GCA_035764085.1 Gaiellaceae bacterium
GGCGGGAGTCGTCCTGGCCGCTGTCGCGTTCGGCTTCTTCACCTCGATGAACCAGGCCCTGGTCGGTGCGATGGCGGGCGCCGGCTTCGCCCGCGGTCGCGAGACCGTGCATCTCTCGACGCTCTTCTCGATCCTCCAGGGGTGGGTGTTGGGCCCGTCGGTGTCGATCGCGGCGGGCTACACGTTCGGGCTGCTCGCCCGCTAGAGCGAGAGGACGGCGAGGAGCGCGTCGACGACCTGCGGATCGAACTGCGTCCCGGCGCAGCTGCGCAGCTCCGCCGACGCCGCCTCGCGCGAGAGGGCGCGGCGGTACGAGCGGTCGGTGGTCATCGCGCTCCAGGCGTCGCACGCGCAGACGATGCGCGCGACCAGCGGGATCTCCTCGCCGGCCAGCGAGTCCGGGTAGCCGTTCCCGTCCCAGTGCTCGTGGCAGGAGCGGACGAGCGGGCCGACCTCGCCGAGCAGGCCGCCGGCCCGCTCGAGCATCTCCTGGCCGAGGACCGTGTGCGTGGTCATCAGGGCGCGCTCCGCGTCGTCGAGCGGGCCCGGCTTGTTGATGATCTCGGACGGGACCCGCACCTTCCCGACGTCGTGGAGCAGCGCAGTGAACTCCGCCATCCGCTGCTCGTCGGCGTCGAGCCCCAGCCGGTCGGAGACTGCGAGCACGAGCTCGACGACGTCCCGGCTGTGCTCCCCCGTGTAAGCGTCGTCGGCCTCGATCATGTCGCCGAGCAGGTAGGACGTCCCCTGGTACGCGTTCTTCAGCTCGAGCACCTTGTCGTTCTTCTCCTCCCGCTCCCGCCCGACCCGGGCGACGATGAGCGCCATCGGCAGGAGCAGGAGCAGCGCCGCGGGATGGTGGTAGGCGGGGAAGGCGGCGAGCAGGCCGAGGGGGGCGAGCATGAGATCGAAGCCGTAGGCGGGGGCGGCGCTCCTGAGATCGTCGCGCAGGGAGACGTGCGCCACCGAGCGCTGCAGCGCGGACGTCGGCACGAAGTCGAAGAGGAACTGGGCGGCGATCGCCGCCAGGTAGACGGGAATATCCTGCCAACTCGGTGCGGCCGGCCCCGCGAGGGAGAGGACGAGCGCCGGCCCGACGGCGTACCAGCACGACGCGAGCGTGATGGCGAGCCGGTCGGCCGGCATCTTGCCGCGCGCGACGTCCGGCAGCTGTCCCAGGAGCATGGCCGCGCAAACCGCGAGCGGCAGCGCCGGCACCGGCAGCACGAACCACATCACGACGAAGATCGCCTCCGTCGGGATGGCGTAGAAGCCCGGGAATTCCACCTGGACGCGCGAGGTGATCGCGTAGGCGCCGACGGCGCTCACGAGCGCGACGAGCGAAAGCGGCCGGTTCGAGGGGAGCAGCAGGAATCCGAGCGCCACAGACACGAAGCCCACTGCGAGCAGGCCGGTGAGGCGCGAGCGCGCCAGATGCTGCGACTCGCTCTCGCGCGCGAGCGCGAGGACTGCGTCGCCGCTCGTGCGGGCAGGGGCGGTCAGGAAACTTTCGGTCACTGCCCCAAGATCGGCACCCCGGTGGCAGTGGCTTGAGTCCGGGCAGGAGAACCCTCGTTCGAGTGAAGGATGCCCCCCACCAGAGTGATTGTCCGCCGGGCCGTGCGGACGCACCATTCGCGCACTGTTTGTTCCTGCGGCTGTGCGAGGTGTCGATATGAGGGGTAGAGCTAGGCGTCTTGGCTTCGCGGTTGCGACTGTCGCGATAGCGGCCGGTCTCTCCGTTCCGGTGGCGTCGGCGGGGCTCCTGGGCGGGCTGCTCGGGGGGCTCCTTCCCTCGTGCGGCTCGACGAGCCAACCGTTCTCGCCCTGGGGGGACTCGGATTCGTACTGCGCCTTCCCAAATCTCGGCTTCGAGAGCGGGGCGACCGGGTGGACGCTGAAGGGCAACGCGTCGGTCGTGGCGGGGAACGAGCCGTGGCATGTGTCGGGGGCCGGGACGCACGCGCTCCAGCTGGGACCGGGCGCAACGGCGCTCAGCTCCCCGCTGCCGGTCAACCTTCTCGATCCCTATATGCGGTTCTTCGCGCACAGCTCGGGCGCGACCGGATCCCTCCAGGTTCAGGTGGTCTTCCGCGGGCTGACCGGCAACCTGACCGGGCTGCTCAACTTCGGGACTCTCTCACCGAACGGCTACGCGAGCTGGCAGCCCACGCAGCGGGTGCTCTCCTCCCTGGCGCTCCCGCTCCTGACGTCGACGGCGCAGGTGCAGTTCACGTCGACGGCGAAGTCGGGAAGCTGGCAGGTCGACGACGTCTATCTCGACCCGCGTATTTCCAAGCTCGGCTGAAACCCTCCCAGCCCTCGCCTGAAAGGCGTGACGGACACGTCACGCCTTCCGGGCTAGCGTCCCTTGCATGGCGACGAGGGCGGCGACACCGTGGGGACCTGCGGATCTCGTGGAGGAGCTGACAGTGCCGCAGCAGGCGGGGACCAAGCGGTTCTCGTCGAGGGTGCAGCTGCTCGAGACGGCGAAGGGGGAGCGGCTCGTCCGCTTCTCCTACGCGGGGGCGGGCGGCGGCACGCGCGGGCCGGTGACGCTCCGCGAGCGGGACATCGGACGGCTGAAAGCCGCTCTCGCCCAGCATCCCGCGCTGGCGGAGGCGCTCGGGATGTAGCCCTCGCTCAGATCGCGGCGAGTACCCGGTCGCGAGCGGCGTCGACGAGCGAGGCGAGCAGCAGCGCGCCGTCGTCCGAGCCCAGCAGCGCGTCGACCGCATGCTCCGGATGCGGCATCAGGCCCAGCACGTTCCCCGCCTCGTTGCAGACACCGGCGATGTCCTCGACGGATCCGTTCGGGTTGTCGAGGTAGCGGAGGACGACCTGGCCCGGGTCCAGGTCGGGCGGCGGGAGGTAGCGGCCGTCACCGTGCTTCACGGGCAGCACGAGCGTTTGGCCCGCGCTGCAGCGCCTCGTGAACGGCAGGTCGTCCCGCTCGACCCGCACCGACACGTCCCGGCAGACGAAGCGGAGCGACGCGTTCCGCAGCAGTGCGCCCGGCAGGAGGCCGGCCTCACAGAGGATCTGGAAGCCGTTGCAGATCCCGAGCACGAGCCCGCCCGCAGCCGCGAACTCGCAGACCGCTGCGGTCGCCGGCGAGAAGCGCGCGATCGCACCGCAGCGCAGGTGGTCGCCGTACGAAAAGCCGCCGGGAACGACGACCGCGTCCAGGTCCGGCAGCTCGCGCGCCTCGTGCCAGACCGGGACGGCTTCGCCGTCGAGCGCGGCGATCGCCCACAGCGCGTCCCGGTCGTCCTGCGAGCCGGGATACGTGATCACGCCGACGCGCGGCTGCGGGCTAGCCAACGATCTCCACCTCGTAGCTCTCGATCAGGGGGTTCGCGAGCAGCCGCTCGCACATCTGCTCCACCTCCGCCCTGGCCGCCGCCTCGTCCGCCGCCTCGAGCTCGAGGTCGATCACCTTGCCGACGCGTGCGTCCCGCACGTCGAAGCCCAGGTGGCCGAGGGCCGAGCCGACCGCCTCCCCTTGCGGGTCGAGGATGCCCGCCTTCGGGCGGACGAGCACGGTTGCTCTCACCCGAGCACCACCGTCGGGTCCTCGAGGTAGGCCGGGAACGGGATCGTCGTCAGCCGCTCGAACGCCTCGTGGTACTTGGCGCGCGTGACCTGCACGACGTCGTCGGGCAGCTCCGGGCCGGGATCCGTCTTGTCCCAGTCGGTCGTCTCGCAGTAGTCGCGGACGTACTGCTTGTCGAAGCTGTCCTGCGCGCGGCCGGGCTCGTACGTGTCGCCGGGCCAGAAGCGCGACGAGTCGGGCGTCAGCGCCTCGTCGCCGAGGACGAGGTTGCCGTCGGGGTCGAGGCCGAGCTCGAACTTCGTGTCGGCGATCATGATCCCGGCCCGCAGCGCGTGCTCGGCCGCCGTCGTGTAGAGCCGGAGCGACACCTGCTCGACCTCGCGCAACCGTTCCTCGCCGACGAGCTCCGCGGCCTGCTCGCGCGTGATGTTCTCGTCGTGTCCCTCCTGCGCCTTCGTCGCCGGGGTGAAGATCGGCTCCGGGAGCTTGTCGGACTCCTGCAGGCCGTCGGGCAGCCGGTGCCCGCAGACCTCGCCGCTCGCGCGGTAGTCCTTCCAGCCCGAACCGGCGAGGTAGCCGCGCACCACGCACTCGATCGGGAGCATCTCGAGCCGGCGGCACTCCATCGAGCGGCCGTCGTCGCGGATGGCGAGCATGTGGTTCGGGACGATCGCCCCGAGCAGCGTGAACCAGTAGCCGGAGAGGCCGGTCAGGACGCGGCCCTTGTCGGGGATCTCGGTCGGCAGGACGACGTCGAAGGTCGAGATCCGGTCGGAGGCCACGAGCAGCAGGCGTTCCTCGTCGAGCGCGTAGATCTCCCTGACCTTGCCGGACGCGATGTGGGTCTCAGGCATGTAGCGGCTCCTCCTTGAGAGCTTCGAGACGGGCGAAGACGGTGTCGACGTGCCGGGTGTAGGCGGCGAGGTCGAAGGCCGCGTCGAGGTCGGCGCGCGACGCGATCGCCTCGTCGGCGCGGCAGAGCTCGCGGAAGTCGAGCTCCTCCTCCCACGCCCGCATCGCCGCGCGCTGCACGAGGCGGTAGGCCTCGTCACGGGGGAGCCCCGACTCGACGAGCGCGGTCAGCACGCGCTGGCTGAAGAAGAGGAAGTGGCTCCCCTCGAGGTTGCGGCGCATCCGCTCCGGATAGACGACGAGGCCGTCCACGAGCCAGACGAAGCGGTCGAGCATGTAGTCGAGCGCGAGGAACGCGTCGGGAATCGCGACCCGTTCGGCGGACGAGTGCGAGATGTCGCGCTCGTGCCAGACGGCGACGTTCTCCAGCCCGACGAGCGCGGCGGCCCGCACGACGCGGGCGAGCCCGCAGATGCGCTCGGCCACTTTCGGGTTGCGCTTGTGCGGCATCGCCGACGACCCCTTCATCCCGGTCGAGAACGGCTCCTCGACCTCGCGGACCTCGGTCCGCGCCAGGTGGCGGATCTCGAGGGCGAACCGCTCGAGTGACGTCCCGCACAGTGCGAGCGCATTCAGCAGCTCGGCGTGCCGGTCGCGCGCGACGATCTGGGTCGAAAGCGGGTCGCGCTCCAGGCCGAGGCGCTCGCAGGCGATGCGCTCGACTTCCGGCTCGACCACCACGTAGGTCCCCACCGGCCCGGAGAGTTGCCCGACGCGGTTCTGCTCGAGCGCCTGGGCGAGCCGCGTTCGGGCCCGGCCGAGCTCGAACGCCCAGCCCGCGAGCTTCCAGCCGAACGTGACCGGTTCGGCATGGATCCCGTGCGAACGGCCGATGCAGAGCGTCGCCCGGTGCTCGTCGGCGCGCCGGACGACCACCTCCAGCGCACGCTCGATTCCTTCCGCGATCAGCGCCCCGGCGTCGCGGATCTGGAGCGCGAGGCCGGTGTCGACCACGTCCGAAGACGTGAGCCCGTAGTGGACGAATCGTCCCTCGGGGCCCAGTTGCTCGGCGACCGCGTCGACGAAGGCCGCGGTGTCGTGGTCGGTGACCCGCTCGATCTCGGCGACGCGCTCGGGCGTCGGCACGCGTACCTGCGCACGAATCGTCTCGACCGCTTCGGCCGGAATCGTCCCCACCTCTGCGAACCCGTCGAGCGCGGCGAGCTCGACCTCGAGCCACGTCGCGAGCTTCCCCTCGTCCGACCAGATCCTGGCCATGGCCGGGCGGGAGTAGCGGGCGATCACGGGTGCAGTCTAGAGCCCGCGTCCGTCGGCGCCCCCTCCCTCGGACGGGGGACAGCGACCGGCCGAAGCCGACGCTACTCTGGCGCGGATTTATCCCGCGAAATCTGTAGGAAGGTGTCTTTGAAGAGGTACGTGTTCATCGCTGCGGCCGCCCTCTCCCTCGCGCTCGGCTTCGCCGGCGGCGCCTGGGCCGGAGGGAATCCCTCGACCGCTCCCACGCTGATCCCGAGCCCGATCGCCATCACGACGAGCCTCATCCCGAGCTTCGTGCCGCTCGGCGACTGGCTGCGGGGGCTCCGGGTCTCCCACACCCCCACGACCGCAGCGGCGCATGCACCCGCGCCGGCGCCGCGGCGCGAATCCGCCGCGCATGCCAAGCCGGCGTCGTCCCATGCGCACGCACCAACGCGTCAGCCGCGCCCGGCGCAGCACCTCCAGGGAACGACCCTTTCGATCTACGAGCACAGCGCCAAGCCGTGGATCCTCGCGGCGCAGGGCTGCTCCGCCGCGCACCGCGGCGAAACGGGCGTCGTCATCCTCGACTTCGGCATGCCGGCGTTCAGGCATCACGGCTACGGGACGCTCCTCTTCTCGGGCCGGTTCGTGAAGAACCACAAGATCACGACCGCGATGGTCGGCTACGCGCGCGGGTACGTCTCCTGCCTCCCGGCGGGATCGACCGCGTCGATCAGCCTCGCCCGCGGCACGAGCAACTACCACCCCGCAGTGCCGAGCGCGTACACGGCGGGAGTCCACTGGGCCCGCGCGACCAACAGGCTCGGACGCATCCTGCACTCGAAGGGGCTGGACGCCCACGTCGAGGCTGCGGCCGCCGACGACGCCGAGCCGGCCTGGGACCCGCAGTTCCACAAGACGAAGCAGTTCTTCCACGGCTTCCGCACCGCCGTGCACGGCCACACGCTCTACGACTACGGCTCGCTCGACGGAGGCGTCGGCGCGATCTGGAGCGCGCGGCAGGCGTGGTACGTCGCCGGGGGGCTCCGCAACACGCAGGCGATCCCGGAGATCTACAACAGCGCGATGGCGCAGCAGTGGGCGGAGCTGGCCAGGATCGCGCACGGCCGCTACCACCGGGACGTCCACTTCGCAGCCGTGATGACGCAGGGCACGCGGGCCTGCGACTGCGGTCTCCGTCCTTCCGCGGCGCATCGCGTTCTTTCGCACGCGCTCGATGCCCAGGGGGTCGGCGGCGCCGTCCTCCCGCGCCTCGGCACCAACATCACCGGTTAGAGGGGCGAGAGGGCGGCGCCGGCTCGGTCCGGCGCCGCCCTCAGACGTTGAGGATGCGGAGCGCGAGCGCGGCTGCGTTGCGCGCGTTGTCGACGCCCACCGCCGCGACCGGCACGCCGGGCGGCATCTGCGCGATTGCGAGCAGCGCGTCGAGCCCGTCGAGGACGCTGAGGCTCGAGCGGAGCGGGACGCCGATCACCGGCAGGTCGGTCTGCGCCGCAACCGCGCCGGGGAGGGCGGCCGAGAGGCCGGCCCCGCAGATCAGCACGCGCAGACCGCGGTCGCGGGCGGTGCGGGCGTACTCCGCGACGGCGTCCGGCGTGCGGTGCGCCGACCGGACATCGAACTCGTAGCCGACGCCGGCTTCGTCGAGCAGCGCCGTGGCGCCCTGCATCCGCACCCGGTCCGACTCCGAGCCGACGAGGATCCCGACCCGCGGCCCCTCAGGCATCGGCTGCGATGTCCTTCCGGTAGTGCATGCCGGCGAAATCTATGCGCGCCGCCGCGTCGTAGGCGGCGCTTCGCGCCTCGCCGACCGTCGCGCCGACGCCGACGACGTCGAGGATGCGGCCGCCGTTCGTGACGAGTCTGCCGTCGTGCAGCGCCGTCCCGGCATGGAGGACGAGCGCGCGGGCCGCCTCCGCCTCCGCGACGCCCTCGATCGGCGTGCCCGTGTCGCCGCGCTCGGGATACTCGCCGCCGGCGATCACGACCGTCACGGCGGCCCGGTCCCCGATCTCCAGCCGGTGCGGGAAGTCGCCGGCGAGCAGCGGCACCGGGTCGCCTTCGAGCCGGGGCAGAAGCGACTGCGTCTCGGGATCGCCGAAACGGCAGTTGAACTCGATCACCCGCAGCCCGTCCGCCGTCCGCATCAGCCCGGCGTAGAGGAGGCCGTGGAACGGGGTGTCGCGGCGTGCGAGCTCGCGCAGCACCGGGAGGTGCACGGTCTCGAGGATCTCCGCCGCCTGGTCGTCGGCGACGTCGGGGAGCGGCGAGAACGAGCCCATCCCGCCGGTGTTCGGGCCGCTGTCGCCGTCGCCGATCCGCTTGTAGTCGCGGGCCGGCGGGAAGGCGACGGCGGTCTCGCCGGCGGCGAGGGCGAACACCGACAGCTCCGGCCCCTCCAGCAGCTCCTCGACGTGGAACGGCTGGCCGAGCGCCTGCGCCGACCGCAACGCCGCGTCCAGCTCGTCCCCGGTGTGGCAGACCCAGACTCCCTTGCCGGCCGCGAGCCCGTCGGCCTTGACGACGCACGGCGCCTGCGCGATCGGGAGGGTGCGGGCGCTCGGGACGCCGGCGGCGTCCATCACCTCCTTCGCGAAAACCTTGGAGCCCTCGATCCGCGCCGCCGCGGCGCTGGGGCCGAAGACCGCGACCCCGCGATGGCGCAGCTCGTCGGCGAGGCCCGCCACGAGCGGAGCCTCCGGCCCGACCACCACGAGGTCGATCCGAAGCTCCCGCGCCAGCGAGACGAGCGCGGCGTGGTCGTCGGCGCGCACCGGATGGCAGTGCGCGAGGGCGGCGATCCCCGGGTTGCCGGGCGCCGCGTGCAGCTCGTCGAGACTGCTGCTGCGCGAGAGCGACCAGGCGAGCGCGTGCTCGCGACCCCCCGACCCGACGACGAGCACTCGCACCGCCCGATCCTACGTCACTTGCGTTTGAAGTCGCGAGCGCGCGCGCAGGATGGAGGCGATGTACGACCCGGGAGTCGACCGGCACGAGTGGGAGAGCGAGTGGGAGGCGCTCGAGGACGACCTGCGCACCGATCCCGTCCACGCCCTGCCCGAGCTCGACGCGCTCGTGGCGCGGATGCTGGAGGAGAGCGGCTACGACCTGACCGACCCGGTGGTGCGGGAGGGCGACGAGCGCGAGGTCGTGGCCGAGTATCTCGCCGCGCACGAGATCGTCGAAGCGGCGGAGCGGAACGCCGACGAAATCTCCGCCGGCGACGTCGCCGCGGCCATCAACGGCTATCGCGCCGTCTACGAGCACCTCGTCACCACGCGCTCGACCGCCGAGGCCGGGCTCGACAGGGACGCCGAGCAGGCCTGACGTCGCGGTTACGCTGCGGGCGCTGATGGACGCGCCGCCCTACTCGGCCGCCGCAGTCGACGTCCTCCGGTTGCCGGCCGGCGCGACCGAGCGCGACCAGGTCGCGGTCGAGGAGCCGCTCGAGATCCGGATCGGCGGGCGGCCGGTAGCGGTCACGATGCGGACACCGGGGCACGACGAGGAGCTCGGGCTCGGCTTCTGCATCTCCGAAGGCCTCCGCCCGGTCGAGGCGCGTCTGCCCGACGACCTGGCGGCGAACGCCGTCGACGTCGGCGCGCCGGAGTTCGACCCTGCGCGGCTGCAGCGGAGCTTCTACACCGCCTCCTCCTGCGGCGTCTGCGGCAAGGGGGCGCTCGAGGCCGTGGCCGTCGAGGCGCCGCGCGTGGACTCCGAGCTGCGGCTGCCGCTCGCGTTGGTCGCCGCGCTGCCGGACCGGCTCCGCGAGGCGCAGGCGGCGTTCGCCGCCACCGGCGGCCTGCACGCGACCGGGCTCTTCTCCGCCGCCGGCGATCCGCTGTGTGTCCGTGAGGACGTCGGCCGCCACAACGCGCTGGACAAGGTCGTCGGCTGGGCGTTCCGGGAACGGCTGCTGCCCCTTGCCGCGCATGTGCTCTGCGTGAGCGGGCGCCTCTCGTTCGAGCTCGTCCAGAAGGCCGCCGTCGCCGGCTGCCCCGTCCTCGTCGCGGTCGGCGCGCCGTCGAGCCTCGCGGTCGACCTCGCCGCCGACCGCGGCGTCACGCTCTGCGGCTTCGTCCGCGGCGGCTCCGTCAACGTCTACACGGAGCCGTGGCGGATCGAGAGCTGACCGGGATCCTCCTCGCCGGCGGGGCGAGCAGGCGGTTCGGGTCGCCGAAGGCGCTCGCGTCGTTCGAGGGGGAGACGCTCGCGGAGCGGGCCTGGCGCCTGCTCGGCGAGGTCTGCGCGGAGCGGATCGCGGTCGGCCGGCTCGAGGGACTCCCCTTCCCGTCGCTCGGAGACGAGGGCACGGGCCCGGTCGCGGCGATCGCAGTTGGCCTGCGACAGGCGTCGCACGACGTGGCCGTCGTGATTCCCGTGGACATGCCGCTCCTGACCGCCGGAGCGTTGAGCCTGCTGGCTGCGGCGTGCCGGGACGCCGCAGTCGCCCAGGACGGCCCGTTGCCCTGCGCGGTCGCCCGGGGGACGCTGCCCGCCTTCGAGAGCGGCGAGCGCCGGCTCCGCACCGTCCTGGCGGGGCTGGACACGGCCGAGGTGAAGCTCGACCCCTCCGTGCTCGCCAACGTGAACGAGCCGGCAGACCTCCGTAGAATCGCCGCTTCCGAGGTCACGAACGAGGGGGACACATGAGCGAGATCTTCCGTAGCTCGTACGCGAAGCTGCCGGCGCAGGACGTCGAGCGCGCGCGAGCCTTCTATCGCGACGCGCTCGGGTTCGAGCCGGTGCGCGAGAACCACGGCCATCTCTTCTACGAGTGCGGCGGCGCGTCGTTCCTCGTCTTCCCGTCGGCAGGGTCTCCGTCCGGCACGCACGACCAGATCGGCTTTGCCGTCGACGACATCGAAACGGCGACGGCGAGCCTGCGCGACCGCGGCGTCGAGCTGGAGAGCTACGAGGCGCCGCCGGGGTGCTCCTTCCGCGACGGGATCATGGACTACGGCGCCGTCAGGGCCGCGTGGTTCAAGGACAGCGAGGGAAACCTCATCAGCCTCGCGCAGTTCGTCGGCGAAAGGGGCGAAGGATGAGCGGGGTCTTCAGCATCGGCGAGGAGGCGTACGAGGACTTCATGGGCCGCTATTCGCGGCGGCTCGCGCCCCTGTTCGCCGACTTCGCCGGAGTCCGAGGCGGCGACCGCGTGCTCGACGTCGGCGCGGGGACCGGGGCTCTCACCGCGGAGTTGCTCGATCGCGGCTCCGCGGTCGCCGCCGTCGAGCCGTCCCGTGCGTTCTGCGAGGTCCTCCGGAAGCGATTTCCGGAGCTCGAGGTGCACGAGGGGCCGGCTGAGCAGCTCCCGTTCCCGGACGGCGCATTCGACGTGGCCCTCGCACAGCTCGTGGTGGCGTTCCTGGCGGACGCGCCACGGGCGGCCGCCGAGATGGCAAGGGTCGCGCGGCGAGTGGCCGTCTGCATGTGGGGCATCCAGGAGGTCGAGATGTTCGCGGCAATCCAGCGCGCCGCCGAGGCGGTCGGGACGCAACCGCAGGGCGCGCGTCTCTACCGGACCGCCCAGGAGCTGCGTGATCTCCTCGCTCCGCTGGGCGCGGTGGAGTCTGCCGAGCTCGACGTGGTGGGCGAGTACGCGAGCTTCGAGGAATTCTGGCACGCCCTCGAGCAGCAGATCGGCCTGCCTGCCGCGGCCTGGCTCGCGTCGCTCGACGATGCGGGCCGCGAACGCGCGCGCGAGGAGCTCTTCCGTCAGCTCGGCAGCCCGGAGGGCGCGTTCGAGCTGAAGGCTCGCGCGTTCGCAGCAGCGGTCACGCCGGGCTGAGTCGCGCAGTAGTCTCGCCTGGTGAGCGGGGCTTTCCGGGTCGGCGGCGACGCCTACGACGACTTCATGGGCCGCTACGCGACGCGGCTCGCGCCGTTGTTCGCCGATTTCGCCGGCGTGAGCTCCGGCCTGCGTGTGCTCGACGTCGGCGCGGGAACCGGCGCGCTCACCGCCGAGCTGCTCGCCCGCGGCGCGTCCGTCGCCGCAGCAGAACCGTCGCCCGAGTTCGTGGCCGTCCTGCGCGAGCGGTTCCCGGAGGTCGAGGTGCGCGAGGGCGGGGCCGAGTCGTTGCCGTTCGCGGCCGGCGAGTTCGACGCGGCGCTGGCGCAGCTCGTGATCGCCTTCATGAGCGACGCGCCCGCGGCGATCGCGGAGATGGCTCGTGTCGCGCGGCGAGTGGCCGTTTGCATGTGGGGCGTGGCGGAGGTCGACATGTTCGCGGCGATCGACGCGACGGCGGCGGCGACCGGCACCACGCGCCTGGCCGAACCGCGCCGCTACCGGACGCCGCAGGAGATCCACGACCTGCTCGCGCCGCACGGCGCGGTGGAGGCCACCGAGCTGGACGTGACCGCCGGCTACCGGGACTTCGCCGAGTTCTGGAATGCCATGGACCACGGTGTCGGGCCGGCCGGCCAGTGGGTGGCGTCGCTCGACGCCGAGCAGCGGGAGCGCGCGCACGAGGAGCTGTTCCGTCGGCTCGGCAGCCCGGAGGGCCCGTTCGAGCTGAAGGCGCGCGCCTTCGCCGCCGTCGTTACGCCCGCGTGAGCACCGAGGACCGCTCCGCGCCGGTGCCGACGAGCATCACCTCGACGTCGAGCTCGCGCTCCACGAACTCGACGTAGGAGCGCGCCGCGTCCGGCAGCTCCGCGACGGACGAGCAGCCGTCGAGCGGCTCCTGCCATCCGTCGAGCACCTCGTAGACCGGCGCGGCCGCGTGGAAGTCGCTCTGGTGTGCCGGGAAGTCGTGGGTCTCGTGGCCGTCGCGGGTGCGGTAACGGACGCAGACCGGCAGCTCCGCGAAGTGGGAGAGGACGTCGAGCTTCGTCAGCGCGAGACGGTCGATCCCGTTCAGGCGCACCGCGTAGCGCAGCGCGACGAGGTCGAGCCAGCCGCAGCGCCTCTCGCGGCCGGTGACCGTCCCGTACTCTCCGCCGAGCTCGCGGAGCCGCTCCTGGTCGGGCCCCTCGATCTCGGACGGGAACGGCCCCTGGCCGACGCGCGTCACGTACGACTTGGCGACGCCGATCACCGAGTCGATCCGCGTCGGCCCGATCCCGGTGCCCACCGCCGCTCCGCCGGCGACCGTCGGCGAGGAGGTGACGAAGGGATACGAGCCGTGGTCGAGGTCGAGCAGCGTGCCGTGCGCGCCGTCGAACAGGATCCGCTTCCCGTCGCGCAGCGCGCGGTCGACGAGCAGGGACGTGTCCGTAATCATCGGGCGCAGCCGCTCGGCGTAGCCCTCGTGCTGCTCCACGAGCCCCTCGAGCCCGATCGGCTCCTCGCCGTAGACGCGCTCGAGCCAGAGGTTCTTCTCGGCGAGTGCCACCTCGATCTTCTGGCGCAGGATCTTCGGGTCGAGGATGTCCTGGACGCGGATCCCGAGGCGCATCGCCTTGTCCGCGTAGCACGGGCCGATCCCCCGCTTCGTCGTGCCGATGGCGAGCTTGCCGAGCCGCCGCTCGCTCGCCTGGTCGATGGCCACGTGCCACGGCATGACCAGGTGCGCGTTGCCGGAGAGCCGCACGAGATCGGTCGCGATGTCGCGCGACGCGAGCCCGTCGAGCTCCTCGATCAGCACCTGCGGGTCGACGACGCAGCCCGCGCCGATCACGCACTCCTTGCCCTGGAGGATCCCCGAGGGGATGTGCTTCAGCTTGTACGTCTCGCCGTCGGCCACGATCGTGTGGCCGGCGTTCGGGCCGCCGTTGTAGCGGCAGACGAGGTCGGAGTCCCGGGCGAGCAGGTCGACGATCTTGCCCTTCCCCTCGTCGCCCCACTGCGCGCCGACGATGACGGTCGCGGGCACGTCGGTGAAGTATGCCGCCCGCCTAGGCGGCGTTGCGCTCCACGAGGACTTCGCGGAAGTCCTGCCGCGCCTCGACCTCGACGTCGCGGCAGAGCTTCCGGAGACGGCTGGCGGACGGGCCGCCGAGGCGCCCGGCCAGCTCCGCGCCGCTGCAGTTCGTCGTGACGATCATCAGCGATCGCGCCTGTTCCCGGTGGTTGAGGATCTGGTAGATCCGGTCCCGCGTCCACGGCGTCGACGAGTCCTCGGCCCCGAGATCGTCGAGGACGAGAATCTCGAAGCCGCTGGGAGCGGGCGGGGGCTCGCCCTCGCCGTAGCTCTCCCTCAAGGCGTCGAGCCACTGCGGCACGTTGATGAAGAGCGCGGTGCGAGGGTGGTCGCTCCAGACGAGTTGCCGCAGCATCGCCACGGCGAGGTGCGTCTTGCCCGCGCCCGGCCGGCCTCTGAGCAGGAGGCCGCGCGACAGCTGCGTCCCGGCCCGGTACTCCTTCACCCACTGCCGGCACACCGAGAGGGCCGTCTCGGTGCCGGGAGCGGGCTCGAAACTCTCGAACGTGCAGCCGTCGTAGGCCGAGGGGACCCGTACGCGGGCCCAGCGCTCCTCGGCGCGGCGCTGCTCGTCGACGACCTCCTCCGTGGCGCGGCACAGCGCGCAGTAGCGCTCGGCCGGGAACCTCTGGCCGAGGAGGACGACCTGCTCCGTCTCGAACTCGCGCCCGCAGCCGAGGCAGCGCGCCGGGAGCGGGCCGCTACTGCTGCTGAAGGCTGGCGAACTTGGCATAGCGGCTGATGAAGGCGACGTTGAAGTTCCCGATCGGCCCGTTGCGGTGCTTGGCGACGATCACCTCGGCGATTCCCTTCTTGGTGTCGTCGGCGTCGTCGCGGTCGTAGTACTCCTCGCGGTAGAGGAACATGACGAGGTCCGCGTCCTGCTCGATCGAGCCCGACTCCCGGAGGTCGGAGAGCATCGGGCGCTTGTCGTGGCGCTGCTCGGGCGAGCGGTTGAGCTGGGAGAGCGCGACGACCGGGAGGTCGAGGTCCTTGGCGATCTCCTTCAGGCCCCGGGAGATCGAGGAGACCTCCTGCAGGCGGCTCTCCTCGCTGCGGCCGGTCGTCATGAGCTGGAGGTAGTCGACGACGACGAGGGCGAGGTTCGGTTCCCGGCGCTTCAACGTCTGCGCGCGGGCGCGGAGCTCGAGCAGGCTGAGCGCCGGCGTGTCGTCGACGTAGAGGGGCGCCGACTCCAGCTGGCCGCACGCCTGGGCGAGGCGGGGCCAGTCGTCCTTCGAGAGCTTGCCCGTGCGGATGTGGTGGGCGTCGACCTTGCCCCGCGAGCAGATCAGGCGCTGCGCCACCTCCTGCCGCGACATCTCGAGGGTGAAGAACGCGCACGGCGTCTGCTGGTCGACGGCGACGTGGCTGGCGATCTCGAGTGCGAAGCCGCTCTTTCCCATCGACGGGCGGGCGGCGATGATGACGAGGTTCGCGGGCTGGAAGCCGGCGGTGATCCGGTCGAGGTCCTTGAAGCCGCTCGCGAGCCCGGTGACCTCGGCGCCGGACTCGTAGAGGTGGCTGATCCGCTGGAACGTCTCGACGAGCGTGTCCTTGAAGAGGACAAGCTCGCCCTGGGCCCGGCGCTCGCCGAGGTCGTAGACGAGCTGCTCGGCGCGGGCGACGAGCTCGGCCGGCTCGCCCTCGCGCTCCCAGCCGAGCTGCGCGATCTCGCCGCCGGCGCGGATCAGCCCGCGCAGCGTTGCGTTCTCGCGGACGATCTCGGCGTAGTGGCGCGCGTTCGCCGTGGCGGGCACGAGCCGGGCGAGCTCGTGCAGGCGGACGCGCCCGCCGATCGCCTCGAGCTCGCCCCGCTGCTCGAGCTCGTTCGTCAGCGTGATCGCGTCGACCGGCTCGTTCTGGCCGTAGAGCTGGAGCGCGGCGCGGTAGATCTTGGCGTGCGACTCGCGGTAGAAGTCGCCCGCGTCGAGGATCTCGCTGACCGCCGCGATTGCGCCCGGCGAGATCATCATCGCGCCGAGGACCGACTCCTCGGCTTCCAGATTCTGCGGCGGGACGGCGGCGGGCGTCGGAACGGCGGCGAGCGTCATGCGTCCCGATTCCACCAGTCGGGCAGCCGGCTTTCCAGCTGTTGGTATGTCCGTTTTGAACAGGTCATTTTCGGCCATTTGCAGGAGAATCGACCATCGTCGCAGGCACGTCGGACGGCGCGCCTGGGGATGGAAGAGGCGCTAGGAGCGGGAACTTCCTGCGCAATCCACAGCTGCGTGGACAGCGTGTGCACGCTCTACGATCGCGCGGGTGGACGCCTGGAGCGAGCTCGAGGAGCCCTGGCGGGCGGCGCTCGAGCTGATGTGGGAGGCGTACCTCGCGGGGACGATCCCGGTGGGCTCGGTGGTCGCCGCGGCGGACGGGAGGGTGGTCGCGCGCGGGCGCAACCGGATCTTCGACCCGCCGGGTCACGGCCTCGCCGGCTCGCGTCTAGCGCATGCCGAGGTGGACGCCCTCGCCCAGCTCACGGTGACCGACCGCTACCGCGACCACGTCCTCTACTCGACGCTCGAGCCGTGTCTGTTGTGCACGGCCGCGACCCTGCTGGCGACCGTGGGCCGGATCGAGTACGCGGCGGTCGACCCGTTCGGGGGCGCCTGCAACGGGTCGATCGACACGCCGCACTGGCGCCGTAGCGCGCCCGAGATCGGCGCGCCGCTCGGCGGCTGGCCGGGCGGGTTGTCCGCCGCGCTGCAGAGCGCCTTCTGGCAGGCGCACCCCGAGCATCGACGCGCGGCCGAGATCGTCGAGCTGTTCGGCGCAGAGGCGCAGCGCACAGGAGAGCGCGTGCTCGATCTCGACGGCGCGCCGGCCCTGGTCGAGGACGCGCTTCCGCTGCTGCTCCCGTCTCTCTAGTCGTTCCTGCCGAGGAGCTTCCGTCGGTAGGCGGCGGCCACGGCCTCCGCACGGCTGTGGACATCGAGCTTCTCCAGGATGTGCTCGATGTGGAGCCCGACCGTCCTCGGGCTGATCGAGAGGAGCCCCGCCATCTCACGCTGGCTGCGGCCGTCCGCGAGCAGGCTGAGAACCTCGGTCTCGCGCGGGGTGAGCCGCGGCGGATCACCCGATCCGTTGCCTCCCGTGGCCTGCACGCGTCGCGAGAGGGCGCCCACCCGCGCGACGAGCTCGTCCGGGTCGACGGGCTTCACCAAGTAGTCGTTGGCGCCGACCAGGAGCCCGGATGCGACGTCGACCGAATCCGTGCGTTCCCCGGAGACGAAGACGATCGCGGCGCTCTCACCGAGCATCTGCCGGAGCCCATGGCACACCTCGTACCCGTTCAGCTTCGGGAGGACGATGTCCAGCAGGACGACGAGGGGCGAATGCTCGCTCGCGACCTGCAGAGCCTTTTCTCCCGTGGCGGCGTAGAGCGTTCGGTACCCGGCCCCCTCGAGGACGTGACCGACGAACTCGGAGAACGCCCGATCGTCGTCGACGATCAGGATCAGAGCCGCAGAGTGCGCGATAGCGGCCACACTCTCTCCTTGCCTCTGTCGGACCGATCCTAGGGAGGCTGGCGTCCGAGCCTAGGGTGCCTGTCACCCGATCCTAGGGTGGTTTGCACCCACCAATCCAGCTCCCTGCCAGGCCGAATCGCCTAGGGACAGCCTCGACAAAGTCATGGTCGTCGCCCGATAGACGCTCCGTCTTCTCCGTCCTAGGGTCGCCACGTGTACCGGGTAGTGGGGAGAGAGGGGTCGTTCTTCTCGTTGGCCGGCTTGTCAGTGGCAGCGGCTCGCGTTCTGCGGCCGGGTGTCGGTGCCGAGGAGAGGTGGTGTGGGTCGCCCGCCGGGGTGGTCCCGCTGCCGGAAAGGACGGTTCGGATGCGCGGTGCGAGCTTGCGTAGGCGGCTTGCAGTCCTCTCGGTGGTCGGGCTCGTCGTGTTGCTGGCGGGCCTTTTGCCGGGTCGGGCGGCTGCTGCGACGCAGACGACGAGTCCGGCATTCTCGGGAAACGGGACTCAGACGAGCATTCTCTCGGCCCTCGCGGTCTGTGATCCGTGTGCTCCCGACATTCTGTTCAGCGGCCCCTTCAACAGCTTCGGCTTCGGTGTGGGGGTCCAGATCGACGCGCAGGCGTCGTGGAGCAACCCCTCGACGATCGCGATGAATTACACGCAATCCAACCTGCGGCACGGGCAGACACTCGATCTGGCGGACACACTGACCCCCGGCTCGGGGTCGGTCACGGTCAACTACAGCGTGACCGGCGACGCGGCCGTCTACGGATCCGATCTGGGAGGGACGGACGAATCGTGTTCGATTGCGACGGTCACGCCCACGACGTGCAACGACTGGGTGGAGACCAACGACAATCTCACCGTCGGGCCGATCACGGACTCGGACACGATTCCGTGCGTGATGCCCCTCCCGGGTGACTCCCCGCGAACGTGTACCGCCACGAAGTCCATCCAGCTGTTCAAGCAGGACTTCTTCGGGATCGCGAGCGCCGAGGCCGACCTCGTCCTCGACGAATCCGTCACGGTGACCGGAACCGGCGTGAGCGCGTTGCGCATCGCGGTGATCAGCGGCGGCCCGGCGATCCCGAACAGCGCGCTGACGTTCGCCGGGAGCTCGCCGTCCACCGTGTCCGACCCGATCAGCATCGATTGCTCGCAGCCGGTGGGGAACGACCTGATCTACTCGCTGACCGACATCGGCGGGTACACGGCCGACCCGATCACCTACAGCGGCGACCTGAAGTTCCATCTGACCGCGGACGTGCTCGGGATCGGGGGCGGCTTCGACACGCCTCCGTTCGCGTCGACGACCGGCGCCGACCTCGGCCCGGTCAGTATGAGCGCACCGGACCAGCAGGTCGATCTCGGCCCGGTGCTGGCTAACAACATTCCACCTTCTGCGAACGGCGGCGGGCCCTACTCCGGCCTCGAGGGGAGCCCGATCACCTTCGACGGCTCGGGCAGCACCAGCCCTTGTGGTCTGAGCAACCTGACCCTGGTCTGGTTCTTCTCGGACGGAGGGGTCGCGTTCGGGCTCAACCCGCAGCACACGTTCGAGGCTCCGGGCACCTACAGCGGGCTGGTGACCGCGACCGACTCGGACGGGAACGTCGGACTCGCGACCTTCACCGTCGACGTCGTCAACCAGCCGCCGGTGTCCAACGCGGGCCCCGACATGTCGAGCGAGTGGGGGGACCCGGTCACGCTCCAGGGCAGCGCTGTCGACCCCGGGACGAACGAGCAGCCGTTCCTGAGCTACAGCTGGGACTTCGGGGACGGCAGCCCCAGCGCATCGGGCGGCTCGACGGCGACCCACACCTACGTGCTGCCGGGGACCTATGTCGCGACATTCACGGCCTGCGACCCCGAACTCGCGTGCACGAGTGACACGGCGAGCGTGGTGGTCGCGCAACGAGCGACGACGACGACCTATACCGGACCGAACAAGTCGACGCCGTCGAAGAACGTGACCTTGTCCGCCACGGTTCTGGACGATCACGGCCAGCCGGTCGCCG
Source organism: Gaiellaceae bacterium (assembly GCA_035764085.1). Lineage (GTDB taxonomy): Bacteria > Actinomycetota > Thermoleophilia > Gaiellales > Gaiellaceae > Palsa-739. The sequence goes on from DASTZY010000181.1 coordinate 19,048, forward strand.
GCCGAACCGTCAGCTTCACGCTCGGCACGCAGAGCATCACCGCAACCACCGACGCCTCGGGCATTGCGAGCGCGACGATCAAGCTCGACCAGAAGCACGGGACCTACACGGCAACCGCGACGTTCGCGCCGCCGGCCACCGACAAGTACACCGGCAGTACGAACAGCCAGACGTTCACGATCGGTCCCTAGGACGACGAAGCCACGCAGTGGGGACGGCAGACGCCGTCCCCACTGCCACCTCGAAGGAGGCGAGCGCGATGACACCGAGACGAGAGCAACCACGGCACCACGGCCGGCACGTCAAACGGATCGCGCTCACGCTCGCCGTGGTCGCGGTCGCATCGGCGGCGGCGACGCTCCCTGCGGCCTTAGCCGCGGCGACAACCGGGGGGCCGCCCCGCGTCCTCTTCCGACCCGGGTACAACCTCTGTCACGCCGCCACGCTCACCGCAATCAGGAAGGCCGGCGGCCAGCACTACAAGCGCGGCACGTTCGTCCACGGCGCTTGCATGTGGGAACGGAGCGACCTCAAGGCCGGAATCGCCCTGTCGACGCACCCGATCGTCGTCGGCAAGGCGCTCATGCACATGTTCAGGGCCCAAAGCGGAAAGCAGCACATCACCGCCCGGTCGATCGAGGTCCCGCACGCGACGAACGCGCTTCTCGTCGACCTTCCCGCGGGCGAGCCCACGGAGCGTTCCAAGTACCTCTTCGCCGCCTACCGCAGCGGCGTGATCCAGGTCAACATGACCGCGCCGAATTCCCTGCCCACCAAGCGCTTGAAGGCCGTGCTCGGGCTGATCTCCCGCGCCGGAGCCGGGAGTCGCTAGACGCTACTCGTCCGCGAGAGCGGCCTCGGCGTCGGCCCGCCACTCGGGCTCGGGCTCAGCCTCCGCCTCCGGCCCGGCCTCGGCGGCGTCCGCCGCCTCGGGCTCCTCGGCCTCCGCCGCCTCGGCGGCGTCGACCTCGGCGAGGATCTCCTCGAGCTCGACCGCCGGCTCGGGAGCCGCGGCCTCCTGCTCGGCGCGCTCCGCGGCCTCCATCTGCTGGAGCTCCTCGTCGGACGGCAGCGCGCCGCCCTCGGGGATCACCTCGGTGCGAACCTCGACGCGGACGTCCTCGAAGAGCGCGATCGGGATCTCGTAGCGGCCGATCCGCTTGATCGGGTCGGTCTCGATCTTGCGCCGGTCGACGCGGACCTTCTTCGTGCTCCAGAGCTCGTCCGCGATGTCGGTCGGCGTGACCGAGCCGAAGAGGGAGCCGGTGGGGCCAGCCTTGACCTCGAACCGCAGCACGGCCTGCGACAGCGTCTCGGCGATCTCGCGCGCCTGGTCGGCGGTCTTCGCCTCGTGACGGGCGCGCAGCGTGTCCCGCTTCCGTAGCTCCGCGACGCGGGCCGGCGTCGCCTCTTCCGCGAGCCGCCGCGGCAGGAGGTAGTTGCGGGCGTAGCCGCGCGCGACCGAGACCACGTCGCCGCGGAGGCCGACGTGCTCGACGTCCGAGAGGAGGATGACCTCCACGTCAGCGATCTCCCCGGTCGCCGCGATCTCCGCGGTCGCGCCGCCCGCCGCCCCGCTCCTCGGAGCCCTCGGCGACGTACGGCAGCAGCGCCATCTCGCGCGCCCGCTTGACCGCCGTCGCCAC
>DASTZY010000182.1:0-28298 GCA_035764085.1 Gaiellaceae bacterium
GCATCTCGCCCACCGTGGCCGGTGTCGCATTCGAGCGCGTGGCGAAGGTGTACGCAGACGGGACGCGGGCTGTCAACGATCTCAACCTCTCGATCGGCGACGGCGAGTTCATGGTGCTGGTCGGGCCGTCCGGCTGCGGCAAGACGACCGCGCTCCGGATGGTGGCCGGGCTCGAGGACGTCAGCGAGGGCGCAATCAAGATCGGCGAGCGCGTCGTCAACTACCTCCCGTCCCGCGACCGCGACATCGCGATGGTCTTCCAGAGCTACGCGCTCTACCCGCACCTCTCGGTCTACGACAACATCGCCTTCGGCCTGCGGGTCAAGAAGATGCCCAAGTCGGAGATCGACCGACGCGTCCACGACGCCGCGCGGGTGCTCGGGCTCGATCCGTTCCTCAAGCGCAAGCCGCGCGCCCTCTCCGGCGGCCAGCGCCAGCGGGTCGCGATGGGCAGGGCGATCGTGCGCGAGCCGTCGGCGTTCCTGATGGACGAGCCGCTGTCGAACCTCGACGCGAAGCTGCGCGTGCAGATGCGGGCCGAGGTGAGCCGCCTCCAGCGCGACCTCGGCACGACGACGATCTACGTGACGCACGACCAGGTCGAGGCGATGACGATGGGAGACCGCGTCGCCGTGATGCGGAAAGGTGAGCTGCAGCAGGTCGCCGACCCGCAGACGCTCTACGACCGCCCGGTCAACCTGTTCGTGGGCGGCTTCATCGGCTCACCTGCGATGAACATGATCGAGGCGACCGTGACGCGGGCCAACGGCGGGCTGGCGGTCGACGTCGGCAAGCAGCACCTGAAGCTCGACGAGGAGACGCTCGCGGCGCGGCGCGCGCTCCAGGGCTACGAGGGGAAGAAGGTCATCCTCGGGATCCGGCCCGAGAACCTCGAGGACGCGTCGCTCGAGCCGGACACACCGCCCGGGCACCGCCTGCGCGGGGTCGTGGAGCTGCGCGAGGCGCTCGGCTCCGAGCTGATGGTGCACTTCACGGTCGAGGGCACGCAGGAGGCGCTGACCGACGACGTCATGGAGCTGGCGCAGGACGCCGGCTCCGTGGGCGAGGGGGCGACCTTCGAGAGCAAGGGGTCGGGGGCACTGCTCGTCGGACGCTTCGGCGCCCGAGCTTCGGTCGAGGAGGGAAAGCCGGTGGAGGTTGCGGTCGACACGCGCTCCCTTCACTTCTTCGACGCCGAGACGAGCAAGGGAATCTACGACGGGGAAACGAGCGAGAAAGGAGCAGCAGCGTGAGGGGCAGTCTGAGGGTAGGCAGAACACGCGTGGCGCGCCCGATGGCGCTCGCCGCCGTGCTGGCCGCGGTGCTCGCCGTGACAGCCGGATGTGGCGGCGGCGGGTCGAGCAACGGCACGACGACCTCGTCGGGAGGCTCCAGCGTCTCCGGGACGGTCAAGTTCTACGGCATCTGGTCCGGCACCGAGCAGAAGGCGTTCCAGCAGGTGATCGCCGGGTTCAACAAGCACTACCCGAACGTCAAGGTCAACTACCAGTCGAAGGGCAACGACATCCCGACGGTGCTCGCCACCTCGATCGCCGGCGGCAACCCGCCCGACATGGCCGACGTCGCGCAGCCGGGGCTCGTCAAGCAGCTGGTGACGCAGGGGCACCTGAAGTCGATCACGTACGCGGACGCCACGATCAGCGCCAACTTCACGCCGGCGTGGGCGAACCTCGGCAAGGTCGCAGGGAAGACCTACGCCCTGCTCTACAAGGCGTCCAACAAGTCGACGCTCTGGTACAACGTCCACTCGTTCCAGACGGCCGGTGTGCAGCCGCCGAAGACGTGGCAGCAGCTGATCAGCGACGCGAAGACGATCAAGGCTTCGGGGACGCCGGCCTACTCGCTCTGCGGGGCGCACGGCTGGACCCTCACCGACATCTTCGAGAACATCTACCTCCGCCTCTACGGGGCGCAGAAGTACAACGACCTCTCGCAGCACATGATCAAGTGGACCGACCCGACGGTCGCCAAGGCGCTGAGCTACATGAAGCAGATCGTCGGCGACAGCTCCAACCTCGCCGGGGGCACGAGCGGCGCGCTGCAGACGGGATACCCACAGTGCGTCGACTACGTGTACACGACGCCGCCGAAGGCCGCGATGAACCTCCAGGGCGACTTCGCCAGCATCGAGATCCTCCAGGCGACGAAGGCGAAGCCGCAGAAGGACTTCAACGTCGTCCCGTTCCCGGCGATCACCCCTGGCCCGGACGCGAGCGCCGTGGAGACCGGCGGCGACCTGATCATCACCTTCCGCGACACGCCGGCGATCCAGGCCTTCATGAAGTACCTCGCCACGCCTGAGGCCGCGGAGATCTGGGCCAAGCTCGGCGGCTTCGGCACCGGAAACAAGCACGTGCCGCCGAGCGTCTATCCGGACCCGATCACGAGGCTGACGGAGGCGCCGCTTCTCGGGGCGTCGTCGGTGGTGTTCGACATGTCCGACCTGCAGCCGGCGGCGTTCGGTGCGACGACCGGCCAGGGCGAATGGGGGCTCTTCCAGAAGTTCCTCCAGAACCCGTCGAGCGCCTCGAGCATCCAGCAGCAGCTCGAGTCCGCAGCGACGAAGGCCTACAAGGGCGGGAAGTAGGCGCTTGAGCGGTAGCTCGATCACGGCGGAGCCGCCTCCCAGGGCGGCTCCGCCGGAGCCCTCGGGGGAGAGGCGCTCCCGCTATCTGACCGGGACGGTGTTCCTCGTCCCGGCCCTCGTCCTGCTCGGTGTCTGGCTGCTCTATCCGACGATCTACACGATCGTCCGCAGCTTCTTCGGCCAGTCGGGCTACCTCGGCACGTGGGTCGGGGTCGACAACTACCGCTCGCTGTTCACGACCTCCACCCTGGTCACCGCGATCAAGAACAACGCGATCTGGGTGGCCGTCGTGCCGGCATTCGTCACGGCGGTCGGGCTCATCTTCGCCGTCCTCACCGAGCGGATCCGCTGGGCGGTCGCGTTCAAGACCGTCGTCTTCCTGCCGATGGCCATCTCCGCCTTCGCCACCGGCGTGACGTGGCGGATCATGTACCAGCAGGATCCGAGCCAGGGCGCGATCAACGCCCTCGACCGCAGCGTCCACGAGGCGTTCTCGCCGTCGGGCGTGCTGCCCAGCGCGACACCCTCGACCACGACCCTCCAGCAGGGGCACGGCGGCGCGATGGTGCTCAAGACGCCGCTCCATCCCGGCGGTGTGGCCCTGCTCGGGCTGACCGGGATCGCGCCGCAGGACATGCCGGACGGGGCGCAGCAGGCGGTGAAGCCTCCGTCGCAGTCCGGCGGCATCGTCGGCACGGTCTGGCGCGACTTCAAGCCCGGCGGCGGTAAGCCGGGCGTCGTGGAGAAGGGCGAGCTCGGCATCCCCGGCGTCACGGTCGAGCTGAAGGACTCGTCCGGGAAGACGGTGCAGTCGGCCAAGACCGGGTCGAACGGCAGCTTCCAGTTCACGGACGTGCCGGCGGGGACGTACAACGCTGGGATCGGCGCGGCGACCTTTGCGAAGCCGTTCGGCGGCTGGTCCTGGCTCGGCCCGAGCCTGATCACCCCGTCGCTGCTGATCGCCTACATCTGGATCTGGGCGGGCTTCTCGATGGTGGTGATCGCGGCGGGGCTTGCGGCGATGCCACGAGAGGTGCTCGAGGCCGCGCGGACGGACGGCGCGACCGAATGGCAGGTCTTCCGCCGCGTGACGGTGCCGCTGCTCGCGCCGGTGCTCAGCGTCGTCTTCATCACGATGATCATCAACGTCCTGAAGGTGTTCGACATCGTGATCGCGCTTGCGCCGGAATCGACCCAGTCGAACGCGAGCGTGATCGCACTGGCGATGTGGCGCACTGCCTTCGGCGGAGTGAACGACTTCGGGCTGGGCTCGGCGATCGCGGTCTTCCTCTTCCTGCTGGTGATCCCCGTCCTGGCGCTGAACATCCGCCGCTTCAGGAGGGAGGTCTAGTGGCAGCCCACGCCGAGCCCGTCCGCATTCCCGCGCCGCACGACGCCGTCTCGGCCCGGATCGTGCGCGCGGTGGCGAAGACGCCGCTGCAGATCCTGCTGCTCGTGATCGGCCTGCTCTGGCTGGTGCCGACGATCGGGCTCTTCGTCACCTCGATCCTGCCCGCGTCGGAGATCACGACCGCGGGCTGGTGGAAGATCTTCGCCCACCCGAGCCTGGCGACCTTCTCGAACTACAGCGCGCTCTTCCACAACCAGGGGCTGACGGCGGCTCTGAAGACGACCGCGTACATCTCGCTCGGGAACACCCTGCTCGTGATCATGGTCGGCTCGCTGGCCGGCTACGCGTTCGCCTGGCTGGAGTTCCCCGGCCGCGACTGGCTCTTCATCGCCGTGATCGGACTGCTCGTCGTGCCGCTGCAGATGGCGCTGATCCCGATGTTCAGGCTCTACGACACGCTCGGGATCGGCGGGACGGTGCTGAGCGTGATCCTCTTCCACGCCGCGTTCGGGCTCCCGTTCGCGATCTTTCTCCTGCGCAACTTCTTCATCGGGATACCGAAGGACATCCTCGAGTCGGCGCGCATCGACGGCGCGAGCGAGATCTGGATCTTCCTGCGCCTGATCCTGCCGCTCGGCCTGCCCGCGATCGCCTCGCTCGCCATCTTCCAGTTCCTCTGGACCTGGAACGACCTGATCGTCTCGCTCACGTTCGGCGTGACCCCGATCACGGTCTGGATCTTCGACCAGCTGCGCGAGTTCTCGACGAGCATCGACATCATCGCGCCGGCATCGTTCATCTCGCTCGTCGTCCCGCTCGTGGTCTTCTTCGCCTTCCAGCGCTACTTCGTCCAGGGGCTGCTCGCAGGCTCGGTGAAGTAGTGGCACGCGTCGCGGTCGTCGGCTCCGGCCTGGCGGGGTTCACCGCGTACCAGACGCTGCGCCGCGCACTCGACCCGGGGGAGATCGCCGTCTTCGGGACGGACGCCGACCCCGCGGCGACGTGGCGTGTGCGCGCGGCGGCGATCCGGCAGCGCGAGATGCGCTCCGAGAGCGACGGGCACTGCCTGCCGACCACGTTCCCGGGGCTCGCCTTCGCCAGCGTCCGCAGCCGGCGCTCTGTGCGGCCGCTACTCGACTCCGTGCTCGACCGCTACCACCCGACGGTCGACGAGTTCCTGGCGCATGTCGAGCGGCTCCGCGCGCGCAGCGGCTGGGACGAGAGCCTCGTCCTGCGGCGGGTCGAGCGCGTCCGCGCGGTCGACGGCGGCTTCGAGCTCGACGGCGACGTGTTCCGGCACGTGTTGCTGGCTCCCGGCCATCCGGGGCTGAACGTCCCCGAGGAGCTGCGCGACGACCCGCGGGTCGTGCACTCCTACGAGCCGCACGACTACGCGCCCACGGTGACGGTGGTGGGTGCGGGCCTCGCCGCGGCTACCGAGTGGCTGAACGCGCTCGCAGCCGGGTCGGAGGTCGTCTCGGTGCGGCGGCGCGAGCCGGCCCGGATCCCACTCAACGTGCCGCGCCGGTACTTCTCCCGCCGCGGGCTCGCCGGCTTCCAGCGCCTGGCGCCGCGCGAGCGGGTCGAGCGCCTGCGCGCCCTGTCGGCGCCGTCGTACCCGCCGGGCGAGCGCTGGGACGAGCCGCTCGCACGGGCCGCCGCGGAGGGGAGGTTCCGCGTGGAGGCGTCGGTGAACGGGAGCGCGCAGGTGATCTGCGCGACCGGATTCCGTCGCGGCGTCCGGCACGACCCGCTGCTTGCGCGGCTCGTCGCGGAGCACGACCTGGAGACGGCGGAGGACTGGCTCGTGCTGGATCCCGACTCGACGGTCCCGGCCCTGAGCGACGCGGGGCGCACGCTCGGTGTCGCGGGAGCTCCGGCGCAGTGGGCGTTCCCGGCCGCCGACACGCTCGCGGGCGCGCGGTACGCGGCCCATCGCTTCCTGCAGAGGATGAGGTCGTGTCCTACACGCTGAGGGGACGGGCCGAGTCCCGCCTGGCGGCGCTCCTGCCGGTGCTGCTCGGCGCGTGCGTGCTCGCAGCGGCGCTGCACCGCTGGTGGCCGGTGGAGCTCGTGGCGCTGATGGCCGCCGTCGGCCTCTTCCTCGACCTCGAGGTGTGGCACCGGCTGCTGCCGTACCAGCCCGCCTGGGCGGCGGTCCCGCTCGGGGCCGTCGAGCTCGGCGCGCTGCTGGCGATCGTCTACGGCTTCGGCCTGCACGCTCCGCTCCGGCCGGCACTCGCGCTCTTTGCCGCGGGCTGGCTCGCGTCCGTCGTCTGCGGGCAGGCCGGCTTCCCGCTGCTGCGGCTCGGCTATGCGGAGGACGGCGGCGAGCTGGGACGCACCGGGGGCGTCGCGGCCGTGGCTATCGCGCTCCTGCTCGCCGGCTCTGCCGCCACCTACGTCGCGCGGCTGCCGCCGGTCGTCCACCTCGCCGCCGGTCTCCACCAGGGCCCGCTCGTGATCGACCGGCGCGAGGTGCTGCAGGGCGAGCCCGGCGCGGTCGTCCGCGGCGGAATCGTCGTGGCGCACGACGACGTCCAGATCAAGAACGTGACGGTGGTCGGCGGCAAGAACGGGATCACCGTGGACGGCGTCCGTGGCACCGTGCTCGACGGCGTGACCGTGTCCGGCGCCGAGCTCGACGGCATCCACGTCCGCCTGGCCGGCGTCGTCATCCGCAACTGCACCGTCGACATGCTCGGCAACCGCCTCGGCCAGGGCATCGACATCTCCTTCAACCTGGACATGGGGATGAGCATGGTCGAAGGCTGCACCGTCGTCGGCGGGCAGGAAGGGATCACGACCCACTCCTCGGCGACGGACATCATGGGCAACCGGGTCAGCCGCACCACCGGCGAGGCGATCGCCGTCGACGAGATGTCGATGGGGATGGCGTCCCACAACACGGTGCGCGACGCGCTCGGCGTGGCGCTCTACTGCAACGACCGCTCGATGTGCATGTTCGACCACAACACGGTGGTGGGAACGCGCGCCGACAACTCCCTGGGACTGCGCACGCGGCGCGGCTTCGCCGTCCTCGCCGACTTCCAGTCGGAGGTCGACCTCTGGCGGAACCGGCTCGTCGCCAACCCGGTCGCGATGGGCGCGACGACGAACTCGATCCTCAGACGCACCTCGCAGCGCAGCTGGTGATCTTCCGCGGCTGGACGTGCCCCGACGGGCATGTCACACTTCCTACCAAGTGTCGATCTCGCTGACCGAGATCGCAACCGGCGGCCAGGTTGCGGAGCGCTCCTGGCCGCGCGGCGGCCGGCGCGAGCTTGCCTCCCGGTACGTGGGCGAGGTCGCGCTGCTCGCGGCGCTCTACTACGGCTCGGCGAAGCTCGGCTACGAGCTCGGGTTCTCCGGCCCCGTCGCGGCGATCGTCTGGCTGCCCGTGGGCGTGGGGATCGCCTACCTGTACCTGCGCGGCCTGGGCTTCTGGCCCGGTGTCCTCTTCGGCGACCTGCTGGCCAACGACTACACGAGTCTCCCGCTCGGCTCGGCGTTCGGACAGACGGTCGGGAACGTCCTGGAGGTGGTTCTCGCCGCGTACCTCCTGCGGCGCGCCGCTCGGTCCGGGTACCTGCTCGGGCGGGTCGACGGGCTCGTTCGCCTGCTTCCTCCCGTCGCGCTCGCGACGATGGTGAGCGCGTCCATCGGGACGCTGTCGTCGCGTCTCGGCGGTGTGATCGACGCCGACTCGTTCGTGAAGGTGTGGCGCACCTGGTGGCTCGGTGATGCCTGCGGCGCCCTCGTGGTCGTGCCGTTCGCCCTGGCGTGGTGGCGGCCCCGCCGCCACCTCAGCCGCCGGCAGGTCGTGGAGGCCGCTCTGATGCTCGCCACGACCGGAGTGCTGACGGCGCTCGGCTCGTCGAGTTCGCGCTCGCTCGTCTACCTCGCGTTCCCGGGCCTGATCTGGGCCGGCCTGCGCTTCGGCCAGCGCGGCGCGACGCTGGCTCTCATGGTCGTCGCCGGGGTGGTCATCCGGAACACGCGCCACAACAGCGGCCCGTTCCATTTCCACTCGATCTCGCACAGCATCCTCTCGACCCAGCTCTTCATCGCGGTGGCGACGGTCACGGCGCTCTGCGTCGCCGCCGTCGTCTCGGAGCGCGAGCGGCTCGCTTCGCGGCTGGAGGATTCGCGTACGGAGCTCCTGACGGCTGCCGACCGAGAGCGCCGCAGGCTCGAGCGCGACCTGCACGACGGCGCCCAGCAGCGGCTCGTGGCGCTCCTCGTCCGGCTCCGCCTCGCGGAGGAGCAGCTGCAGGAGATGCCGGGTCAGGCGGGTCAGGTGCTGATCGACGCCGAGAGCGAGCTGGTGACCGCGCTGGACGAGCTGCGCGAGCTGTCCCACGGCACGCATCCCGCCGTGCTCACGGACCTCGGCCTCGCCACGGCGATCCGCAGCGTCGCCGCGCGAGCGGGCCAGCGCATTCACCTGATCGAGCTGCCGACCAGGCGCGTCGATCCGGCAGCCGAGCAAACGGCGTACTACGTCTTCCTCGAGGCGGTGACGAACGCGCAGAAGCATGCGCCGAACGCGATCGTGAGTGTGCGGGCGCGTGCGAAGGGGCATATGCTCACGATCGCGGTGAGCGACAACGGGCCGGGCGGCGCGACGGAGTCGGCCGGCGGCGGGCTCGCGGGCCTGCGGGAACGCGTCGAGGAAGCGGGAGGCGCATTGCGGCTGCGCAGCATCAGGGGAAGCGGGACGACGGTCACCGCCGCTCTGCCCTTGTGATCAGGGTTCTCGTCGTCGACGACAGCATGCCGTTCCTCGGTGCGGCGACGGACGTGGTGCTCGCGTCCGAGGGGTTCGAGCTCGAGGGCGTCGCCTCGACCGGCGAGGAGGGCGTCGAGCTCGCGCGCCTGCGGCGGCCCGACTTCGCGCTCGTCGACCTGAACATGCCCGGCATCGACGGGCGGGAGACGGCCGTGCGCATCGCCGAGGCGAGCCCGGAGACCGCGGTCGTCCTGATGACGGCCGAGCTCGACCTCCCTACGCCGCCGGACGGCCTGCTGGACAAGCGGCGCCTGTCGCCGGCGACTCTCGCCGAGATGTGGGACCGCGTGCAGGCGGCCAGCGCGCTCGGAGCCTGACACTCGCCGTCGGCTCCTAGCTGGGCAAGGCGGCACGGGCTCGACGCGGTCGTAGGACCAAAGTCCGATTGCTCGGAGGACGATGGTTCTGCGACGGTCTTCCTGTCATCGCCCAGGTCTTCCGAGGACAGGAGGAGCGTCTTGACACGCAGAATGATCATTCTCGCGGCGATCGCCGCCGCGATCGGCGCCACCGCAGGCGTGGCGCGTGGCGACATCGGCGCATCGAACTCGGGCCAGTTCGTGAGCGTGAGCACCTCGATCTCGACGCCGGGCCCGGTCGTCGCCGGCGTGAGCTCGGACTACACGGTCACCCTCACGAACGACCGCGCCACCCCGATCTCGAATCTGACCGCCGATATCCAGGGGCCGAACCTGAGATTCGGCAGCGGCCCGGCCGGCTGCGCCAAGAACCCGTTCGGCGGCGGCGTGACCATCGTCGCGCGCTGCAGCTTCGGCACGCTCCAACCCGGCCAGACCGCGACGATCGTCATCGGTCTCGTCTTCACGAGTCCCGGCACGCAGCAGATCGGCGTGACCCTGAACGAGAACGCGGACAATCTGACCATCCTCGACTCCGGGGTCACCCTCTTCGTCCCCGTCGAGCCGGGGCCGACCGACCTCCAGGTCACGGGCTCGTCGAACAACGGCTCGCCGCCGGTCCGGCAGCCGTTCGCCTACACGTTCCAGGTCAAGGACAGCGGTAATCAGGCTGCTGCAGGCGTGACCTTCGACGACACGCTCCCGGCCTCGCTGACGCTCGTCGGCGCTTCCGCGAGCGTCGGAACCTGCTCCAGCGTCGGCAACGCCGTCCACTGCGACGTCGGCGCTCTCGGCGTGGGGCAGCAGTCGAACATCGTGATCACGGCCATCCCGACCACGACCGGCTCGATCACCGACACGGCGTCGGTGGCCATGGCAGCATCGGACACGCGGCCGGGGAACGAGACCGTCAGCGTCACCGTGCAGCCGAAGTAGGGGACTTCTCTCGCAACGCGGCGGGCGGTCGCAAGGCCGCCCGCCTTCGAGCACTTGCAGGCGATTGGCGCTGAGGTCGGTGGCATGATCCCTGCGGAACGAAGTCCAGAGTGGGGAGCCGCTGTGCTGGCGGTACGGCTGCACGACGACGGCTTGAAGGTCGAGGAGATCGAGACGCCTTCGCCGGGCCCGGACGAGGTGCTGGTACGTGTCCATGCGGCGGCGATCACACGCGACGAGCTGGAGTGGCCGGTCGATCGACTGCCGGCGATTCCCTCGTACGAGCTTTCCGGCACTGTCGTCGGCAGCGGTGAGGAGGTCTATGCGCTCACGCCTTTCGATCGCGACGGCGTGGCTGCCGAGTACGCGGTCGTCCCGGCGGATGTGCTGGCACCGAAGCCCTCGCGGCTGAGCCACGTCGAGGCGGCGGCTCTGCCGATGGGCGGGCTGACCGCCTGGCAGGCACTCTTCGCGCACGGGCGGCTCGGCCGAGGCGAGCGGGTGCTGGTCACCGGCGCCTCGGGCGGCGTCGGGCACGTCGCCGTCCAGCTTGCACGCCACGCCGGCGCGGAGGTCGTGGAGAGCGAGCCGGTCGACCTGGTCTTCGACACTCGCGGCGGCGAGGTCCCTGCCGGCGAGCGCGTGGTCACGATCGCAGAGGAGATCCCGGGCGCGACCTACTTCATTGTCGAGCCCGACCGGGGGCAACTGCTGGAGTTGAGAACGCTCGCGGACGCGGGCGAGCTTCGCGTGGAGGTCGACTCCGTGTTCCCGCTCGCGGAGGCGCAGGCGGCCTTCGAGCGCGTCGCGGGCCGTGGCAAGCGTGGCAAGGTCGTGCTCGAGGTCGGCTGATGCGAGTAGCCGGGGTCAGAGCCCTCGGCGGGCCCGTCGAGATCTTCGCCGTGGACGAGCCGGCTGCGCCTGCCGCCGAGGAGGTCCTGATCGACGTCGTCGCCGCCGGCATCGGCAACTGGGACGAGCTTGTCAGGATCGGCAGCTGGCAGATCGGCGGCCCGACTCCGATGGCGCTCGGGGCGGAGGTGGCCGGAACGGTCGCAGCGGTCGGCTCGGGCGTGGCCGGGCTGCGCGAGGGCGACGAGGTGATGACGCATCCGCTGCCGCTCCGGCGTCACGGGACCTGGGCGAGGAGGGTGCTCGCGCCGGCGGCGGCGGTCGCGCCCCGGCCACCGGCGGTGCCATGGGAAGCGTGCGGAGCGTTTCCCATTCCGGCGCTCACGGCGGCTCAGGCACTCGACGAGGTTCTGGGGGTCGAGAGCGGCGGCTGGGTGGTCGTCAACGGAGCCGGAGGAGTCACCGGCGGCCTGCTCGTCCAGCTCGCGGCGGCTCGGGGCGCCCGCGTGATCGCGACCGCGAGCGCGACGAAATCCGAGCGCATCCGCGGCTACGGCGCGTCGGAGGTCCTCGACTACCACGGCGACTGGCCTGCGGTCGTCCGCGAGATCACCGGCGGCGGCGCCCCCAGGGCGGTCAACGCTGCCCGCGGGCAGGCGGCGACCACACTGGAGGCGGTTGCCGACAGCGGCCGTCTCGCCACGATCACGGGCGACCCGCCGCAGGAGGAACGGGGCCTCGCGGTCTACGACGTCTACGTCCGGCCCGATGGCCGGCAGCTTTCGGCCCTCGCCGAGCTGCTGGCCCAGGGCGCCCTCAGCGTGCCGATCGCGTCCGTCCGACCGCTCGAGCAGGCGGCCGAGGCACTGCGCGAGGTGGTCGGGGGAGCGGACGGCGCGATCGTCCTGTCACTCCGAACCTAGCTTCCCGGCCGGGGCGGGGGTCAGAACGTCTGTGCTTCCTCTTCGGTCAGAACGGAGGTGACGAGTTGCGCGACGGCCTGCATTTGCTGGGGACTCAGCGGGCCGTACTGGAGCGCGCCGACGTTTTCGTGCACCTGCGCGACGGTCTTGAAGCCGGGGATGGGGAGGCAGCGCTCGCTGCGTGCCCAGAGGGCGCCGAGCGCCGCCTGCGCCATCGTCCGGCCGTCGCTCGTCAGGATGTCGCGCAGCTGCTCGACGACGTGGCGTCCTTTCTCTACGGCCCCCTCGTGGACGTTCCAGCCCCGTTGCCGGCGTAGATCGCCCTCCGGGAAGCGGGTTGCCCGATCGAACTTTCCGGTGAGCAGCCCCTTGCCCAGCGGGCCGTTGACGATCGCCAGGAGGTCGTGCTCGTCACAGAGCTCGAGCATCTGCTCGGCGTCGGGAAAGAACATCGTCAACATGTTCAGGCCGAACTGCACGGCGGGGCAATGTCCACGCTCGACGAAGCGTCGCACGCCCTCCGGCTCGGTGCCCCAGGCGTAGTAGCGAATCTTCCCCTGTGCCACCAGCTCGTCCAGCGTCTCGAGCACCGGATCGACTGCGTCCGGGTCGTAGCCCCCGATGTGGAACTGGTAGAGGTCGATGTAGTCGGTACCCAGGCGGCGCAAGCTCGCCTCGCAGGCCTGCGCGATGTAGGTCGGGCTGGCGTCCCGGCCGGTCATGTTGCCGGAGTACTCGTCGAACGTGAGCCCGAACTTGGTGGCGAGGATCACGCCGTCCCGCCGACCGGCGAGCGCCTGGCCCACGATGCGCTCGCTCTGTCCCGTCCCATAGATGTCGGCGGTGTCGAGGAAGGTGACCCCGCCGTCGAGAGCGGCATGGATGGCCCGTATCGCCTCGCCTTCGTCGATCTGTCCCCAGCCGAACTGGCTGCCGCGAAACTGGGTGGGTCCGCCGATGGCCCAGCAGCCCAGACCCAAGGGGCTGACCTCCAGGTTCGTCCAGCCGAGCTTGCGAGCCTGCATCTGTCTCTAGGTCCTACCTGCTCGGCGGTGCCGCGCGGAGCTCCTGGGCTCCGGCGGCTGCATTGGGTGCCGGCGCCGCATGTGCGGCGCCGGCACACGCTTCGCCCTCAGGGGGTGTGGACGAAGATGTCGGGGCACTGGCCGGGGTTGGGGAAGACGCCGCAGGTGTTGGTGTCGTCGGGGACGAGGTTGGTCGCAACCGAGAAGAAGGCAATTGCGGAGCCGTCGCCGTTGATGGCGGGGTCGGTGCTTGGGCCGTCGGCCTGGTTGCCGTTGCTGTCGAGGCTGGCGCGGGTGGTGGCGCCGGTCTGGAGGTCGTGCACGAACACGTCCGGGCACTGACCCGTGATCGGGAAGTCGAAGACGGGCTGGGGGTTCGCGAGGGTGCAGGTGTTGGTGTCTTCGGGCACGAGGTTGCCGGCGGCCGAATCGAAGGCGACGTAGCGGCCGTCGCCGCTGATCGCGGGGCCGAAGGTGCCGCCGCCACGGATCGAGATGTCGCTGATCTCGTTGGCCTGGTTGCCGGCGCTGTCGACGTCGACGCGGGTCGTCTGGCCGGTGAGCAGGTCGTGGACGAAGACGTCTCGTACGCCGTTGGTGTCGCCGGGGACGAGATTGGAGGCGTCGGAGTCGAAGGCGACGTAGCGGCCGTCGGCGCTGATGCTCGGGTCGGTGCTCTCCCCGTTGGCCGGAGTGCCCGAGCCGTCGACGCTCGCCTGGGTGGTGGTGCCGGTGACGCGGTCGTGGACGAAGATCTGGGTCGTGCCGTCGTCGCCGGGGGCGAGGTTGGTCGCCTGGGAGTCGAAAGCGACGTAGCGACCGTCGCCGCTGATGTCGGCGTTGAAGTTGAAGCTGTTGGCCGGGGTGCCGTCGCTGGCGACGCTGGCCAGCTCGGTCTTGTGCTTGACCAGGTCGCGCACGTAGATGGAGGTCGGCCGGGCGCCCTTGACGAGATTCGTGGCGTCGGAGCGGAAGGCGACGTAGCGGCCGTCGTCGCTGATCGAGGCGCCCAGGCTGTTGTCGTTGGCGTCCTTCGACTTGCCGGCGACGCTGGCGCGGGTGGTCGTGCCGGCGGCACGGTCGTAGACGAAGACGTCCTCGAAGCCGTTGCCGTCGCCTGGCACGAGGTCGTCGGCCACCGATTGGAAGGCGACGTAGCGGCCGTCTCCGCTCAAGTCGGGGAGGAAGCTGCTGCCGTCGGGCTCGGCGCCGGTCGGAGTCACGCTGACCAGGTCGGTGGCGCCGTTGCTCCGGTCGCGGAGGTAGATGTTGTCCTGGCCACTCGTGGTGCCTGCGGCGACGAGGTTGGTCGCGATCGAGTCGAACGCGACCACGTTGCCGTCGGCGCTGATGGCGGGTGGCCCGGTGCGGCCGCTGATGTCGTTGCCCTGGACGCCCGTGCTCGAGACGCTCACCCGCTCGGTCGCGCCTGCGGCTGTCGCGCCGGCGGCTGCCGCGGCTGCCCCGGCGAGGACCGCACAGACGGCGAAGACTGCGAACGCGCCGAACTTGAGCTGACGCTGATGGAGATGCACTGTCGACCCCCTTGTGTGTCGTGAATCGGCGGAGTGATGGTGGGCGCCGCTCGAGGCGGCGCCCCACCACGTGGTTGGCTGCCGAGCTAGCCGGCGTGGACGAAGACGTCGGCCGCGCTGTTGGTGTCGCTCGGGACGAGGTTGGTGGCGTCGGAGAGGAAGGCGACCGCTGAGCCGTCGGCATCGATGGCCGGGTCGCCATTCGGCCCGTCTGCCTGCCCGCCGGTGCTGTCGACGCTGACGCGGCTGGTGGCCCCGGTCTGCAGGTCGTGGACGAAGACGTCGGGGCACTGGCCCGGCGCCGGGAAGTCGGTGACGTTGGGGACGGAGCAGGTGTTGGTGTCGTCGGCGACGAGGTTGCTCGCAGCCGACTCGAAGGCGACGTAGCGGCCGTCTCCGCTGATCTGCGGCCCTGCAGTCTCGAGGCCCCCGTCCTGCACGCTGCCGAGCGAGAAGCCGTCGCTGTGGTTGTCGGCCTGATTGCCGGCGCTGTCGACGCTGACGCGGGTCGTCTGACCGGTCAGCATGTCGTGCACGTAGACGTCCTGCTTGCCGTTGGTGTCCGCGGCGGTGAGCGGGGTGGCTGCGTCGAAGGCGACGTAGCGGCCGTCGCCGCTGATGCTCGGCGCGAGGTAATTGCCGGGCCCCTGGCCGCCGCTGCTGTCCACGCTGGCCCGCACCGTGCTGCCGGTCTGGAGGTCGCGGACGTAGATGTCCGACGAGGCGTTGGTGTCGTCGGGGACGAGCGGCGCGCTGGTGTCGAAGGCGACGTAGCGGCCGTCGGCGCTGATCACCGGATCGAAGCTGAGGCCCGCCGCCTTGCCGGCGCTGTCGACGCTGACGAGCTGGGTCTTCTGCCGGGCCAGGTCGCGGACATAGATGAAGGAGGAGAACGTGCCTGCGATCGCTACGCCGGAGGTGGAGCCCCCGCCGGACTTGCCGCCCGAGGAACCCGAGGCGAGATCGGGGTTGGCGGATTCGAAGGCGACGTAGCGGCCGTCGTCGCTGATCGACGGGTCGTGGCCGTCTGCTCCCTTCTTGCCTGCGACGCTGACCGGCGTGATCGCGTGAGTGACGCGGTCGAGGACGACGATGCCCGCGAGGTTCCCGCCGGGCGCAAGGTTGGTTGCAGCGGTGTGGAAGGCGACGTAGCGGCCGTCGCCGCTCAGGTCGGGCTCGGAGCTGGGGCCGTTTGCCTCGCTGCCGCTGCCGGTCGCGCTCAGCAGCTCGAGCGCTCCGCCGGATCGGCTGCGCAGGTAGACGTTGTCCTGGCCACTGGCGGCACCCGGGATGAGGTTGGTCGCGGTCGAGTCGAAGGCGATCAGGTTGCCGTTGGCGCTGATCGCCGGCCGCCAGCTGTGGAGACCGCTGGGGCTGTCGGCCTGGCCTCCGCCGGTTGCGACGCTGGCCCGCTCCGTGGTGCCCGAGGCAGCCGTCGCGACGGCCGCGGCACCGAGCGCCGCCAGGGCGACGAGAAGCGCGATTCCGCCGCGCCCGAGATGACGATCACGAGAATGCATTGTTGCCCCCCTTGGGTGAATGGATCGGATTCCGTCACGCTTGCGCATCTCCGGTCGCGACCGCAATCGGACGTTGGTCCTACGACCGGGGAGCCGGCGAGGTGGCGCGAGGCGGCCGGCCGGGTAAGGGGATTCCAGCCGGCCGCGCGATGGAGAAGGCCGGCGGTCGGCCGGGAGGGGATGGAGCCATGGCTGCCTGGGTCGGATCCGGGGTGCAAGCGGGCGTTGGTCGTACGACCAAGGTCCGATTGCGTGGCCTCTTCTCTGCGCGCAAGCTGGATCTGTGTCGAATCCGACTGCGGCAGTGACGAGTAACTGGAGAGAGATGCGCGTCTTCGACGCAGGCGGTGCGCGCGCGGGTCTCGGCTGGGCGGTGGCGCGCTACGCGCTGAGCGGGTTCGCAGCACTCGTGCTGCTGGCGGGCGCCGGCGTCTACCTGCTCGAGCACATCGGACGCAGCGAGGCGGTTCGACACGCAAAGCAGCTGGCGACGCTCGCCGCGCGAGGCGTGGTGGCGCAGGACCTGACGCCGGCGCTGGAGCGAGGGGATCCGGCAGCGATCCGCACGATGGACGGGGCCGTGCGGCGGATCATCGCGGACGGCAACGTGGTCCGGGTGAAGATCTGGCTACCGGACGGGCGGATCGTCTACTCCGACCAGCATCGGCTGATCGGATCGAAGTACCCGCTTGGCAAGGACGAGCAGGCCGCCGTGCTCGCCGGCAAGACGGAGGCCGATGTCAGCGATCTGCACCGGCCGGAGAATCGTTTCGAGCGGCCCTTCGGCAAGTTGCTCGAGGTCTACTTGCCCATCCGCGATACGGCGGGCCGGAAGCTGCTGTACGAGGACTACGAGCGCTACAGCTCGGTGGCCGCGAGCGGACGCAACCTGTGGCTGTCGTTCGCGCCGGCGATTCTCGGCGCGCTCGCGCTGCTCTGGCTGATCCAGATCCCGCTGGCCTGGCGCGCGGCGCGACGGCTCCAGCACGGTCAGGCCGAGCGAGAGCGGCTGCTGCGACGCGCGATCGAGGCCTCCGAGGCGGAACGGCGCCGGATCGCACGCGACCTGCACGACGGCGCGGTGCAGGACCTGGCCGGCGTCTCCTACACCTTGACGGCGATGGCCGACGAAGCGGCACGGCCGGAGATCACCGCCGCGATGAAGGAAGCGGCAGAGGACACCCGGCGCACGATCAAGGAGCTGCGCACGATGCTCGTCGACATCTACCCGCCCGACCTGCACCGAACCGGCCTGGAGGTGGCGCTACGCGACCTCGTGGCACCGCTGGCGCCGCACGGAATCTCGGCCAGCCTCGACATCCCACCCGACCTGGAGTTGCCGGAAGCGGTCGAGATGCTGTTCTATCGCACCGCGCAGGAGGCGCTGCGCAACGTGGTCAAGCACGCCCACGCCACGCACGTCGCCATCCGGGTCGAGATCGACGGCCGCGTCTGCCTCACGGTCGAGGACGACGGCGTCGGACTCCCGACCGAGGCGAAGGCCGAAGGGCACTTCGGGCTCCGTCTCCTCGAGGACCTGGCCCAGGAGGCCGACGGCCGACTGCTGGTTGAATCGCAGCCGCACCAGGGAACGCGAGTGACCATCGAGGTACCACACTGATCAGGCTGCTCCTAGTCGAGGACCACCCCGTGGTGCGAGTCGGCCTCGAGCGGCTGCTCGCCAACGAGGACGGCATCGAGGTCGTGGGAACCGCCTCCAACGGCGCCGAGGCGGTCGAGCTGTGCGACCGGCTGACCCCCGACGTGGTCCTGATGGATCTGTCGATGCCCGTGCTCGACGGGGTCGAGGCGACGAGTCGGATCGACGCCGCCCACGACGGCGCAGTCAGGGTCGTCGTGCTCACCTCGTTCTCGGATCGCGAGCAAGTCCTCGCGGCCCTCGATGCCGGCGCTTCCGGCTATCTGCTCAAGGACGCCGATCCCGACGAGCTGATCCGCGGCATCCACGCGGCCGCCCGCGGGGAGGCGCCGATCGCGCCAAAGGCCGCGCGGGAGGTGCTGGCCACCCGCAGCGAGCGACGCGACGAGCCGGAGCTGTCCCCACGCGAGCGTGAGGTGCTCGAGCTGGTCGCGCAAGGTTTGCCCAACAAGCGGATCGCGTTCGAGCTCTCCATCAGCGAGAAGACGGTCAAGACGCACCTGACCAACATCTTCGAGCGGCTCGGCGTCAGCGATCGCTACCAGGCCGCGCTCTGGGCCCAGCGGCACGGCCTCGCCTGAGTCGTAGGACTAACGTCCGATTGCTTTTGGGCCCTGCGCTGGGCGACCGTCTCCTCGTCATCGCAAGCAAACCCGGAGAGGAGAAGGGGTCATGTGCAAGCACTGGTGGAGACTGACGCTACTGGCAGTGATCGCGATCACGACCGCAGCGTTCGCGGGAACGGCGAGTGCCAGCGTGAGCATCACGAAGGCGGAGCTGAACTCGAGCCAGCTTCGTGTCGAGGGCACAGCGGTACCCAACTCCGTCATCACCATCAACGGCGTCGCCATGGGGTCGAGCGACGCCAACGGCAACTTCAAGATCGAAAAGGACCCCTACACTCCGGCGGCCAACTGCGTCGTCCAGGTCAACGACGGCTCCACCACGGCGACGAACGTCACCCTCGCCGGCTGCACGCCGACGACGACGTCCCCGCCACCGCCAGGGGCCACCGTGCCGGCCCTTGCCAAGGTGACCGTCAACCCGAGCAACGTGATCGGCGGCGGCTCCGCGACCGGAACCGTCACCCTCACCGCCGCCGCTCCGGCGGGCGGCGTCCAGGTGGCGCTCTCGAGCGACGACCCCGCCGCGGCAACCGTTCCCGCCGGCGTCACCGTCCCGGCAGGCGCCTCGAGCGCCGGCTTCCCGATCGCCACCAGCGTCGTCCCCAACCCGCAGTCGTCGCTCATCATCGGCACCGCAGGCGGCATCAGCACCTACGGGATCCTCACCGTCGATACGCCGTTCTCGTTCGCCTACAGCTCGATCGACATCGTCCGCGGCGGAAACGGCAACGGCACGATCACCTCGCAGCCTGCCGGCATCAACTGCACCCTCTTCAGCGGAGGCGACTCCGGCACCTGCGGAGCGTGGTTCCCCGTCGGCACCGTCGTCAAGCTCGACGCCCGACCCGCCGCCGACTCCTCCTTCGTCGGCTGGGGCGCCGGAATCGGCTGCGGCAACCCCTCCAAGCTGATCGCCCAGCGCGACCAGTTCATCAGCTGCCAACCCGGCTTCGTCCTCAAGTAAGCCCCGTCCCCAGGGTCGGAGAGGGTCATCGAACCCTCTCCGACTCAGGGATTCCCGGCGGCGAGGCCGATCCAGGGGTCGTAGGACCAAGGTCTGATTGACGTTGTCCCTTGGTCTGCGACCCTGGCGGCCACCAGAGAAACGGAACCGAACAAGGGGGTCTCACATGAAGCGTGCGCTGGCGATCTTCTTTGCGACGGCGCTGCTCGGCATCGCGCTTCCCGTCGGCTCTGCCCTCGCCGACCCGGTCGCGGTCGGCGCCACCAACGGAGTGTGCGCCAACAACCCGGGCCAGGGGACGCACAACCTCAACAACGGGAACCACGTGGGCATCGTCAACAACTGCGTGGCCATCTAGAAGCGATCCAGCGACGAACGAGCCCGTACACGCGAGCCCCGAGCCGTCGCAACGGCTCGGGGCTCGCGCAGTCACCGTTCAGCTGGCCAATTCCTAGCCGAACGGCTTGAACCCAAGGCGGAGAATCGCCGTAGCCCCCTCGTAGCGCATCTGCGCCACGGCGAGGGAGGAGCGGCATGATCGGGAAGCTCGGCATAGTCACAGCGGTAGTCGTAGCCATCGCGGTGGCCTACACCGCGAGTCCGGCAGGTGCCGAGGTCATCCCAGCAGCGACCGGAACGCTGACGATGACCAGCGATCCGGGCGACTATGTCGGTCAGGGGCTCAGCTATGCGTACAGCGTTCCGGCCACGTCGTTCAGCGTCCAAAACGGCGGCAACCTCGTTCGCGTAGACCTAGCGGGACCCGCTGGCCCCGCCGACTTCTGGAACCTCGCTTTCCAGGGACCCGCGGGGCAGCAGCTCACATCCGGGACCACCTATCAGGCACAGCGTTGGCCGTTCCAACCGGCAACGTCGGCTGGGCTGGAAGTCTTCGGGCAGGGACGCGGCTGCAACACGCTCACGGGCAGTTTCACGATCGTCTCGATCGCTTATGGGCCGTTCGGCTATCTCGAGTCGTTCGATGCCACGTTCGAGCAGCATTGCGAAGGCGCAACCGCTGCGCTGCGCGGCGAGGTCGCGTTCGCCACTCCGGCGCCTCCGCCTGCGCTCTCTCTCGGAGTCTCGGCAAACGGGACGGGCACAGTGACTCGCAGCGGTGCTGTAACCCTGCAAGGGATCGTGACCTGCACTCAGCCGGTCACCGTCACGATCACTGGCGCCGCCACCCAGACACCCCGCTCCAAGAAGACCGCCTCGGCCCAGTTCACGACCAGCAGCAACTGCACACCGGCGGCCGGAGGGACGTGGCAGGTAACCCTCAAATCATCGACCGCCAATGCCTTCGCCGCCGGGGCCGTCAACATCGCCGAACAGGCCCAGGCAATCGATCCCTTCTACAGCGCGTTCACAGGGACAACGATCACCGCGCAGGCGTCCGGGTCGTCAACGGTGAGCCTGGTCCGCGGCTGACGACTACTTGCGCGGCTTGCCGTACAACGCGCCGTCCCGAACGTCTCGACGCCGGCTGTCGATCCCTGGAGGCACGTGGTATTCGGAGGGCGGCTGCACGGTCGCCGAACCTATCCGAGGCATGAGTGCAAGAAAGAGCACACCGAGCCAACTGAACAGAAAGACGGGCAAGAGCCAACGGAACGTCGTGTATCCCTTCCGCGTCCCGATCCGGTAGCCGAGGTACAAGGGCACGAGATACGCCAGCACAAAGGCGAGGCCCGAGACGACAGACTTGAGAGTCGAGGCGGCTAACAGCACCGCTACAAACCCAGGGATACCGAGTACATCTTCTCTCCGGAGACCGGATCGTGTCTCCCACCCCTACGCCTCGCCCGGCCCCGCGGATTGCCAACTCCGCCGATGTGTCGAAGTACGAGAGGGTGGGCTTTCGCCACACCCTCTCGCGACATGCCTGTTCGTCAGCGAACCGTGAGCTTCAGGTAGTTGTCGTCGGGCGCCTGGCCGACCATCATGATCACGTAGTTCCCGCGGTCAACCACGATCGACTTGCCGACCGGGATGTGCCGCACGCCCTGGCGGGAGGTCACCTTCAGCGCCGCCTCGTCGAAATCGACGAGCCGAACGCGGCCTGCCTTGACGGTCGCCGTCTTCGTGAGCTTGCCGCTCAACTTGAACCAGTGGCAGCCGGGGTCGCGCATGACGATGTTCAGCGTCTTCGGCGTGGCTGCGTAGTGGGTCGTCGTCGCGAGTGCCTGTTGCGCGCCGAACGCTCCGGCGCCGATGGTGGCGAGGATCGCAAGTGAAATCGAGATCTTCATGGCGGCTCCTTTAATCCGTGGCATTTCGCGCATGATGGGCCGCTGCATACCGGCCGGAATCCGGGCAAACCGCCTAAGCGCTCCGTACTTCCCCGTAGATCTCGAGCCGCAGATGCCCCGAGCCGGTCTGATGGGTCAGGCGGCTACTGCGGCGGGAACGAGCACTCGCCCCGTGAGGTCGACGAGCCGGTTCGAGTAGCCCCACTCGTTGTCGTACCAGGCGACCACCTTCACCTGTGTCCCGTCGACGACGGCGGTCAGGCCCGCGTCGAAGATCGAGGAGTAGGGGGACTTGACGACGTCGGAGGAGACGAGCGGTTCCTCGCTGTACGCCAGGATGCCCTCGAACGCGCCGGTGTCGGCGCGGCTCGCGAACAGCGCGTTGACCTCCGCCACCTCGGTCGGGCGCTCGACCTCGACCGTCAGATCGACGAGCGAGCCGGTCGGGACGGGGACACGGACCGCGTAGCCGTGCAGCCTTCCCTCCAGCTCCGGAACCACGAGGCCCAGCGCCTTGGCGGCGCCGGTGGTGGTCGGGACGAGGTTGCAGGCTGCGGCGCGGGCTCGCCGGTAGTCCTTGTGCGGTCCGTCGAGCAGCTGCTGGTCGCCGGTGTACGCGTGCACGGTGGTCATCAGCCCGTGCCGGATGCCGAAGCCTTCGTGCAGCAGCTTCGCGACCGGGGCGAGGCAGTTGGTCGTGCAGGAGGCGTTCGAGATGATTCGGTGCTCGGCCGGGAGGTAGGCGTCCTCGAAGTTGACGCCGAGCGCGACCGTGACGTCGGGCTCCTTCGCGGGGGCGGAGATGATCACCTTTTCGGCTCCCGCCTCGAGATGCTTCTCGGCGCCTTCGCGTGTGCGGAAGCGGCCGGTCGACTCGATCACGACCTCGGCGCCGAGCTCACTCCAGGGCAGCCGCGACGGATCGGTCTCTCCCGGGACGGCGATCGCCCTTCCGTCGACGACGATCGCGCCGTCGGCGACCTCGACGCTGCCGGGGAAGGGGCCGTAGACGGTGTCGTGCCTCAGGAGTTGCGCGAGCATCGCCGGCTCGGCGACGTCGTTGATCGCCACCCACTCGACGTCTGCTCCACGCTCGTAGGCAGCGCGAAAGGCGGCCCGGCCTGTGCGCCCGAAGCCGTTGATGGCAACCCGAACAGCCATGACTTCCTCCGTTTCTCGGTCGCTTGCCCCGACCGTAGGCCGGGCCGGCGGCGGGGGCATCGGGGGCGCCCCTGACCGGGCGGGGAGAAAGCCGCAGCCCGCTCAGCGAGAGGGCCGCACGAAGATCACGAGCACGGCGAGCTCTTCGTAGCCCACGAACCGGTGGTCGGAGCCTGCCGGGACGAATACGGACTGACCCGGCTCCCGCAGCTCGACTCGCTCTCCCTCGATCTCCAGCGTGCCCCTGCCCTCGAGCACGACGTAGACCTCGTCGTCCTCGTGCGGCTGCTGGCGGTCGGGCTCCGGCGCGACGAGCATGTAGACGCCGAGCTCGAGGCCGGGGGATTCGTGGACGATCTCGTAGCCGCCCGCCTGCCGCAGGCGCTCGACGGCGTCTCGCGGGTCGAAAGCGTGCATGCGGCGACGCTACCGGCTCACCAGCTCTTTGTGCGGTGTGGCGGTGCCGCCTCCGCGATGCGGATGCGCGCGTCGACGGCGAGGCAGCCGTCGGCCAGGGCGAGCACGGGGTTCAGGTCGAGCTCGGCGACCTCCGGGAGCTCCTCGGCCAGGAGCGACAGACGAAGGAGGAGGTCGACCAGGGCGGCCTCGTCGGCGGGAGGCGTGCCCCTGAAGCCGGCGACGAGGCGGCCGGCCTTGCCGAAGCGGACGAGCTCTTCCGCGTCCAGGTCGGTGAGCGGCGCCAGCCGGAACTGCGCTTCGCCGATCAGCTCGGCGAGCACCCCGCCGGGGCCGAAGGCGACGAGCGGGCCGAAGACGGGATCCTGCACGGCGCCCGCCAGCAGCTCCGCACCTCCGCGCACGAACGGCTGCACGAGCAACGGGCCTCCGATCTGCTCGGCCGCGGCGCGGACGGCGCCGTCGTCGCCCAGGTCGAGGATCACGCCGCCCTCCTCGGTCTTGTGTGCTCCCGCCGCCGCGGTCTTGAGTACGACCGGATAGCCAAGATCCCGCGCGGCCTCGACCGCTGCATCGGCCGTGTCGGCGAGCCGCTCGGGGACTACGGGCAGGCCGTAGGCCTCGAGCAGGCGGCGCGTCTGCTTCGCGTCGAGCCACCCACCGCCGGCCTCGACGGCCTCGCGCACGACGGCCCTGGCTTCGTCGCCGTCGCGTGCGAGCTCGGGCACCGTGCCTGCGGGCCGCCGGAGCCATTCGCCGCGCTCGACGGCCCGGGCGAGCGCCCTCGCCGCCGCCTCGGGATAGGCGAAGGACGGCACGCGAGCAGCGCTGTGCAGGGAGGCGGGAGCGCCCTTCGCGCTCAGGAACGCGCAGAGGACGGGCTTGTCCACGGCCGTGGCCGCCGCCCGGCTGATCGCGGCGCCGACGGCGTCCTCGTCGGTGCCGACGGTAGGGACGAAGAGGACGATCGCGGCGTCGATCGCGGGATCTGCAAGAACCGGCGGCAGCGCCCTCTCGAAGCTCTCCGCGTTCGCTCCCCCGAGCAGGTCGATCGGGTTCCCCACGCTGGCCTCGGCCGGCAAGATCGTGGCGAGCGTAGCCTGCGTCTCCTCGCTCGGCGACGGCAGCTCGAGGCCGAGCGCCTCGCAGGCGTCCGCGGCGAGGATTCCCAGTCCGCCGGCGTTCGTGACGATGGCGGCGCGTCGTCCGCGCGGCACCGGCTGGGCGGAGAGCAGAGACGCGACATCGATGAGCTCGTCGAGCGTGTGGGCCCGGATCACACCTGCCTGCGCGAAGAGCGCGTCGGCCGCCGCGTCGGAGCCGGCGAGCGCGGCCGTGTGCGATCCGGCGGCCCGGACGCCGGCGCGCGTGGTGCCGCCCTTCAGCGCGAGGATCGGCTTACGACGCGCGACCCGGCGCGCGATGCGCGCGAATGCACGCGGGTTGCCGAAGGACTCCAGGTAGAGGGTGACGAGCTCGGTTTCCTCGTCGTCCTCCCACCACTCGAGCAGGTCGTTCGAGGAGACGTCGGCCTTGTTCCCGATCGAGACGAACGAGGTTACCCCGAGGCCGCTCGCCTCCGCGCGCTCGAGGAGCGCCAGGCCCAGCGCGCCGCTCTGCGAGGAGAAGCCGATCTTGCCGGCCGGGAAGCTGCGCGGCGCGAAGGTGGCGTTGAGGTGGACGGAGGAGGAAGCGATGCCGAGGCAGTTCGGACCGAGCAGCCTTGCGCCGTGGGTGCGGGCAAGCGCGAGTAGCCGCTCCTGCCGCTCGGCGCCCTCGCTGCCGGTCTCGGCGAAGCCGGCGGAGATGACGACGAGCGCACGGACACCGGCGGCGAGTGCGTCCTCCGCCGCCTCGATCACCTTCTCGCCCGGCACGCAGATGACGGCGAGGTCGACATCCTCCGCGATCTCCGCGAGCTTCCGATGACCGTGGACGCCGGCGACCGCGTCGCCGTTCCGGTTCACGGGGTAGACGGAGCCGGCGAAGTCGGCGGCGAGGATGTTGCGAAACAGCTCGCCACCGATCGAGCCCCGGCGCCTCGATGCGCCGACGACCGCGACGGCGCGCGGCCGGAAGAACGGCTCGAGCGACGCGCGTACGGCGACGTGGTCGCGCTCTGCGACATGCTCGCGATACGTGGTGGTGGGGGCGATCGGGAAGCGGATCTCGAGCTCGCCGCCTTCGCCTGCGCGTGTCACCGTGAATCCGGCGTCGCGGAAGACGCTGAGCATTGCGTTGTTCTCGTGCAGCACCTCGGCGACGAACTCTTCCACCCCGGCGTCGGCCGCCCGCGCGGCGAGCTGCTCGAGCAGGCGCGTCCCGACCCCGCGGCCCTGATGGCCGTCGGCTACCGCGAAGGCGACTTCGGCGGCGCGTGGGTCGCGCAACCGGACCCAGTTCGCGACGGCCACGACGCGACCGTCGATGGACCCGAAGAGCGCGCCTCGCTCCTGCCAGTCCGGCTCGAGCACCGGCTCGACGAGCTTCGGACCGAGTGCCGGGAAGCCGTGGAAGCGAAGGTAGAGGCTGTTCTCCGAGAGGCCGGAGAAGAACTCGAGGAGCGCATCGGCATCCTCCGCGGCGGGCGGCCTCAGCCGGAGGGTCGACCCGTCGCGGAGGATGACGTCGGTTGCCTCGACCGCGCGTGCTGCAGTGGCGCTCACGCGGCCACCGCGTGCTCGCGCGCCTCGGCACGTGGCCGGACGACGAGGACCGGGCACTCTGCCGAGTGGACGAGCCCGGTGGAGACGCTGCCGGAGAAGAGCCGCCGCGCGGCACCCCAGCCGTGGGAGCCCACGACGATGAGCTGCGCGTCGTGCTCGCTCGCGACCCGGCAGATCTCCTCGACGACGATGCCGTCGGCGGCCACCGTAGAGCACGGCCGGCCCGCGGCGCACGCGGTCGCGGCGATCGTGGCGAGGAGCTCCTTCACCCGCTTGTGCTCGGCTTCGGTGAGCTCGGCCACGACATTCGAGTAGCCGTAGCCGCTGTAGCCGACGGCGGGCAGGGTCGTATGCGCGACGGAGACGACGACCAGCGGAGCGTCGAGCCGTTGCGCCAGCTCGAATGCCTTCTTCTGCGCCTCTGCCGCGGACGGCGAGCCGTCTGTGGCGAACAGGATCGGTCTCGAATCGGTCATCTCACGCCTCCTTCTCGTAGTTCCTGGAGACAGTGTTGGCGCCGGCAGGGCGAGTGGCATCCGGGTGAGGCCGTCGAGGGCTGCGGGGAACCACGGACGCGGCTCGCGGTCTCCTTCCCGATGCAAGCGGGAGGCGGCGCCGGCTTGCGGCGCCGCCTCCCCGTCTCTCTACGCGGTGACCGGCACCTCGTGCTGCTCGGCCAACTCGTGGCTCACCTTGCCGGCCTCGAGCACGACCTTGAGCGCGTGGCTCTCGGCCGCCGCTCCGAACACGTCGTACGCCTCCTCCGCGTCCGCGAGCGCGAAGCGGTGGGTTGCGAACGGCGTCGGGTCGAGGCGTCCCGTCTCGATCAGCCGGAGGAGCTTCGGCGTCGTGGTCGTGTCGACGAGGCCCGTCGTGATCAGGACGTCGCGGATCCACAGCTTCTCGAGGTGGAGCGTGGCGGGATGGCCGTGGACGCCGACGTTGGCGACCCGGCCGCCCGGCCGGATCAGGTCGGTGCAGAGCTCGAACGTCTCGGGCACGCCGACCGCCTCGATGGCGACGTCCGCGCCGAGCCCGCCGGTGAGCTCCATCACCGTGGCGACCGCATCCTCCTGGCTGTTGTCGATCGTGACGTCCGCGCCGAACTCGACCGCCTTCTCGAGCCGCGAGGGGTCGAGGTCGATGGCGACGATCCGGCCCGGCGAGTGAAGTTGCGCCGTCATGATCGCGGCGAGGCCGATCGGGCCGGCACCGACGACGGCGACGGTGTCGCCCGGCTCGACGCCTCCGCTCAGGACGCCGACCTCGTAGGCGGTCGGGAGGATGTCGGCGAGGAACAAGACCTGCTCGTCGGAGAGCTCCTCCGGAACCTTGTAGACGGACGTGTCGGCGAACGGCACGCGGGCGTACTCGGCCTGCAGGCCGTCGATCAGGTGGCCGAAGATCCAGCCCCCGCCGCCGGTGCAGAGGCCGTAGCGGCCCTCCTTGCAGAACCGGCAGCGGCCGCAGGACGTGATGCAGGAGACGAGCACGCGATCTCCCGGCTCGAGCGTCGTGACGGCGCTCCCGATCTCGACCACGGTGCCGACGGCCTCGTGGCCGAGGATCGTGCCCGGAGTCACCTCCGGCACGTCCCCCTTCAGGATGTGGAGGTCGGTGCCGCAGATCGTGGAGGAGTCGATCCTCACGATGGCGTCCGTCGGCGCCTGGATTGTCGGGTCGGGCACGTCCTCCCAGGCTCGCTGCCCCGGCCCGTGGTACACGAGCGCTTTCATCTGCGCCTCCTTTCTCCCCGAGTCTCGTCGCGCCGAGCGCCCGCGCCATCGGCGGCAGCGCGGAGCGCGCCTGCGGCTTTATCCGTACGGGCCGGCCGATTAGGCTTGCCGCATGGACGCGCTGTCCGTCAACGAAGGGCGGCTGCGGGCGCTCTTCGAGGCCGGTCTGGCCGTCAGCTCCGAGCTTTCGCTCGACGCATTGCTGAAGCGGCTCGTCGAGGCGGCGGCCGAACTGACGAGCGCGCGCTATGCGGCGCTCGGGGTCATCGACCCGAGCGGCTCCGAGCTGGAGCAGTTCCTCACGCACGGAATCGACGACGACACACGCGCGGAGATCGGTTTGCTGCCGCGTGGTCGCGGCATCCTCGGGGCGCTGATCCGCGACGCGAGGCCGCTGCGGCTGCACGAGCTCGCCGAGGATCCTCGCTCGGTCGGATTCCCGCCGGGACATCCACCGATGCGCACCTTCCTCGGCGTGCCGATCCTGCTGCGCGGCGTCGCCTACGGCAACCTCTACCTGACCGAGAAGACCGGCGGCGCCGACTTCGACGAGGAGGACGAGGAGCTGGCCAGGCTCCTGGCCGAGCAGGCGGCGGCGGCGATCGAGAACGCCCGCAAGTACGAAGCGGGCCTCCTGACCCGCAGCCGCCAGGAGCGGCTGCAGATCGTCACCGACATCGCGCTCGCGCACGCGGAGCTGGGTGACCTGCTGAGCGTCCTGCTGCCGCGGATCCGCGAGCTTCTCGCCGCCGACACGTGCTTCCTGTTCCTCCGCGACGAGGACTCGGACGAGCTCGTCGTCCGGGCCGGGGTCGGCGACGCCGTCGAAGCGGTGATCGATCATGTGCGCATCCCGGTCGGCGAGGGCGTCGTCGGGCGCGTGGCGGCGCAGGGCAAGCCGATGGTGATCGCCGA
>DASTZY010000183.1:0-3603 GCA_035764085.1 Gaiellaceae bacterium
CGAGGTCGAGGTCGCCGAGGACGCGGCCGAGGATCGCGATCGAGCGGGCGCGCTCGTCGCGGTATGCGCGGGTGAGCTCGTCTATGCGACCGTCTCGTAGTCGGTGACGACGGGGCGCACCTCGATCGTGCCGTACTTCGCCCCCGGCACTTTGGCACCCCACTCGAGCGCCTCGTCCAGCGAGTCGACGTCGATGAGGTAGTAGCCGCCGAGCACTTCCTTCGTCTCGGCGAACGGCCCGTCGGTCGTCAGCGTCTCGCCGTCGCGCACCCGGACGGACGTCGCGGTCGCGATCGGCTGGAGCGCGTCCCCGCCGACCATCTTCCCGGAGCTCTGGAGCTCCTCGGTGAACGACCCGTACTCGCCGAAGATCGCGCCCTGCTGCTCCTCGGACATGGAGACCCAGCTCTCGGGGTCGTTGTAGATCAGGAGCATGTACTGCATCGTCGCCTCCTTGGGCAGTTGTTGACGACTGTACGACGAACGGGCTAGCCCGAATTCGACATCCTGGTGAGAAGTGTGAGCGCGCCGGCCTTGTCGAGGAACTCGTTGAGGTTGCCGCACTTCGGGCTCTGCACGCACGACGGGCAGCCGTGCTCGCAGGGGCAGCCCGCGAGCAGCTCTGCGGTGTCGTCGACCCAACCCTCGAACTGCTCGAAGCCGCGGGCCGCGATGCCGACGCCTCCGGCGTGGCCGTCGTAGACGAAGACGGTCGGCGCGCCGGTGTCGAGGTGGAGGTTGGTCGAGAGCCCGCCGATGTCCCAGCGGTCGCACATCGCCCACAGCGGCAGGAGCGCGATCAGCGAGTGCTCCGCGGCGTGGAGCGAGGAGAGGAGGAGCGGCATCGCCTCCAGCCCCTCGAGCTGATGCGACCGCGGCACGAACCAGACCGCCTCGGTGCCGAACGTCGTGGGCGGCAGGTCGAGCGGGACGGTGTCGAGCGTGGAGCCGTCCGCCGCGGCCTTCTTCTGGTACGCGACCACCCGCTCCGTCACCGAGACACGGCCGAAGGAGAGCTCGAGCCCGAGGCGGCGCTCGACGCGCAGCGGCTCCTCGATCGACGTCTCCGTCTCCTTCTTCGCCTGCGTGTACCAGTCGCCGCCGAACGGCTCGACGAGCGCACGCCGGGCCTGCAGGTCGAGCTGGCGCACGAGGTACTGGCGGCCGAGGTGGAGGTAGACGGCGCCGTCGTGCACCGTGGAGTACGCGCGCTCCTGCTCGGCCAGGCCGAGCACGTCTCCGGTCGTGGCGTCGACGACGAGGAACGAGTCGGGAGAGGTGGAGCGCAGCGGGATACGTCCCGCCGGCGCGTCCTTTCCGGCCCAGACCCAGCCGCGCTGTGTCCTGCGCAGCTCAGGGACGTGGGGCGCGCGCTCGAGCGCCGCTGCGCCGAGCGTCGCCGAGTCGCCCTCGTCGAGTGGGGCCTCGAACGCGGCTGCCGCGACGTGGCCGTCGAGCACGCGCGGATTCGCGTGGTCGAGGATCGCGGCCTCGACGCGCCGCTCCAGCAGCGCCGGCGGCTCACGCATGAAGTACTGGTCCAGCGCGTCCTCGGAGGCGACGAGGACGGCGAGCCCGTGTCCACGGCGCCCGGCGCGTCCCCACTGCTGGCGGAGGCTCGCGACGGTGCCGGGAAAGCCGACGGAGATCGCGCAGTCGAGGTCGCCGATGTCGATCCCGAGCTCGAGCGCGTCGGTGGAGGTGACCCCGAGCAGGTCTCCCTCGACGAGGCGCCGCTCGATCTCGCGGCGCTGCTGCGGCGTGTAGCCGGCCCGATACGGGGCGAGCCGCCGGGCGGTCTCCGCATCGAGGCGCTCACTTGCGAAACGGTGGATCAGCTCCGCCGACTTGCGGCTCTTGGCGAAGCAGATCGTGCGCAGGCCGCGGCCGACGAGGCCCGCGAGCAGGCGCGACGCCGCGCCGAGCGCGCTCGCCCGCAGCCCCAGCTCGGCGTCGAGCAGGGGCGGGTTCCAGAGCGCGACCGTCCGCTCGGCACGCGGGGCCGCGTCGTCCTCGACGACTGTCGCGTCCTCGCCGGTCAGCGCGTCCGCGAGCTCGCCCGGGTTCGCGATCGTCGCCGAGGCGAGCAGGAACTGCGGCTCCGCGCCGTAGATCCGCGCGAGCCGCCGCAGCCTGCGCAGGACGTTGGCGACATGGGAGCCGAAGACGCCGCGGTAGACGTGCGCCTCGTCCACCACGACGAAGCGGAGATTGTGGAGGAAGTCGCCCCACAGGTCGTGCCGCGGCAGGACGCCGATGTGGAGCATGTCCGGGTTCGTGAGGACGAGGTTCGCCCAGCCGCGAATCCGGCGACGCCGCTCGGTCGGCGTGTCCCCGTCGTAGATCGCGGCTCGCACCGCCGGGAGGCCGAGCTCGGCGAGCGAGCGCGCCTGGTCCTGCGCGAGCGCCTTCGTCGGGTAGAGGTAGAGCGCGCGGGCGTGCCGGTCGGAGGCGAGCGCGTCCAGCACCGGCAGGTTGAAGGCGAGCGTCTTGCCCGAGGCGGTGCCCGTCGTGACGATGACGTTGCCGCCGCCGGCCGCCGCGTCGTACGCGGCCGCCTGGTGCGCGTAGAGCTCGTGGATGCCGCGCCGGCCGAGCGCGTCACGGACCGCCGGCTGGAGCGCCTCGGGCAGCGGTGCCGTGCGCGCGTCGCGGGCGGGCTCGGTCGCGAGATGCGCGACCTCGTCGCCGACGAGCAGGTCCTCCCAGCGGGAGACGCCGACGCTCACCTGCAGCGGAGAGCCAGAGCGGTCGGGTACTCGCGGCTCCCCGGCTCCTCCACGCACTCGAGCGAGAGGCCCGCGTCGAGAAAGCTCTGGAGCAGTTCCGCGAGCGTTCGGTGCACGACGCCCACGCGCGAACGCAGCCCCGTCGGCGAGATGCCCGGCGCCTCGTCGTAGCGGCGGGTGCGCCGGTAGTACCCCGCATGGAGTCGCGGCACCCCGCGCCCCTCCACGAACGTCGAATGGGGCCCGACGAAGCACGGGTGCACGCCGAGGTAGACGAAGCGGCCGCCCGGGCGGAGGACACGCCGGATCTCGTGCAGCGCGACGCTCCAGTCGTCGATGTCGGTGTAGGCCCACATCGAGACCGCCGCGTCGAAGCTCGCATCCTCGAACGGCAGCGACTCCGCGCGACCCAGCACCACGTCGCAGCCGCGCTCGCGCGCCAGCCGAAGCTGCTGCCCGGACACGTCGATCCCGACGGCGCTCCAGCCGGCGGCGGCGAAGGCGGCGGTGTGCGAGCCCCCGCCGCAGCCAACGTCGAGCAG
This sequence comes from Gaiellaceae bacterium, assembly GCA_035764085.1. Taxonomy (GTDB): domain Bacteria; phylum Actinomycetota; class Thermoleophilia; order Gaiellales; family Gaiellaceae; genus Palsa-739. The sequence continues at coordinate 3,272 of DASTZY010000183.1, forward strand.
CCGTCCGGCAGGCGGGCCCAGCAGTCGCAGCGCGGTCTGGCGCGGCATCGCAGCGAAGGCGGAGTCGCCGGCGAGCGTCGTCTCGTAGCACTCGGCCACCTCGTCGTAGCGCGCGCCACCCATGGTCAGCGCCGCCAGCGCAGCGCGAGCCCGAACGGGTACTCCCGGTCACCCGACTCCTCGACCGACTCCAGCCGGAGGCCCGCGTCGATGAACGTCTGGAGGAAGCGCCCGAGCGGGAGATGGGTGGCGCCGACCCGGATCCGCACTCCCGACGCGCGCCAGACGCCGGGCGCCTCCGTGTAGCGGCCCTCCCGGCGGTACCAGCCGGG
>DASTZY010000184.1:0-1483 GCA_035764085.1 Gaiellaceae bacterium
GGCTCTTCATACCTGAGGTGGGTGTGACCGACTCGCGGGTCTGAGTTGCGGGGAGATGGGTCGAGGCCTTCCGAAGATCGAACGCGACCAAGCTGTTCGATCGAAAGGCCTCGACGGTGTCCGAGGGTACGACGTGCGCGAGCCTGCGCACGGGTGGCTGCTACTGCGCGCGATGTGATCTTCTCGTCGGCCTCAAGGGGCTGCATGTTGTGGCCGTGGAGGAGGTCACGACCGAGCAGGGGGTTCGGCTTCGGGTCGACGTCGAGTCGCCGGCCCGGGTCGAGGGCTGCCGGACGTGCGGGGTGCTCGCGGGTAGTCACGGCCGCCGCCTGGTGCGGCTGATTGATTCCCCGTGCTTCGGGCGTCCGGTCGAGCTGTGGTGGCGCAAGCGGATCTGGCGCTGCGAACAAGCGGACTGTCCGGCCGGGGCGTTCACCGAGCAGGACGACAGCATCGCCCGACCCCGAGCGCTGCTGACGACCCGGGCCTGCTGGTGGGCCATCGGACAGCTTCGTCGTGAGCACGCGTCGATCGCGGGACTGGCCCGGCAGCTCGGTACGACCTGGCGAACCCTGTGGCTGGCCGTGAAGCCGCTGCTGCAGACGATGGCCGACGACGAAGCCCGCTTCGCCGGCGTCACCGCCCTCGGTGTCGATGAGCACGTCTGGCACCACGTGTCGACGAAGCCGGTCGAGGCCGGCGGTCGCGGGCCGAAGGAGCTGACCGGGATGGTCGATCTTTCCCGTGACAGCGAGGGAAGAACGCGTGCCCGATTGCTTGATCTCGTCCCTGGCAGGTCGGGCGCGGTCTATGCCGAGTGGCTCAGGACCCGCAACGAGAACTTCCGCGCGTCGATCAAGGTCGCGACGCTCGATCCATTCCACGGCTACAAGAACGCCCTCGACGACGAACTCGAAGACGCCATCGCCGTTCTCGACGCCTTCCACATCGTCAAGCTCGGCACCGCCGCCGTCGATGAGGTCCGCCGCCGCGTGCAGCAAGAGATCCACGGTCATCGTGGCCGCTCCGGCGACCCGCTCTACGGGATCCGCAACGTGCTGCGATGCGGCGAGGAGAAGCTCACCGACAAGCAGCAAGTCCGACTGCGCAAGGCGTTCACCGCCGACAAGCGGCACGTCGAGGTCGAGCTGGCCTGGCGGTGCGCCCAGCAGCTCCGCGCCGCCTACAAGGCCGACAAGCTCAGCGACGGCAGAAAGATCGCCGAGCGAATCCTCGCGTCATTTCCGACCTGCCCGATCCCGGAGATCAAGCGTCTCGGCAAGACCCTCAAGCAGTGGCGCGAGGCGTTCCTCGCCTACTTCGAAACCCGCCGCGCCAACAACGGCGGCACCGAAGCAATCAACGGGCTCATCGAACTCCACCGCCGCGTCGCCCGCGGCTTCCGCAACCGCAACAACTATCGACTACGCATGCTGCTCATCGGCGGCGGACTGTCCAGCCCCCACCTCAAGTAAGAGGAGCC
>DASTZY010000185.1:0-5890 GCA_035764085.1 Gaiellaceae bacterium
GGGCGGCGGGCGCTTCGGCACGGCGTACGCGACGAGCAGCGCAGTGGCGATCGCAAACGGCACGTTGATGACGAACACCCAGCGCCAGGAGGCATGGGTCACGAGCCACCCGCCCACGAGCGGGCCGATCACGAACGCGACGCCCGTCCACGAGGTCCACTGCCCGATCGCGGCGCCGCGGGCCTCCCCCGAGACCGTCGAGGCGATCACGGCGAGCCCGGCCGGTGTGAGGATCGCGCCCGCGATCCCCTGGAGCCCGCGCGCGACGATGAGCGTCGTCCCGTCGGGCGCGACCGCGCACAGGACGGAGGTGAGCCCGAACGTGGTGATCCCGATCAGGAAGAGCCGGCGCGGGCCGAACAGATCACCGAGCGAGCCGCCGACGAGGATCAGCGACCCGAGCGTGAGCAGGTAGGCGTCGACGACCCACTGCTGGGTTGCGAGGCCGCCGCCCAGGTCGTGCTGGATCGAGGGCAGAGCGACGTTGACCACCGACCCGTCGATGAACGCCATCGACGAGCCGAGAATGCTCGCCACCAGCGTCCACCGGGCTACCCGCGGGTCGGGCAGCGGCACGGCTGCTTCCGCGCTCCCCACACGTTCGATCGTACGCGTGGGGTCGCGGCGGGCGGCTGCCGCGAGCCGCCCGCCGCTTCGCGGTCCCCTACTTAGGAGGAGGGTGAGGCCGGCTGGACGCCGAGCGTGACGCTGAGGTGCTTCGTCGTCCCGTCGCGGTGGACGACGACCGGCACCGTGTCGCCGGACTTCGCGTTGAAGACGGCCGCGGTGAGGACGTCGGCGGAGTTGACGGGCCGGCCGTCGAACGAGGTGATGACGTCGCCCTTCTCGAGCCCGGCCTTGTCGGCCGGCGAACCGGGCACGACCTGGGTGACCCTCGCGCCGCTCGGGGTGTCCTCGATCCGGATGCCGAGGTAGGCGTGCTGCACCTTGCCGCCCGCGATGAGCGTCTGCGCGACCTTCCTCGCGGAGTCGATCGGCACGGCGAAGCCGACGCCGGAGTTGTCGTTCGTGTCGCTCTCGATCTGGTCGTTGATCCCGATCACGGTGTTGGTGGCGGTGTCGATCAGCGGACCGCCGGAGTTGCCGTGGTTGATCGCCGCGTCGGTCTGGATCGCGCCGGTGATCGAGAAGTGATTCGGGGCAGTGATCGTGCGGTTGACCGCGCTGACGATCCCGGCGGTCATCGTCTCGGGCAGGCCGAACGGGCTGCCCATTGCGACGACGCCCTGACCGGCCTGGACGCTCGACGAGTTGCCCAGCGCGAGCGGGTGCAGATCCGACGCGGACTTGTCCACGTGGATCACGGCCGTGTCGGTCGTCTTGTCGCTGCCGACGAGCGTCGCCTTGGCGGTCGAGCCGTCCTGGAACTGGACCGTGATCGACTGCGCGCCGTCGACGACGTGCTCGGCGGTCATGATGTTGCCGCTGCTGTCGATCTCGAAGCCGGTGCCTTCGGCCTCCTGCTTCTGCGAGCCCTGGGGCTGGCTGAAGGGGAACCCGCCGGACGAGCCGCCGCCCGTCGTCGAGGTGACGGTGATGTCGACGACGCCCTGCGCGTCCTGCTTGTAGAGCTGGGTCAGCGAGTCGACGGTCGAGGTGGACGAGGCGGGCTGCGCGGGCACGACCAGCCTGGAGGCCGCCGGCGAGCCGGAGTTGTCGCTCGTGAGCGCGTACGCGCCCGCCCCGGCCGCGGCGCCGACGACGACGGCGACCGCGATGGGGAGGAGGCGCCGCAGGCGCGAGCTGGCGGGACGAGGGTTCATGTACTCGAGTCTCCTTGCATGAGTGTCCGCACCAGAGTGCCCGCAATCCCCAAGAGCAGAGTGAGAGACCGGTGAGGGTTCGCTAAGAACAGGGCCGCTGCCGGTGGCCATGCTCGCTTCGCTCTGCGATGCTGAAGGGCGTGATCGAGGCCCTGCTCGTTGCGCTGTCCCTCACGGCGAAGGCGCCGCCGCCGCCGAGCCGCTTCCTCGCGGTCGACGCCCGGCGGCACAGCGTCAAGATCACCCTGATCGCGTCGTACGACGGCGCCAACGGCGGCTTCAACTTCGACGGCTACTCGCGCTATCTGATGTGGACGGTGCCCCGCGGCTGGACCGTGCACGTCGTGTGCGAGAACCGTGGGCCGCTCCGGCACTCGTGCGCGGTCGTCCGGGCCGGCTCGACGAGGCCGGCGTTCCGCGGCGCTGCGACGCCGCAGCCGTTCCGCGGCCTCGATCCCGGTCAGACGTCACGCTTCACCTTCCGCGCGGGCACGGCGGGCGTCTACCGCTTCGCCTGTCTCGTCCCGGGACACGAGACCGCGCGCATGTGGGACGTCTTCAAGGTGGTGCGCCGCGGGAAGCCCTCGGTCACCGACCTCCGGGCGAGGTAAGGCTCCGCGGCGCTTCTAGCCGTCGTCGCCGGTGCGGCGGCGCAGGACGACCATCCACCAGACCAGGATCGCGACGAGCAGGGCGAGCGGCAGCGCCCAGCCGAGGATCGAGCCGGCGAGGAATGAGGCAGTCACGTCCATGAGAGCTCCTCGGGTCGGGGCTCGAGGGCCGGCGGCGTGTCGGCCGCACCCGGTTCGAGCCAGTGGTAGAAGGCGGCGACAGCCGCGACGAAGTACGCGAGCGATCCCGGCACCCACATGATCCCGGCGGCGAGCTGCTGGTCCGTCATGGACGGGTACGAGGCGTAGACCGGGGCCGATTCGAACGCGAGCACGACGGCGAGGATCCAGCTCGGGACCATCGCCGCCGTGAACCAGATCGCGCGATGGAGATGGTCGATGCGCGCGCGGACCGGCGCGGCGTCGAGCAGCGCCCCCCAGAAGACGAGCGCCGGGACGACCAAGCACACGTGCTCGAGGATGTGGATCCACTCGTTGGCCGCCGCGGCGTCGTACAGCTGCGGCACGTGCCACAGGGCGACCATCGCCGACTGCACGGCAAGCGCCGCCCACGGGCGCTTGAGGAAGCCGGCGCTACGCCGGAACGACGGTGAGCCCGCAAGGGTCCTGCCGACGCCACGGCGCGTGTGCAGCGGAAACCGCAGCCACATCCGGGGCCAGGGCCGGCCGAGCACCACGAGCGGCGGTACGACCGTCATGAGGAGGATGTGCTGCGACATGTGAGCCGAGAGCCAGCTGTCCGCCCAGTCGTCGAACGGCGGCTCGAGCACGACGAACGTGAGCGCGACGCCGCTGTAGAAGCTCACCTCGCGCCAGACGCGCGTCCGGCCCCGCCGCCCGAGGGCGTACAGCACCGCCGCCGTCCCGCACACGACGAGAGGCAGCGGGTTCATCTAGAGGAGGTAGAGGACGACCCAGGTGAGGACCGCGATCCCGGCCAGGAACGACCAGTAGAAGCTCAGCCCCACGAGCTCGGCGCGGACGAGCGAGAGCGGATCGCTGATGTCGTGCGCCGTGCGATGCGGGTCGCCGGACGCGTGGCCGGCGGGTGGCGGACCGTCCGTCTTGCGGTAGCGGAGCGAGGTGGCGAGGTTCATCTCGAGCCAGAGCAGCGTCCCGAAGACGAAGAGGAAGAGGAACGCCGTCCAGCCGAAGTAGACGCTGGCGAACCCGCCGTCCGCCGGCCCGAATCCCTGGTGCGTCCAGGCGATCGCCTGGAGCACGAGACCGACGACTCCCACCAGCAGCGCCACGAGCCCCTTCAGGCGCCACTGGCCGCGGCGCAGCGCGCGATGGTCGGTCAGCCCGAGCCGCACGAGGACCGCGCTCAGCACGTAACACGCGACGACGGCGGTTCCCCAGCCGATCGAGGCGTCGATTCCCTTCGGCTTCCACATGCCCGCGTTGTTCAGCGAGCGGAGATAGAAGTAGGCGAAGAGGAACGCGAGGAAGAAGAAGGCGGTCGCACCCGCGAGCAGGTAGCTCGCCGAGACGAGGTTCCTGCCCAGCAGCTCGGGCGGCTCCTGCTCGACGATCGCGTAGCTCGTGCCTTCGTATGCGAGCGGCTCGGACATGCGTCAGTCCCTTCCTGCCGGCGCCCCGGCCGGCATGGCCGCCGGCATCGGGCCCTCGCCGTAGCCGTAGGGGTCGCCGGAGAAGACGGGGATGCGCTCGAAGTTGTGGACGGGGACCGGGGAGGGGAGCTGGAACTCGATCGAGCGCGACGCCCACGGGTTGGGCTCGGCCGGCTTCTTCACGAACGCGACCGACCACACGAGGTTGAAGAGGAAGATCAGCATCGAGATCCCGAGGCAGAAGGCCGAGATCGAGACCCAGTCGTTGAGGAACTGCAGGTTGTCCGGGTACGTGACGACGCGCCGCGGCTGGCCGAGGAATCCGACGGCGAAGAGCGGGGCGAACGTCGAGTTGAAGAAGATGAACATCGTCCAGAAGTGGATCTTCGCCAGGCGCTCGTTCAGCTGCCAGCCCGTCATCTTCGGCAGCCAGTAGTAGATCGCGGCGAAGAAGGTGAAGACGAGCCCGCCCATGATCGTGTAGTGGAAGTGGGCCATCGAGAAGAAGCTGCCGTGCGTGGTCACGTCGCTCGGCACGTCCGAGAGGAACACGCCCGACAGGCCCCCGATCAGGAAGTTGAAGAACCAGGCGAGGCAGAACAGCATCGGGACCGTGAAGCGGATGTTGCCGCGCCAGAGCGTCATCATCCCGCAGAGGAACGTGAATCCGGTCGGGATCGAGATGAGCTCGGTCGAGAGCATGTAGAAGGGGCGCAGGTCGCCGTTGATGCCGCTCACGAACAGGTGGTGCTGCCACACGAACCACGAGAGGAGCGACACGCCCAGGAGGCCGGCGACCGCAAGACGGTAGCCCCAGAGCGGCTTCCGCGAGAACACGGGGAGCAGCTCCAGGACGATCGCGAAGCCGGGCAGGGCGAGGATGTACACCTCCGGGTGGCCGAAGACCCAGAACAGGTTCTCGTACAAGTAGTTGCTGCCGCCCGCCGAGGGGATGGTGAAGCTCGTCTGGGCCGTCCTGTCCAGGGCCACCATGGCGAGGGTCGCGATGAGCACCGGCGCCGCGAGCACCATGAGCACGGCGGTCGAGAGGACGCCCCAGACGAAGATCGGCAGGCGCGTCCACGTGAGGCCCGGCGCGCGCATGGTCAGGACCGTGGCGATCATGTTCAGGCCGAGCAGGGTCATCGAGATCCCGACGAGCGCGAAGAAGAGGACGTAGTTGTCCATGCCGGGGTTCGCCTGGGTCGCGAGCGGCGCATAGCCCGTCCAGCCGGTCGGGAAGCCGCCGAAGAAGACCGTAGTCGTGAGGATCGCGCCGGCCGCCATCAGGATCCAGAACGTGAGCGCCTCGATGCGGGGGAAGGCCATCCGCCGGGCACCGATCATGATCGGGACGAGGTAGTTCGCGAACGGGCCGAGGATCCCGCTCGTCATCATCCCCATCATCATCGTGCCGTGCATCCCGACGATGGTGAGGTACGTCCCCGCCGGGAAGACCTGGTTGTGCGGGCTCAGCAGCTCGGTGCGGATCAGCATCGCGTTCAGGCCGCCGATGAAGAAGAAGATGCCGATCCCGATCAGGTACTGGTTCCCGATCACCTTGTGGTCGGTGCTCGCGTGCGCGTACCGGCTCCAGCCGGTGCGGCCGGCGACCTCGCGGGCGGAGCGGCCGAGGAGGCGGGCGACGGGCTGGTTGAGGATGCCCAGCCCGGCCAGATACCCGAGCGTCCCGAGGGAGTAGCCCAAGAGCACCGCGATGTCGTTGTAGTCGATGTCGGCGGTCCAGTCGAAGCGGGAGCCCATGCGGTGGCCGATCCACAGGCCGATCGCATAGCCGACGACGAGCCCGACCAGGCCCCACAGCAGGTTGAACGTCAGCAGGCCGTGGCGGCCGGTCGCGGCGGGCGCCGGCGCGGTCGCGGGTGTCTCCATCGCGCTC
>DASTZY010000186.1:0-1295 GCA_035764085.1 Gaiellaceae bacterium
GGCCTGTCACGCCGGAGGTCGCGGGTTCGAGTCCCGTCGCTCCCGCTCCGAAAATCCCCTGCAAATACGAATTTCTGTTGTCGCTCACGACACCAGAGCGATGCTATGTGGTCCACTCGTGGCCCGAGGCGGGAACGCCAAGTACCTGCAAATCGCACTTTCGAGTCGCCGCTTGTGCGCGGCCTCACGAGCACAACAGGTCATCGAGTAGGTGAGCGCGGGCTGACCACGCCGGTTGTTCTGTCGCGCCGGAGGTCGCGGGTTCGAGCCCCGTCGCTCCCGCGGTTAGCTCCAGGAAGAGCTGCAGCGGATCGAGATCCCACGTCTCGGGCCGCTCGATCCTGCCTGACTAGCCGACCGAGCCCTCCATCTGGATCTGGATCAGGCGGTTCATCTCGACGGCGTACTCGAGAGGAAGCTCCTTGACGATCGGCTCGACGAAGCCGGCGACGATCATCGCCGAGGCTTCGGCCTGGGACAATCCGCGCGACATGAGGTAGAAGAGCTGTTCGTCTCCGATCTTGGAGACGGTGGCCTCGTGGCCTATGTCCACCTCGCTCTCGTCGATCTCGATGTACGGGTACGTGTCGGAGCGCGAGTCCTCGTCGAGGATCAGCGCGTCGCAGACGACCTTCGACCTGGCGTTGGTTGCCCCCTTTCCCACTTGGAGCAGCCCTCGGTACCCGGCGCGGCCGCCGTCTTTGGAGATCGACTTCGAGGTGATGAGGGAGGTCGTGTTCGGCGCGACGTGGACGACTTTGCCGCCTGCGTCTTGGTGCTGATTCGTCCCGGCGAAGGCGATCGAAAGCACCTCGCCGTGAGCGTGCTCGCCCATCAGCCAGATCGCCGGGTACTTCATCGTCAGCTTTGAGCCGAGGTTCCCGTCCACCCATTCCATCGTCGCGCTTTCGTAGGCGACAGCACGCTTGGTGACGAGGTTGTAGACGTTGTTCGACCAGTTCTGGATCGTCGTGTAGCGGCAGCGTCCGCCCTTCTTGACGACGATCTCGACGACCGCCGAGTGGAGTGAGTCGCTCGAGTAGATCGGTGCGGTGCAGCCCTCCACGTAGTGCACGTACGCGTCTTCGTCGACGATGATCATCGTGCGTTCGAACTGGCCCATGTTCTCGGCGTTGATCCGGAAGTAGGCCTGCAGCGGCAGCTCGATGTGCACGCCCGGCGGCACGTAGATGAACGAGCCGCCCGACCACACGGCTGTGTTAAGGGCGGCGAACTTGTTGTCGTTCGAGGGGATGATCGTCCCGAAGTACTGCTTGACGATCTCCTCGTGTTCG
>DASTZY010000187.1:0-21235 GCA_035764085.1 Gaiellaceae bacterium
GAGACGCGGACGCGACAGTTCCTCCAGCGGATCGTGAACGCGCACCGGCTCTAAGCCCTCGCAGGACGAGATAAGTCTGGGCCGCCTTACAACTTGGCAGTCAGCTCTTTGAAAAAGGTCAGGTGAGAGGACGCTGGCCCAGCCGAGCGTCCTGGCGCTCTTGGCCTGGGTATCGCCGAGGTGGACGGGCGCAACTCGGGTAGACGGAGCCCCGACGTTGCTTCCGGTTGTCCGATTCGGGCCGGCGCGGCGCCGGATTCCACGATGAGCTGCTGAGCTGCTCTGCTAGCTACTGCTGTACCTAGTACTTGCAGTATTTGTGGTGGAACGTGTCGCTGCCCGGAACGTCTTGATTGAACCGGAGGACGGCGTAGTTGCCGCCGAAGGCGGGGGGGTGTGGGGTGGGGAGGCGGAAGTTCAGTTCCCCCCATCCACGGACGGTTTTCACGCCGGACTTGACGAATGCCGTGATCAGTGTCCGTGCCTGGGCGGTGGTGATCCCTTGGGAGGCATCGTGGAGCAGCGGCTTGTACTTGGCCAGTTCTTCCCGCGCGGGGGATGGCAGCATGGCTGGGTCGGGGCCCGGATGATCGAACCCGAGGTCGTAGTGTGATGGGACGTAGGGGCGGATCATGCGGTCCGCCCAGGCTCTCGCCGGCAGCCGGCTCGTTGCGGTGGCGAAGAGCGTGTCGATCCGCGCGAGCGCCCGCCCCTGGCCCGGCGGCATCGGATGGCGCGGGTGGGCGCGGGCGCTGGTGCCCACGTGGGCAGAGATGAGCTGTCGACCGTCGCAGACCTGGTACCAGCGGTCTATATGGTGGTGGCTAGCGACTGCGGCCTCCAGGTGGTGGCGGAACAGGCCCGCCGCCAGGCCGATCGCCCGGATCTTCGACCATAGAAGCCGCGCCCCCCACGGCGTCAGCCGCTGGACGCCGCGGTCGGTGATGATGTGACCGTCGGCGTAGAGGATCCCGCCTGGGACTTCGAAGAGCGTCTTGCCGTGCGCCGGCAGAGTGGCACGGGCTCCTACTGGCGGAAGGAATCCGGCGAAGCGGGTGGTGTACCCGTGCGGCAGCACCGTGGCCTTGACCTTGCCCACCGCGTGGGCGCCGCTGCGAGCATGAGATGAGCCACCGCAAGCGGCAAGGATGAACGCAAGCGAGATAGCCGCTAGGGAGAGCTTCGTCACCCGCTATGGCTCCTCACCCAATCGCTGGCGTCGAACAGGCCGACTCTCAGCTTGCACGCGTCGTGGATCTTCTTGAAGACGAGCCTGGAGCCGCCGAGCCTTCTGGTCCTCATCGTCCAGCGGTATGTCCCGGTCCCGGAGCACGACGGTATGCCGCCGATGCTCAGCCGGTGCGCCGTGACGCGCGCGAACTTGGCGTGGTACCAGCCATGGATATATTGAAAAGTGTCCTTACTGACGTTTACCTTGCCCCGCGCACCGACGACGATCAGCCGCCCGTTGCCTCGCTCCCACCGCCCGGTCAGCTGCTTGGGAATCGCGGTCTTCGCGGCCGACTTTGCGACTCTGCCTGTGTGTGTGGACGCCGCGTCGCTAGCGCCGCTGATAACCCAGGACGGATCCAGGTCTCCACCCTGTGGCCCTGTGAGCTGAACTTTGCCGCGACCGTTGACGCCCACCTCATAGAGGCCACCGGTCGAGGCGGCATAGACGATCGCACCGCCGTTCGGCGACCAGGCCAGCTTGGGGGCCAAGGACTCCGCCGGCGAATCGGTCGTCACCTGGCGCCCGTTGCGCCCATCGGAGCCGATCACTCCGATGCCGCCGGAATTGGCGCGGCCGTAGAGTATTCGCCGCCCGTGCGGCGACCACACCTCGCCGTATTCCGTGTACGCCTGCTTGGTGACTACGTGAAAGTTCCTTCCGGTGGAGTTCACGACCGCGAAGGCGCACAAGACGCAGGTCGTGCCGATTCCTGAGGGAATCGCGACACTGAAGGCGAGCTGTCTTCCATCCGACGACCAGTGCGGCCCGGTGCCACGGCGCGAGACTTGCCGATCGCCGCTGCCGTCGGGGTGAATGACCCAGATGCTTCCAGAGAGTCCGTAGTCCTGGCTCCCGTAGGCAATCTCGTCCCCTCGGGGTGACCAGGCCGGGTCATCACACATCGCACTCGTATCCCGAAGCTTCCTCAGAGGTGAGCCATGGATCGAGACGAGGTAGATCGTCAGTCCGACACAGTCCGTCGTCTTGACCTTGCCGGCGGCCCCCGGCGAGGTAATCGCGATCTTCCTTCCGCTCGGAGACCAACTCAGGCCCGTGCTTGCGAGCTTCGAGTTCGAGAGCAGCCGCCTCAGCCCCGTGCCGTCGGGCCGTACCAGCCACAGCGAGCCGCGTCCATCGATGTACGCGATCAGCCGGCCGTTCGGCGACCATTTGTACTCGGAGACGTCCGTCCCCGGTGGCGTTATGCGCCGCAGGCCGCTGCCGTCCGCGTGAATGACATTGAGGCTGTCACCTTGACCGTCGCGGACGAACGCGATCGTGCCTGTATAGGCCGTTGCACGAGCGCGACTGGCGACCGCGCGGGTCTGGGGCGCAGCCGCATTCGCGACGAGGACTACGGCCGCCGCGATCAGGCCAACGAACCTCTTCCCGAATACGAAACGCATGCGAGCCTCCGATCTTTCGCGAACACCGTCGGAATCCTCAGCCGGAGTCTCGACGGAAGCGCTGAGGCTCGACTGAGGCGTTGCTGAGGGCAAGCGAATCGCGAAATTCCGCGTCAGGGGTCATTCCGGAACACTGGCCCAGGCGAGCGGCGGGCGTTCGACTACCGGCTCACTCAGCGTGGCCTCAGCGTCGCCTCAGCGTCGCCGTGCAGCGTCGGTGATCGAGCGCCTCTCGGCGGGAGAGGCCCACGAAGGGAGTCCTCATTTCCGGGCTTTTAGGGCATGGAAGCGGCGCGCACTACTCGGCAGTGATACGTCCGCTCGCTCCAGATCGGTTGCCTCTCTGTTGGCGGTTACCGCCGTGTTAGCCGGCGCGAGCAGGTTTTGACGATGGTGGAACGCCCGTCATCGCGTAGGGCGACCCAACTGAGGCTCCTGAACCTGGGAACCGTGGGTTTCGTCGTCGCGTGGCTCGCCTTTGCCTCCTACGCGATCGCCTATCTCGTCTCCCACTACAAGACACGTCCAGCCACGACGGGAGGAGGAATCAGACAGAGATGCAGGCAACCGACATGTCCCGTCAAGGTCGATCCGCGGCCGTTCTCCTACAACCGCAACCAGACCGGGAAGAACCCAACCATGCGGCACTCGAGCGTTTGGCGCGGCGAGTGATCGGGGCCGACTCCGTTCGGCGGTGGCGGTTCGAACAGCTTCAGCGAGGCGGCTATCCGGCCGGGGACGCCCTGGTGTTGAGCGCACGCAGTGACGTCGATCTTCACCACGCGATCCGGCTACTCCGCAGCCGGTGCGCCGTCTCGACCGCGATGCGAATCCTGATCTAAGGAGCACGGCGTGTCCGGGAATCGTGCCGGGCCTCGCGCCCCGCGGATCGTTCGGCGCAGTTCGGCGGCGCGAGCTCGAGCGTGGAACCGGAGGGTCCAGGCTGTCGTGCGGCATGACAGTCCCGGGAGGCTGCCGTTCTTCTGTGAGTGCGGCATGGAGTCCTGCCGCCACAGCGTCTGGCTCACGCTGCGGGAGGCTCGCGACGTGATTCAAAGCGGCGAGCTAATCATCGGCGCCCACTTCTTCCAAGAGCTTGAGGCTCGGGCGTCGCTTGCGGCGGCCGGTCACGCGACTCGTTCCGTTGCCTACGCAGGCGCTGAGGACGGGCTGAGGCGGCGCTGAGGGCGTCTAGCGCGTGCAGCGGGAGCCGTGCAACGGCGCCACGGTCACCCAAATGCTCGCCGCCGCCTCGGCCATCGAAGTGAGGCACGGCCCACCGGGAGAGAGAACGTCGTGCTTGAACAGGGCGATTGCCGCAGGACCGTGACGCGTAACGGGGATCTGGTCGACCGGCGTGCTTGGGCCCTCCTGCCGGCTCACGACTCCGTACGCCGAGTCATACCACCAGAGCCACCCCAGTGTCCCCTCGTACTCTTCCCAGCTCGCTGGCCCATCACGCTCCCCGCCGTCGACGTGCAGCGGGGAAGGCTCAACAGAGACCGTCGTCCCCCCGCCACCGGTCACCCTGACGAAGATGTTCTGGCCGCGGGGCAAGATCTCGGGTCGCGTGGCGCGCGAGTGCGCCACGACGAGCTTCCCCACCGGCGGGCCCATGCGGGGATCGATCTTGTAGAGCGTCGCGGTCGCGGAGCTCAACACCCACACGTGGCCATAGCCGAACGCGATGGAGTCGACCCGCGCCGAGGCGGGAAAGCGCGTTCTCGCCTGCACGCGACCGCTGACCGGGTCGATGCGCTGCACCTGGTAGCCGCGCTGGGTGTGACCGACGACCCAGACGGCGCTTCCGAATGCGGCGACGCCCGTGGGCGTGAGGTCAAGCGGGAATTCGTGCGGCCTGTGCCGCCCGAACAGGACGTGGACGAGGTGAGCTCTCCGGCTTGCGGACCCACCCTCGACGAACCAGGCACCGGACGCATCCCCGCGGGCCGCTGCCGCGAGCACCGGCCCCGTGAACAGGCTGCAGCATTCGGCCGGGAGCGCCACCGGCGTCCGGTCGCCGACGATCTGGTTCGTCGCGCCATCGACCTGCGAGATGGTCCCCGACCCTCGACTGTAGACCCAGACCGTGGTGTCGGCGCCTGCAGCCACGACGGGATCGGTCCCGACGCGAAAGACGTTGACGACCTTTCCCGTCACTCCATCGATTCGGGCCAACGTGTTCGCCCCGGCGAAAAGTGGTGCGGCGGTCTTCGGCCCGGCGCTGTGCCCGAGAGTCGTCGCCATCGCCACGCCGGCGACGACGATTGCGAGGCCGGTCGCTCCGGCGAGGAGCAAGAGGGTACGCCGTCCGCGGGACTGCCCGGTCCTCCCAAGGCCGAGCGCATCCTGCGCAGCTGCGACCAGCGCCTCGCAGGTCGCGAAACGTTCTTCCGGCTCTTTCGCCAGCGCGCGCCCGATGACAGGGTCGACCGCCTCCGGCAGCCCTGCCCGCCGCCGACTCGCCCGCGGTGGCTCCTCCTCGAGATGCGCCCAGGCAACGGCGAGGCGGGAGTCGCGCGGGAAGACCGGCTCGCCGGTGAGGCACTCGTACAACACGCAGCCGAGGGCGTAGACGTCCGCGCGACCGTCCGCCGGCCGGCCCTCCAGTTGCTCGGGGGCGAGATAGGCGGGCGTGCCGATCGCGCGGTCCTCGCCGAGCTCGGCGACCTCGTCGTCGAGGGTTCGGGTGAGCCCGAAGTCGGCCAGGTAGACGTGTCCCGAGCTGTCCAACAGGACGTTCGAGGGCTTGACGTCTCGATGCACGAGCCCGCGCGCGTGGGCGGCGTCGAGAGCGGCGGCGATCTGAGTGCAGATCGCGATGGCGCGCGCAGGCTCGCGCGGGCCGTCCGTGCACAGCAGCGAGCCGAGGTCGGTTCCGTCCACCAGCCGCATGGCTAGATAGACGCGGCCGTCGACGTCGCCGGCGTCATAAATCGGGACGACGTTCGGGTGCTCCAACGACATCACGAGCTCCGACTCGCGTGCGAAGCGCTCGCGGAACTGCTCGTCCCGCGCCAGGCTCGGCGCAACGAGCTTCAGGGCAACAGGCCGCCTCAGGCGCAAGTCGTACGCCCGGTACACCACCCCCATCCCGCCACGGCCGATCAGCTCCTCGATCCGGTAGCCGAGGAAGTCGCTGCCGATGCCGATGGGTTGGTAGACGTCCATGCTCCTGCCGGGCAAGCCTACGCCCGGCCTGGTGACTCTCCTAGTCCGCGCTGAGGCGCGACTGAGCCTTCCCTGAGGCCCGCGTCCGGGTCATAGTGGCGGCGGATGGAGTTCCGGATTCTGGGACCGCTCGAGGTCGAGGAAGGTGGCCGCCCGATCGTGCTCGGCGGGCCGAAGCAGCGTGCGCTGCTCACCCTGCTCTTGCTCACCCCGGACCGACCCGTCTCGGTCGGTCGCCTCGTGGATGCGCTGTGGCGAGACGAGCCCCCTGCGGCGGCGGCCAACGCACTCCAATACCACGTCTCCCGGCTACGTAAGACGCTCGGCCACGGCGCGGAAGTCGTGACCCAGGAGCCGGGCTATCTGATCCGGATCGACCCTGAGCAGCTTGACCTAGTTCGCTTCGAGCGGCTGGTCATAGAGGCGGAAGGCGCCGACCTCGAGCGCTCGAGCCGCCTCCTGGCCGAGGCGATCGCGCTCTGGCGCGGCGAGCCGCTCGCGGACCTCGCCGATGACGTGCTCGCCCAGGGGACGATCCAACGACTCGAAGCAGCCCGCCTGGCCGCGCTCGAGCGCCGCGTCGACGCCGACCTCGCGCTCGGCCGCCACGCCCAGCTCGTTCCGGAGCTCGAGGCGATCGTCCGGGCATGCCCGCTCCACGAGGGTCTCGTCGGCGCGCTGATGAAGGCCCTCTACGGGTCAGGCCGGCAGGCAGACGCACTGGACGTCTACCGCAGGACACGGCAGACGTTCGACACCGAGCTAGGAATCGAGCCGTCGCCGTTCCTGCGCGAACTCGAGCGCGCCATTCTGCGGCAGGATTTGGAACCCTCGGCCGATCCCATGGCGGCGGATGGGCCGCGCTCGATCCTCGTTCTCGCTGATGACGTGACCCGTTTTGCCGACCTGCTCTCAATCGCAGAGCCTCTCGCCGCCGGGTCAGCCCGCGAGCTGATGCTCGTCACCTTCACCGCAGACTCGGACGAGCTCGCTGGAGCGACCGCGGCGCTCGGACAGCAGCGGGAGGCGATCGCCGCCCGTGGCGTTCCTTGCCGGGTCGCGGCCTACACCACGGCCGAGGCGGGTGCAGAGGCCTCGCTGCTGGCAACCGAGCAGGCGGTCGACCTCGTCCTCGCGGAGGCGCCGTCGGGGCTGCCCGAAGGCGGTGCTATCAGCGAACCCCTTGCAACGCTTCTCTTGCAGACGCCCTGCGACGTCGGGCTCCTCACCGTCGGAACGGGCGCCGCCGACGGACCGGTCGTGACACCGTTCGGGGGAGCCGAGCACGACTGGTCGGCGATCGAGCTCGCCGCCTGGCTCGCGTCGTCGGTTGGGACGAGTCTGCGTCTTCTGGGGACAGAGGCCGACCCGGCCCTGGGGAAGCGTGACGCGAGCAGGCTGCTGGCGCGCGCCTCACTGCTCGTCCAGCAGATCGTCGGGATCGTGACCGAGCCGCTCCTGATCCCGCCGGGAGACGCCGGCGTCGTGGAAGCAGCCGCCGACGCGCAAGTGCTCGTCGTCGGACTCTCGGATCGCTGGCGTGACGAGGGAATCGGCCCGGTTCGCGCTGCGGTCGCGACGGCGGCGCGGGCGCCCGTCCTGTTCGTTCGAGCTAGCCCTCGTTCGGGCGGGATCGCCCCCTCACACACCATGACGAGGTTCACGTGGACACAGGCGGCACGCCTGTCTGAGTCCCGTTAGAAGGAGAAAACACGCGCAAACCGCTCAGGGGTCATTCCGGAACACTGGCCCAGCCGAGCGATCTGCAGTCCGACTACTTAGGATCGCAGGGTGTTCCGACGCAAACGCGCCTCGCCCATGACGCGAAGCGACACCGTCGATTCGGCTGCGGTCTCGCCCGACGGGACGCAGTTCGGACTGTCGATGAGCGAGACGCGTCCATGGACCGCTGGCACGGAGCAGATCGAGCAGTTCCGGGACAAGCTCAACGCGTACATGGCGTTCATCCTTGATGGCCAGTTAGATCGCGAATACCCCGAATCTGTGGGTAAGCGGCGGATCGTGATCCTGCACTGCGTTGAGGAGCCTCCGGAGGAGCTTTACGAGAGCGCCCAGCTGATCCTGCAGAATCACAACATCGGCTTTGAGGTATGGCCGCTCGACGATTCGAGCTAGCTGTTCAGCGCTGGTCAGGGGTCATTCCCGAACACTGGCCCAGGCGAGCGGTCTCACCTCTGGAGCGTCTGGCGCTCGTTAGAACGTCTGGCTACGGTCGGAACGTGCCACGCCGTCGAGCGTCTTACCTACTCGCAACAGCTACTTGCCTGATCGCCGTTGCTGGCTGCGGCAGCATGCACCACAGCGGCAGCGTCAGCCCCGCGACCGCGCCACTGAAGGCTGCGAAGGCAAAGAAGATCGCTGCAATCCAGAAGACGAAGAAGGCTGTAGCAGCAGTCGTGCCGACGCACGTTGTCGGCCGTCACTCCGGCTGCGAGGGCGCGACGTTCGCCACCTGGTCTCCTACGGGCAGCCAGATCGCGTGGCCCGGCCGAACGTCGATCTGCGTGGCAAACGCCGACGGCAGTGCGGCGCATGCTCTCCCACGGACGCGCGGCACCGTCGACTCGCCGACGCAGCTCGTGTGGATCAAGCCCGCGCTGATGCTCTACGGAGACAACTACACGATCAGCCGCATCCCGATCAGCGCCGAGCCGCATACATTCAGGGGCATCCAGGCGCCAGCGTTCTCGGTCGCCGCCAACGGGAGCCGCTTCGCAACCTCGACCAAATCAGACTGTCCCGGTTGTACCGGCCCGGCCCACGTCTGGACGCTCACGGGGGCGCCCGTCGGCAGCATCGGCAACGCCAAGGCGTACAACGACCCGCCGACCCTTTCGCCGGACGGCAAGCTGGCCGCGTACACGCTACGCGGCGGAATCTGGAGCGCCTCGACGGACGGCAGCAGCGCCCACGAACTCGTCTCAAACGCAACCGCCCCGCTCTGGTCCCCCATCGGCGACGAGATCGCCTACTCGACCTCGCAGGGTCTCTGGATCGTAGGAGCGAACGGCGGCAAGAGCCGACTACTGGGCCGAGACATCAGCGCCAACGGCGGCTGGTCTCCGAACGGCAAGCTCATCGCGTCCTGGAGCATTGGAAAGCTCGTCGTCGTCGACATCACGACCGGGAAGATCCGGCACCTGCCGTTCGTCGGATACCCAAGCGCTAACGACTGGTCACCCGACTCGAAGGAACTCCTCGTAACAGCCCGCATGTCCGGGCGGTGCTTCGCCCTCTGGCGCGTACCCGTGAATGGCTCCAAACCGGGCCTCATATCCAGCTGCTTCTAGCGAGGCGCGTTCCGCTCAGGCGTCATTCCGGAACACTGGGGCAGGCGAGTGGGTTACCCCCTGTCGAGGCCGAGGCACGCGTCGCGCTCGGCATTTGGCCAAGACCGGCGTCCGCGTGGTCAGTTGTGAGCAATCCCGAGCTCGCTCCCGAGCTACTCGTTGCCGGCTGAGGTCAGCCTGATGGCGCGACCGCCAGGGAGTCGTCGCACCCACTTGCATGGGCGAGCGAAGATCCGACGTTGACGCTCGACGGCGGCTACGTCGATTCGAAAGTCGCTGAGCCAGGTGCGCCCGGCCCCCGCTATGTAATACGAGCTGTCGCGATGCAGGTACGAGCCCGCTTCAGCGCTCGTGCGGCCTCGGACTGACGGAGCGCGCGGGCAGGGCGGCGCGGCCGCATTCCCCGCCTAGCGTCGTCGACCGCCGGGGCGTGCCGCAGGAGCAGGGCGAAGCGTTCGGCTCGCCTCACGCTGCGGCTCCGAGCGACCGCCTCAGCGAGCTACGCGGAGGGTCCGTCGGCCTGCCGTGACGGCGTCGTGAAGCGCGGGTCGAAGATCCGAGCGGTGAGTTGGGCCGCCGATCCCAAGAGTTAGAGCGGCCATCGCGGTCCAGACCACATCGATGCCGCCACCGAAGAGCCCTGACGCGAGGTGTCCCTTCTCGAGCGACCCAAGACCGATCCATTCACCGTTGACGGTGACGATCATGTAGAGGACGAAGCCGACGAACGCCAACCACGGCAGTCGATGAGGCAGCTCGAAATGGCGAAGCTCGATGATGAGAGTCAGCGCCAGAAGCGGGATGATCGCGGAGGACGCGAGCAGGAAGTTCGTTGGCATCATCAAGCGTGGAGGGTGGCCGCGAATCGAGCTTCTGTGTGCGATCCGATTCTCGGAAGCAGTGCGCGGGGTCCCTCGCTGGAGACGTGTTGCCCCAACCGTTGCCCCAAGGCTCAAGACAAGCTGCGTGCGCCGAACGAGTTCGGCCTCGCCTGGCTTGGTTGAGCGATGCCGGGGGCGGGACTCGAACCCGCACGGCCCGAGGGCCACCCGATTTTAAGTCGGGCGCGTCTGACCAGTTCCGCCACCCCGGCGGCGTCAGCGTATCGCCCGCCGGCCGCACCTCCGGATACCCTGCGGGCCGGATGACGCACGACACGATCGTCGCCCTCTCCGTCCTCGGAGTCATCGGGCAGGTGCTGATAGCGCTGCTGCTGATCGTCGGTCTGCTGGCGCTTTTCGGCTTGCGGGCGCCGCTCGACGCGATCCGCCGGCTGCTCTGGGGCTACGAGCTGTGGGCGGCGTTCGTGGTGGCCGCGATCGCCACCGGCGGCAGCCTCTTCTTCTCCGAGATCGCGCACTTCCCGCCCTGCGAGCTCTGCTGGTACCAGCGGATCTGCATGTACCCGCTGTCGATCCTCACGCTCCTAATGGCCTGGCAGGGCGACAACCGGGCCGCGCGCTACCTCCTACCGCTGCCGATCGTGGGCGCCGGCGTCTCGATCTACCACCTGCTGATCGAGAACCAGGTGATCAAGGAGCCGACGCAGTGCCAGGCCTCCGCGCCCGGCGGCTGCGCCTTCAAGTGGATCAACGAGTTCGGCTACATCACGATCCCGACGCTCGCCCTCACCGGCTTCCTTCTTCTCATCGGATTCTTGGTCCTTGGGACTGCCGGAGAGTCCGAAACGACGGCTACCCTTCCGACGCATGCCGAGCGGTAAGAGGGCAAGACAACAGAGGCGCGAGGCCGCGGTGGCAGCACCGCCGCCGGTGCGCTCGAAGGGCGTCGGGGGAGTCCGTCCGCGCCAGGCGTCCCCGCGCGCGCTCGCAATCGCAGGCGGCGTCGTGCTGATCGCCGTGATCGCCATCGTGCTGGGAGTCACCCTCGGCAGCAGCGGCGGCAACTCGGGCGCGCCGGTCTCGGATCTGCCGGCGGTCGGAAACGCCAACAGCTCCACGGCCTTGCCGGGCGCCCAGGAGGCGAACAACCTCTTCAAGGGGATTCCGCAGAAGGGTCTCGTCCTCGGCAAGCCGAGCGCTCCCGTCGAGATGGAGATGTTCGTCGACGTCCAGTGCCCGATCTGCCAGGACTACGAGGTCAACAGCCTGCCGACGATCGTCCAGAAGTACATCCGGCCGGGCAAGGTTCAGCTCCATCTCCAGCCGTGGGCCTTCCTCGGAGGCCAGGGCTCGCAGTCCTTCAGCGGCCGGCTCGCCCTGATCGCCGCCTCGTTCCAGAACAAGGGCTTCCAGTACGCGAAGGTCCTGTACGACAACCAGGGCCCGGAGGAGAGCGGCTGGCTGACCGACTCGATGATGGGCCAGATCGCCGCGAGCGTGAACGGCCTCAAGGTGCATCAGGTCCTCTCGCAGAAGAACGACGGCGCGACGAAGACGATCGCGGACAAGGTCGACCAGCTCGCCAAGGCGGCCAAGGTCACCGGGACGCCGACCGTCCTGATCGGACCGACCGGCGGGAAGCTGAAGGACATCATGCCGCCCGGCTACTCGCCGACGCTCCAGATCACCGAGCAGTCGCTCGACGCCGCGTTGGCGAACGCCTAGCGACGACCTCGCGCCCGAAAGTGCGCAAAGAGCGCGCTTTTCCTGCTTGACCTCCAGGCCCGCGCGCGCGTAGGCTCTGCGAGCCGGTTCCGATGGACTTACGGGTTCGTCGGGGCCGGCGTTTTGGTGGTCCGAGCGGAGTCCGTCCGACCGCGTCTCTAGGGTTCTGCGCCCCAATGATCGTCGTCGGACTCCTCATCGCGCTCGTCCTGCTCGCGCTCGGCGCGGCCGCCGTCTGGCTGCCTCGCGTCATCGGAGCCCAGCTCGCGACGCTGCGCGAGGAGACCGCACGTCAGCTCGGCGAGCGGAACGCCGAGGTCGACCGCCGGCTCGCCGACGTCACCGAGACGCTCGACCGCCGTCTCGCCTCCAGCGGCAAGACGGCGAACGAGATTCACGAGCGCCTCGGCGCGGTGAGCACGGTGATGGCGGAGGTGAACGAGCGGGCGAAGGACCTCGGTCGACTCGAGCGGGCGCTGCGGCCACCCAAGGCGCGCGGAAGCTTCGGGGAGCTGCTCCTCGAGAACCTCCTTCGGGACTGTCTGCCGCCCGACGCGTACGAGCTGCAGTACACGTTCCCCAGCGGCCAGCGCGTCGACGCCGTCGTCCGCGCGGGAGGCCGGCTCCTCCCGATCGACTCGAAGTTCACCTTCGACAACTTCGAGCGCATGGCGAACGCCGACGCGGACGCCGATCGTCAGCGCTTCGCGAGGGAGTTCGCTCGCGACGTGAAGGCGAAGATCGACGAGGTCGCCTCGAAGTACATCCGGCCGGATTACGACACGTTCGACCTTGCGTTCATGTACTGCCCGGCCGAGGCGATCTATTACGAGATCGTCTCCGGCAAGACCGGCCAACTGCTCACGTACGCCAACGAGCGCCGCGTCTTCCCGGTCTCGGCGACCACCTTCCACGCCTACCTCCAGATGATCATCCTCGGCCTTCGCGGCCTGCAGATCGAGCAGCGGGCGCAAGAGGTGATGGCCTACTGCGCCGCCCTCCAGACGGACTTCGGGAAGTTCAAGGACGACTTCGACGTGGTCGGGACACACCTCGGGAACGCCCAGAAGAAGTACGTCGAGGCGGAGAAGCGGATGGCGAAGTTCGAGACGCGGCTCGATCAGGCAGCGGACAATCCGGACGAGCTGCCCGAGGAGCCGGTGATGCGCGCGCTGGACGCCGCCTAGAACCTGAGCAGCGCGGCGACACCGCCGACCGGCTCGAGGTCGCGGTGCTCCTCCCCGATCACCTCGACCGTCCCGCCGTGCGTCAACGTCTGGTGGACCGCGAGATCGAGGCCGGTGTCCGCCGGCTCGAGCGTCGTCCCGTCGAGCGGACAACTGCCGTTCGCCGCCTGCGCGCGGCCGCACGCCGGGCAGACGTAGGCGGGCCGATCGGCGCCCTCCTGCACGAGCAGGAGCTCGACCCGGCCGTCGGACGCGGCCCGCAGGGTCTCCTCCCAGCCGGTCGCGGCGCGGCCGTTCCGCGCGGCTTCCTCGCGCCAGCGGCCGAGCAGCTCCTCCTCCTTGCCCGCGCGCCACTCGTCGAGCAGGGGGCTCGCCGCCTCGAGCAGCCGGGGCGCGTCGACGTGAGCCTCCGCCGACGCCCAGCCGACGAGCGCCGTGCGCACCTCGGGCGAGAGCAGGTCCTCGAAGCCTGCCCGCGTCTCCTCCGGTCCGGCGAGCACCACCCGGACGTCGCGCAGGCCGCGGACGCAGCGGTCGAGTGCGTCGGCCACGTCGCGGAGATGCCGGTCGACGATCGTCTCGATGTGCCGCTCGTACCGCGCCTGGGAGTACCCGCCCTGGTCGTGGCGGCCGGGAACGTCCGTGCTCTCGTCCACGAGCGGGGCGAGCTGGCCCCCGCGCAGGCGGTACACGTCCCCGCGCTCGCGGCCGACGTATGCGACGAAAGCACCGTCGCCGCGCCCGACGATGCGGACGAGCGGTGCAAGGTACAGCTGGCCTGCGATCCGCGCCTCGTCCTCGACCGGCCAGGGCAGCGGCAGCGTCAGGAAGAGGTCGTCGTGCTCGGCGGAGAAGATCGCCACGCCGCGAACGCCCTCGCGGCTGAACTCGCTGTCGAACCAGGTCTCGATCCGCTCGAGGTCGCGCGTCAGCGCCTTCCGCTCGTCGTGCGACAGCGTCGCGCGCCGCTCGTCCAGCTGGCGCTCGGCGCTCGCCAGCAGCGACCTCGTGTGCGAGGCGAGATCGCCCGCAGTAGGCACGATGCTGGGATCGAGACCGACGTACAGGCTCACCGCACAGCCGTGACTCGCACGGAAGGCAGCAAGCTCGCGCAGCTGCTCCCACGTGATCGATCCCGCCACTCCGGCCGTGTCCCCCTCACGGCGGATTTTATGCGCGCTGCGCGAGCCTTCCCGGGAACGTCAGTCCGGTCGGAATCGTTTAATACAGCAAGAATCTTTGGAGAGAGGAATCGATGAGCGACGTACGTGATCTGATCGTGATCGGCGGAGGGCCTGCGGGTTACACCGCGGCCCTTTACGCTGCGCGCGCGAACCTGAAGCCGCTCGTGATCGAGGGCTTCAGCTGGGGCGGCCAGCTGATGATCACGAGCGATGTCGAGAACTATCCCGGCTACCCCGACGGGATCATGGGCCCAGAGATGATGGCCGAGTTCCGTCGCCAGGCCGAACGCTTCGGCACCGATTTCGTCACCGACGACGTGACGAGCGTCGACTTCTCGGAGCGACCCTTCCGGGTCTCGGTCGAGGGCGAGGAGTACCGTGCGCGGGCCGTGATCGTGGCCACCGGTGCGAGCGCGCGCTGGCTCGGGCTCGACTCCGAGGAGCGGCTCAAGGGCCGCGGCGTATCGGCCTGCGCCACCTGCGACGGCGCCTTCTTCCGGGACAAGCACATCTTCGTCGTCGGCGGCGGCGACTCGGCGTTCGAGGAGGCGCTCTTCCTCACCCGCTTCGGCTACAAGGTCACGCTCGTCCATCGCCGGGACGAGTTCCGGGCTTCGCAGATCATGGTCGAGCGGGCGCGCGACAACGAGAAGATCGAGTTCAAGACGCCGTTCGTCGTCGAGGAGGTGCTCGGCGAGGACTCGATCAGCGGGCTCCTGCTCCGCAACCCGGAGACCGGCGAGACGGAGGAGGTCGAGGCGGGCGCGTTGTTCGTCGCCATCGGCCACGACCCGAACACGCGGCTGTTCGTGGACCAGCTGGACCACGACGCCAACGGCTATCTCGTCACGAAGCCGGGCACGACGGAGACGAACGTCCCCGGCGTGTTCGCCGCGGGCGACGTCCAGGACCACGTCTACCGCCAGGCGGTCACCGCAGCCGGCAGCGGCTGTATGGCGGCACTCGACGCCGAGCGGTTCCTCGCCGCCGCGGAGGGGCACGGCGGCACCGCCCTGACGGCGCCGCGCGCCGAGGCCGAGCCGACGCAGGTCTAGCGGCGCGCGCGGCGAATCCGCGCGGGTGGCCGCAACCTGGATCGACCTGCTCGACCCGAGCGCCGACGAGCTGCGGGAGAAGGCGCCGCGCGAGCTCGAGGAGACCGCGATCGCGCGGCTGCTCGCGCCCCCGCAGCACGAGGACGAGCCGAGACCCACGCTTCAGGGGCACGGCGACTACGTCTTCGGCGTCTTCCTCGTCGCGGTCGCGGTGCCCGAGGACGACAGCGTCTACTACCAGGAGATCGACCTCGTCCTCACGCACGAAACGCTGCTCACGGTGCGCAAGACACCGCCGCAGGGCAAGGCGGCGTGCGACGTGGGGGTCGTGCGGAGGGCCGTGAGGCCCGACGACTCGGCCGGATTGCTCGCATACCGGCTCCTCGACGAGATCGCGGAGCGCTATCTCGACCTCGTCGACGCGCTCGACGACGAGATCGACGAGCTCGAGGACAGGGTCGAGTCCCAGCGACCCGACGTCACACGCGCCCGCATCTCCGCGCTGCGGCACGACCTCCTCCACCTCCGTCGGACGCTCAGCCCGATGCGCGACGCGGTCCGCCGCGTGATCGACGGAACGGTCGAGGTGGAGAACGGGCCCGAGGTGTTTCCGCACGATGTCGAGGTCGCCTTCAACGCCGCGTACGACAAGTTCGCCCGTGCCTCGGACGGGCTCGACCTCGCACGCGATCTGCTCGCCGGCGTACGCGACTACGCCCTGGCAAAGATCGCGAACGACCAGAACGAGGTGATGAAGCGGCTGACCGCGATCGCATCGCTCCTGCTGCTCCCGACCTTCATTGTCGGCCTCTACGGCCAGAACTTCCGGGACATGCCCGAGCTGCGCTGGCACTACGGCTACGGCTACGTCTGGGGGCTGATCATCGTCACGACGGCGTTGCAGCTCTGGTGGTTCCGCCGCAAGAAGTGGATCTGACCGGGCTAACCTGACGCCGTGCCGAACTACATCTGCCCGAACTGCAAGGAGCGCTCGGTCGACATCGACCGCAAGGAGGGCATGTTCGACGAGGCGGTCGCCTGCCACCACTGCGGCTTCGGCTTCCTGTTCGAGCTGATGGACGACTACTACCCGGCGCCGACGACCGGCCTCGTGACCTGCGACCAGGAGGGCCGCATCCTTGCGATCGGGCGCGGCGTCTTCGAGCTGAGCGGCTGGACCGAGGCGGAGGTGCTCGGCAACGACGTGGTCACCGCCTTCGGGCTCGCCGGGTTCGAGGAGGAGAAGAACCCGGTCAAGCTCTCGCTCGAGTGGGGCGTCCGGCGCCTGAACGAGCAGCTGCAGCTGCGCACGCGAAGCGGCTCGGTCAAGCGCGTGATCGGCGACTTCTTCCCCGCGCTGGACGACGACGGCGGCCTGCTCGTCGCCCTCACCCCCGCCCACAGCTAGATTTCCGCCGGCGCAAACGGGCGCCGGGGCGATGGAGCTCGCCCGAACCGCCGCCGAGGCTGATGGCTCCTACGATCGAGAGGAGCTTTGATGCGGACGATCGTAGCCATCGGCATTGCGGGAGCGTTCGGAGCGCTGGCGCGCTACGGGCTGGACGGAGTGGTGTCTCGACGACTCCCGTCGCCGTATCCGTGGGGCACGTTCGTCGTCAACATGAGCGGCGCGTTCGTGCTCGGCTTCCTGATGACGCTCATGACGGAACAGCTCACGACGGCGCCCTGGCTTCGCTCGGCACTCACGATCGGGCTTCTCGGTGCGTACACGACCTTCTCGACGCTGTCGTACGAGACGTACCGCCTGCTGGAGGACGGCGCACTCGGCCTCGCGGCGGCGAATGTCCTCGGCAGCGCGGCCGGCGGGCTCTTCGCCGTCTACCTCGGCGTGGTGGCGGGACGGGCGGTATGAAGCTCGAGGGCGAGGGCAAGCTGCTGCGGCTGTTCATCGGCGAGTCGGACACCTGGCACGGGAAGCCGCTCTACCAGGCGATCGTCGAGCGCGTGCGCCGGGAGGGGCTCGCCGGCGCGACCGTCCTCCGCGGGATCGAAGGGTTCGGCGCCGACTCCCGCCTGCACACGTCGCGGATCCTGCGTCTCTCGGAGGATCTGCCGGTCGTGATCGAGATCGTCGACACGCCGGAGCAGATCGACCGCGTCGTGCCGATCCTCGACGAGATGGTCGGCGAAGGGATGCTGACGCTCGAGCGTGTGCAGATTGTCTCGTACCGATCGAGCGACGAATAGACATCTACGGCCACAATGGGGACGTGGACTCCCTTGCCGGGCACCTCCTCGTCGCGTCGCCGGCGCTGCTCGACCCGAACTTCCGCCGCACAGTCGTCCTCGTCACGGAGCACACGGAGGACGGCGCCGCGGGGCTCGTCCTCAACCGGCCTTCGCCGGTCGAGGTGGCCGGCGCGGTGCCGCAGCTCGAGCCCCTGGTCGACGACGGGGAACAGGTGTGGGTCGGAGGCCCGGTCGAGCCGGAGGCCGTGCTCGTGCTCGGCGAGTTCCTCGACCCCGACGACGCCGCCGTGCCGCTCTTCGGCTCGCTCGGCTTCCCGTCGCTCGCCGAGCCGGAGGAGATCGCCACGACGACCACCCGGCGGCGGGTCTTCGCCGGCTGCGCAGGCTGGATGGCCGGGCAGCTCGAGGCAGAGGTCGCGGAGGAGGACTGGATCCTCGAGCCCGCGCTCCCCGACGACGCGTTCACGGACGAGCCCGAGGAGCTGTGGCGCGACGTCCTGCGCCGCAAGGGCGGGATCTACGAGCTCGTCTCGCGTATGCCCGAAGACCCGCGCGTCAACTGAGCCGCTCGAACGCGAAGACATAGGTGAGCCGCGGCAGCGGGAACGACTCGCCGTAGCGAGAGGCGAGCTCGTGCACCGCGCGCAGCGTCTCCTCCCGTTCCTGCGGCTCTGCGGTGAGGAAGGCGCTCGCGGTCGAGAGGTAGCCGACCAGCGCGTCCGGGCTCGACTCCTCCGTGGTCTCGACGACCGTGCGCCCGAGCTCGCGGAACCACGGTGCACCGGGCAGCTCCTCCTCGCGGTACGGCTCGTGGCCCGCGTAGCCGATCAGGCGGCCGAGCTCGTCCTGCAGAGGGTCGCGCTCGTCCCACCAGTTCCAGAGCAGCGTCAGCCCGCCGCCGCGCTTGAGGACGCGGTGCAGCTCGGGGAGCGCGCGGGCGGGATCGAACCAGTGGAACGCCTGGCCCGCGAACGCGGCGTCGACGTTCGCGTCGGGAAGCGGGATCGCCTCCGCCGGTCCCTCGAACGCCTCCGCCTCGGGCACCGCAGCGTGGAGCTGGTCGAGCATCGGAGCCCCGGGCTCGACCGCCACGACATCGAGTCCGACGGCGACGAGCCCGCGCGTCAGCTTCCCCGTGCCGGCGCCCACGTCGAGCACGCGCGCGCCGGGTTCGAGATCCAGGCACCCGACGGCCCAGCGGACCGCTTCCTCCGGGTAGTCCGGCCGGTGCCGCTCGTACTCGGCGGCCACGGCCTCGAAGCTGCGGGAGCGGGTGGCGCGGTCAGACACGGCTGGACGGGCAGAGGTCGTTCACGGCGCAATCCTCGCACCGCGGGCGCCGCGCGTCGCACACCCGGCGGCCGTGCCAGATCAGCAGGTGCGGGAAGCGGCCCCAGTCGGCGCGCGGCACGAGCCGGACGAGGTCGCGCTCGATCTTGACCGGATCCTCCTGGCGCGTGAAGCCGAGGCGCTGCGAGAGCCGCCTGACGTGCGTGTCGACCACGATCCCCTGCGGCTGGCCGAGCTCCGCTGCGACCACGTTCGCAGTCTTGCGCGCGACGCCCGGCAGCCGCGTCAGCTCCTCGAGCCGCCGCGGCACCTGCCCGTCGAACTCCTCGAGCAGCAGCCGCATCGTCCCGCGGACCGCCTTCGCCTTCTGGCGATAGAAGCCGGTCGCGAAGATGTCGCGCTCGAGCTCCGCCTGCGACACCGCGAGGTAGTCCTCGGGCCGGTGGTACTTCTCGAACAGCTTCTCGGTGACGCGATTGACGTTCACGTCCGTCGTCTGCGCCGAGAGCATCACCGACACGAGCAGCTCGAGCGGGCTCCGGAAGCGCAGTGCGATCGCCGCGTCGGCGTGCTCGACCGCGAGCCGCTCGATGATCGGCCCTATCCGCTGCTTCTTCGGCCCCACGCGCCTGCGGGCCTCCTCCACGAAGCTACGAGGCAACGGCCTCGGGAACCGGCCGTGGGCGCAGGCGCGGCCCCGCACAGACGAGATCGAGGGCCGGGCAGCCCGCGCACGCGAAGTCGCTCGGCGTCGGCGGGAACTCGCCGGCCTGGATGCGCGCGATCGCCGCCGAAAGCTCGGCTTCGAGCTCGGGGACGTCGGCGCGGGAGAAGAGCGCCTCCACCGGCGCCTCCGGCCGCTCGAGGAAGTGATAGACGACCTCGACCTCGTCCGCACCGGCCCGGAAGGAGGCGAGCGCGTAGACGAGCCGCTGCAGCCGGTAGTCCTCCTCCACGATCTCCTCCGGCGAGGCGTCCCCCAGCAGGTTCGTCTTGTAGTCCACGACCAGCGCTCGGCCGTCGCGCAGATAGAAGGCATCGAGATAGCCGTGGACGAGGACGCCGTCGTGCTCGAAGGTGAAGTGGCGCTCCTTCTCGACGCCGGGCAGCGCCGCGATGCGCCGGGCGAGATCAGACTCGCAGTACGCGGCCACGAGGCTGCGGATCAGCTCGTCCTCGAGCTCCGGCACCACGGGCGCGGCGAGGTCGATCTCCTCGAGCAGCTTGTGGACGGCGCTGCCGATCTCGGTGCCGGACATCTCGCGGGGGCCCTCCCCCTCGACGGGACGCTCGCGCATGCCGAGCCCGTAGCGGGCGAAGTACTTGTACGCGCACTGCTCGAACAGCGACAGGGCCGTGAAGGAGAGCTTGCCCACGCGGTAGAGCGGCGGCTCCGGCAGCGCGACGAGCGGCGGCAGCTCCGGCGCCGGCGGCGGCGCGGCCACCTCCTCGAGCGCGGTGAAGAGCGCCAGCTGTGCCGGGCTGGAAACGTCGGCGGCCAAGCCGCCGACGTCCGGCTGGGGCTCGCTCGAGGCCTCACCCCCGCGGTAGCGGTCGAGGCGCACGAGCAGCCGCGCGTCGCCCCGTACGAGCTCGAGCGGCGCGTCGCCGGCCTCCGCGAGATCCTCGTCGGCATCGAGCCGGTCGAGCACCCACGCGATCGGGGTCGGCGTCTCGCGCTCGGAGCCGAAGTCGACGGAGCCCGAGACGATGAGGCGCTCCTTGGCCCGCGTCATCGCCACGTAGTAGAGGCGCAGGCGCTCGGCCCGCTCCGCCTCCTGGCGCGCGTCCTTCACCGCCTCGTAGTCGAAGGCGCCGCGCCGCTTCGCGGTCACGGGATCGGCCACGCGGAAGCCGAAGCGGCCGTCGGGCAGCGCGAGGATCTCGTCGGGCGACGGCGGGACGCGATCGCGCCCGGCGTCGGCGACGATCACGACCTTGAACTCGAGGCCCTTCGCCGCGTGGATCGTGAGCAGGCGGACGGCGTCGGCGCCCTCCTCCTCGGCGACGGCCTCCAGCTCGCGCGCGCCGACCGCTTCCTGCTCGGCGACGAAGCGGACGAATCCCTCGACGTCCGGGCCGCGCAGCTCCTCGTAGGAGCGCGCGAGCCGCGCGAGCTTCCGCATGTTGGCGTAGCGCCGGCGCCCGTCCCACTGCGCGAGGACGGCGAGGTCGTAGTCGTGCTCGGCGACGATCTGCTCGCAGAGTCGCTCGAGGGAGAGGCGCGGCATCGCCTCCACGAGCCGGTCGTAGCGCTGGCGGAAGGCGCGCATGAGGCGCTCGTCGCGCTCGGCGAGACCCGGCGGCAGGGAGTGCTCGAGGCCGGTGAAGAGCGGCCGCCGCGAGGCGACGCGGCGCAGGAGGGCGAGCGCGTCGTTCGAGACACCGACGAACGGCGACGCGAGCACCGACAGGAGCGCGGTGTCGTCGTACCGGTTCTGCAGCAGCCGGAGGTACATGAGCAGGTCGACCACCTGCTGCTGGCCGAAGTAGCCCTTGCCGGTGGCGCGGTACGTGGGCAGCCCCGCGCGCCGCAGCTCGTCCTCGTACCACTCCGCATCCGTCCCGGCGGCGAAGAGGAGGACGATCTCGCCGGGCGTCGCGGCGCCGCCGTCCACA
>DASTZY010000188.1:0-13796 GCA_035764085.1 Gaiellaceae bacterium
CCGTGCATCGTCTTCATGGACGAGATCGACGCGGTCGGCCGCCATCGCGGCGCCGGCCTCGGCGGCGGCCACGACGAGCGCGAGCAGACGCTGAACCAGCTGCTCGTCGAGATGGACGGCTTCGAGATGAAGGACAACATCATCCTCATCGCCGCCACCAACCGGCCCGACATCCTCGATCCGGCGCTCCTGCGCCCGGGCCGCTTCGACCGGCAGATCGTCGTCGACCGGCCCGATCGGGTCGGCCGGCGCAAGATCCTCGAGGTGCACACGAAGGGCAAGCCGCTGGCGCCCGAGATCGACCTCGACACGCTCGCCTCCGGCACCCCGGGCTTCACCGGCGCCGACCTGGCGAACCTCGTCAACGAGGCGGCGCTGCTCGCGGCGCGCCGCGGCAAGAAGATCATCGAGCAGGAGGAGCTGGAGGAGGGGATCATGCGCGTCGTGGCCGGCCCGGAGAAGAAGGCCCGTCTCCTCTCGGAGCACGAGCGCAAGATCACGGCCTACCACGAGATGGGGCATGCCCTCGTCGGCCACTACCTCGAGCACACCGACCCGGTGCACAAGATCACGATCGTCTCCCGCGGCCAGGCGCTCGGCCTCACGATCTCCCTGCCGACGGAGGACAAGTACCTGACCACGCGCAGCGCGCTGATGCACCAGATGGCGATGACGCTGGGCGGCCGCGCCGCGGAGGAGATCGTCTTCCACGAGGTCACGACCGGCGCGGCGAACGACCTCGAGAAGATCACGCAGATGGCGAAGCAGATGATCATGCGCTTCGGCATGAGCGAGAAGCTCGGCCCGCGCGTGCTCGGGCGCGGTCACGACCAGCCGTTCCTCGGCCGCGACTACGGCGCCGAGGCCGACTACTCCGAGGAGATCGCCCGCGAGATCGACGACGAGATCCGCCGCGTGATCGAGGAAGCGCACGAGCTTGCACTGTCGGTGCTGCGCGAGCACATGGAGGAGCTGCACCGGATCTCGAACATCCTGATCGAGCGCGAGACGATCGACAGGGACCAGTACGAGCGGCTGCTCGCGGGCGAGGACGAGGCGAGTGTCTTCCCGGACGAGTCGCCGGCGCAGCCGGAGCTGCCGGAGGCCGAGCCGGAGCCCAAGCGCGAGCGCCCGCGCCCGCGCCCGTTCCCGCTCCCGGGTTCGGCCATGCAGGGCCCGGATCCCGCGAAGAGCTAGCGCCGCAAAGCCACCCGAGCGGCGTCAGGCGAGAGGACGCTGCCCCACGCGAGCGGCTTCGAAGCTGCTGCTAGTCGCTCATTCGTTGCCGGGCACCTCGCTACGCAACTCGTAGACGTGAGTCGGCTCATGAATGCCTGGCAGAACACGCTCGCCGAGGTCGTGCAGCGACAGTCGGTCGAGAACCTGGCCTTCGAGCATCGCGTGTGTGGCGTGCGAGACGAGGATCTGCCCTGGCTCGGCGGTCTTGCAGAGTCGTAAGACGCGCAGTGCGGGCGATCCGAGGTGGCCCTCCGCTGGTCGGACGATTCGTCCGGTGTGTATCGCCGCGCAGAGCGGCGGCTTGCTACCGGGGGGATCGAACCAGTCCCCTTCTTCCAGGGCCGTCCGTATGAGGGCCGCCGTGTTGACGGCCTCCTCTGCCCTTGAGAACAGCGACAGAGTCGCGTCTGCGCCCCGCTCGATAACCCTTCCGTTATGGGCACGTACTTGTTCCTCCACGATGCGGTGGTAGGTGGTGGCTGCGGCACTCGCCGCGTCGTCTCCGAGGTCACGCATGATCTGTCCCCATCCCTCAAGGTCGGTCATGAGCAATGTCCCTATCGACCCGGCGACTGACGGAGCCCCAAGCGGCGGGAAATCGGATCGGAGTCCTTGTGCCTCCACCTGGAACAACCGCTGTGGCTGCGGGATGTCCTTCAAGCTGTGCTCGCCCAGGTCACACAGGCTGACGCCAGACAGGTTCTGGTCTTCCACGATCCCGGCGGTGGCATGGGACAGCACGATCTGTCCGCCGTGTGCGGCCGCGCAGATTCGCGCCGATCTGCTCACACCGACGCCGACGTAGCCATCGGAATGCAGATGCGGCTCCGTCGTATGTATCCCGATCCTGACCCGGATGGCCGTCGCGGCTTCCAACGCGAGTTGAGCCGCCACTGCCGCCTCTACGGCATCCGTGGCGCGGTCGAACACGACGAAAAAGGCATCACCCTCGGTCTCCACGACCGCCCCACCATGCTCCGCAAACGCCTCGCTGAGAACGCGACGGTGTTCTGCCCTCAAGTCCCCCCAGGCCGCGCCATGCTGGCGCGACAGCTCAGTCGATCCTTCAATGTCGCTGAAGAGGAAGGTGACAGTCCCCGTGGGAAGGCCGCTCACCACCCAGCGATCGTAAGCCGTCTACACGGACGCATCCACTCAGGGGTCATTCCGGAACACTGGCCCACGCGAGTTTCCGGCCTCAGTCCTCGTGGCGGAATATGGCGACTGACCCGGGCCTGTAAGCCCTTAGGTGCCTGGCGTTATCAGCCCCCGGATATAACAGTGGTCCCCAGAGTTGGAACCGCCCAGGTCGATGTGTGAGACCGTGTGCGGCCCTTGTCTGGTCCATGCGATCACATCGACATTCAGCGTGCGATGCGCACCGGGTCCGAGTTCTAGGCCCCGTTGTCCCTGTACCGAAGTCAGCACCCCATCTTCGGCGTAGCTGCCGCTGACGAACAGGTCATCCCCAAAAATCATTGGCTCCAGGTAGAAGTGGATCCGTGGGCTTTCGCACCTGTAGTACACGAGGATCCCGTGGGTGACGGCCAGGGCATGGCGGAGACCATCGGCTGGGATTTCATCTTTGTGGAGCGAGATTGCTCGCGCGCCTTGCAACGCGTTGACTGCGGCGGCGGTCAGCTTCTTCGCCGCTATCGAGTGGTCGACGATCTGTCTGCCTGAGATCAGGCCGCCTGCATAGGCGCCGCCGCCGAGCGCGACGAACAGCGCGATCAGCGAGATCGCCAACGCCGGACTGGGTGCCCTCGACCGAAGCTTCATTAGTGCTCCCTCCTCACCTCGTTCGGCCAGATGGTCGGGCTCGCACTAGGAGCGAAACCGGAAGACTCTCACGCGCTCCCTTGCTCGATACGCATCGTCCGGATGATGTTCTGTGCGAGATCGACGTCGTTCTGAGGCGTCTTCGCGTACGAGAGGATCACCGCGATGAGGCGGGTGCCGTTGACATCGAGGATGTACAGATGCCAGCGGTTGGCCGGCCCCTGCGTGTAGAGGCCCGGTCCCCCCGAGAACGGGAACACATGGCCGCCGGGATCGTTGGGGTCGTCCTTGTCGCAATGGGCGTACGAACCGCCCGGCATCTGGAGTTCCAGCTCCTGGCCGGAGAAGCCGTCGATCGTCACCGGCTTCGCGGCTGTTGACGTGTAGTACGTGTTCGCGCGGAGGGCGCCCACCAGGTCGTCAACGCTCGGGCCGACCTTCACATCGCCGATATCCGGGTGCCCGGTGTCATTCCAGTCCCAGTGGCACGGGTCGCTGTACACGCCGTCCGCAGTGAGGAGCGCGACCCCGATCCCTCTCGGCGCGTCCGCGCGGACGGGTTCGGGCCCGTCCATGGCCCAGTCGGGATAGCCGTGCCACTGGTCCGGCCCGGTCGCCACGATCGTCACCGATGGCCTGTCTCCGAAGGGCCCGAATCGATATCGCCCACCATTCAATTCGTCTGTCAGGACTTGTATGTCTGGTGCTGAGCTCGAGGACGGTGACGCAGAGGTAACTCCCTGCGAGGTAGAGGAGGATCGCGTGACTGATCCACCGCATGAGCTGGCCATCATGATCACCGCAACGAGCAGCGACCCTTTGAGCGCCTTCCCGGTACGTCCCACGTTGTTGCCTCCTCTCGCCGCAACATCACTGTTCTCGCTCGATCCGTTGAACCGCCGAGGCGAAGACGCGACCCCGAGAGCTCTCATGCTGGCGGTCGACGCGTCTTGGAGCAATACGCGGATCGGCGTATCTTCCGTGCGTGACACGGCTTCGCACCGCCGACCTCCGCGAAGCACTCGACGTCATCTACTCGATGTCGAGCGAGGCCGACGACGACCCGTTCCCGCTCGAGACGCTCGAGGCGCTGAAGCGGCTCCTCAGAGTCGACTGCGCGGTCTACTGCGAGTACCCGCTTCAGAGCAGTTCCAGTGCTTACCAGCTTGGGACCAGAGCCAAGCCTGATTGGCTCCACGAGCCACTCAGCCGGTACGGGCTTCAGGACCCGATCCATGCCGCCTACTACAGCGACGCGATCCAGCCGGTAGCGATCTCGGACCTCGTCACGCGCGCTCGCTTTCACCGACTCGAGTTGTACGACACGGTGTGCGCTCCGCTCGCGGTCGAGGACAGTCTCCGCGTGTACCTCCCAGCGCCGGCTGGCCAGACCCGCTTCTTCTTTTTCGACCGCGACCGGAGAGGTTTCGCGCGGCGCGAGCGTTCGCTTCTCGAATTGCTTCGCCCGCATCTGGCCGCTCGGCGCCGCCGCTACCGAGAGCGTTTCGCGCTCAGGAGCCTCACCGCACGCGAGCGCGACGTGCTTGACCAAGTCACGACAGGCCGGTCAAACACCGAAATCGCGCAGAAGTTGTGGATCGCCGAAGGCACCGTCCGCAAGCACCTCAACCACATTTACGAGAAGCTCGGAGTCGAGACGCGCACAGAGGCTGCTCGACTTCTGCTCGGAGGTGGGACCCCGGGTAGACGCGGCGGCGCTGGTCCGACCGCTTCCGGAACCGCGGGCGCTTCCGATCTGGCCCCCGCCAAGTGACATTCCGGAAAACCGGCCCAGGCGAGGGTCAAGACCCGCGGTTGCTAACCCCTGAGAGAGACGCGCCTGAAGCCATGGCCGGGGTGGAACGAGCGGCACAACGCGCGTCCGGCTCCCGTATGGGGGGACGCGAACACGCCGAGCTCGATCCTGTACGACGACCCGATCTTGTTGAAATCGCACTGCGGGCGGCCGATCCCGGCCGGCAGGCTCGGCGCATTCTCGCCGAAGCTCCGGCCACGGAAGCTGCGGTTGAACGTGTTGCACGCCCTCGACTTCAAAGACACCGGGCTGACGGCAATCTCCACGTAGACGCGACCGCTGCCGAAGCGCTTCGTGTACTGACACACGGACGTGTTGTTGCTGCCGCCGAGCACCTTCGCCCCGCCTTTGCCGCTGCCGCCGCAACCCGCGACGAGCAGAACAGCAGCGCATACAGCGACCGCGGGAGCAGCCCTCAGAGACGAGTCACGCACAATCATCCCAGGCACAACCGTACGCTCGGCCAGCAACGGATGACCAACGCCCGCGCAATTCACATGCGCGGCTCAGGGGTCACATTCCTGAACACCGGCCCGGGCGACTTGATGCCAGCCGGAGATCGTCCTACGGAAACACGAAAGAGGCGATGGGCTTTCGTCCTGGCCATCCGAATGAGATATGAAGCGACGTCCCATCCCAGGTCACATCCGTCCCAACGACGACAACTGCGGCGATCACGATGGTGCGGAACCGAGGCATGAAGAAGCGATTTTTTCAGTTCACCACGCCGCAAGACTCACGTACGGCCTAGCGGTCGTCGTCGCCGATCGCGACCGAGCGCAGAGGCTCCTGCTTCAGCCGGAGCATCGCCTCGATGTAGAGCTCGCGCACCACGTCCATGTTCGGCCGCGGATCGTTTCGCCACGACGCCGGCAGGGTGCTCCGCAGGCGGTCCCGGGCGGCGCGCTCCCGCGTCCAGTGGTCGAGAAGCCGGTCGTCGATCATCGCAGCGGGTATTTCGGCAGCGTGAGACGGCTGCTTTAGTTTCTGGCGTGATCCCGATCGAGGAGCGCTTTCCGCGGCCGTCCGTCATGGGCGTCGTCAACGTCACGCCCGACTCGTTCTCCGATGGCGGAGTCCACCTCGACCCCGACACGGCGGCCGCGGCGGCCCGGCGCATGGTGGAGGATGGAGCCGCGGTCGTCGACATCGGCGGCGAGTCGACGCGCCCCGGCTCCGATGGCGTCCCGGCGGAGGAGGAGCTGCGCCGCGTCGTGCCCGTCCTCGACCGGCTCGGCGGCGAGATCCCCCTCTCGATCGACACCTCCAAGGCTGCCGTCGCCCGGTCCGCGCTCGAGCGCGGCGCGATCCTGGTCAACGACGTCACGGCCCTGCGCGGCGACCCCGAGCTCGCCGGCGTCGTCGCAGGCTCGGGCGCGTATCTCTGCCTCATGCACATGCAGGGCGAGCCGCGCACGATGCAGCGGGAGCCGCGCTACGACGACGTCGCGGCGGAGGTCGCGTCCTTCCTCGAGAAGCGGCTCGCGTTCGCCGTCGCGCAGGGCATCGCCAAGGAGCGGATCTGCCTCGACCCCGGCATCGGCTTCGGCAAGACCGTCGAGCAGAACTTCGAGCTCGTGCGGCGCCTCGACCTGCTGCTCGCGCTCGGCCGGCCGGTGCTGGTCGGCTTCTCGCGGAAGAGCTCCCTGCGGAAGCTCACGGGAGCAGAAGACCTGCTCGGCGCGAGCGTCGCCGCTGCGGTCACGGCCTTCGAGCGCGGCGCCACGATCCTCCGCGTCCACGACGTCAAGCCGCACGTCGACGCGCTGACCGTCGCCGCGGCCGTCGCGTGATCACGGTCGAGGTACGCGCCCTCCGCGTGTTCGGACGGCACGGCGTGCATGACGACGAGCGCGCCCAGGGGCAGGACTTCCTCTTCGACGTCGAGCTCGACGTGGGGGAGCGTGGTGCGAGCGACCGGCTCGAGGAGGCGGTCGACTACGTCGAGGTTGCGCGCGTCGTACAGGAGGCCTCCGACGCGGAGCAGTACGCGCTGCTCGAGGCGCTCGCCTCCGCCGTCGCCGACGAGCTCGAGCGCCGCTTCTCGCCCGACCGCCTGAGCGTCCGCGTCCGCAAGCCGGAAGTGCGGCCGGCCGGCCTGGAGGGAACGGTCGGCGTCACGGTCAAGCGGCCGTGACGCGCGCCTACGTCGGGCTGGGCGCCAACCTGGGCGACCGGGAGCGCACGCTGCGCGCGGCCGTCGACGCTCTCGCGGCCGAGGACGGCATCGAGGTCGTCGCCGTCTCGACGCTGCGCGACACGGAGCCCGTCGGCGTCGGCGAGCAGCCGCTCTTCCTCAACGGCGTCGTCGCGCTCGAGACCACGCTCGGAGCGCGCGAGCTCCTCGGCCGCCTCCTCGAGGTCGAGCGTCGCTTCGGACGCGTCCGCGTCCCCGGAGAGCACGCTCCACGCACCCTCGACCTCGACCTTCTCCTCTACGGCGACGACGCGACGGACGAGCCCGGGCTGACCGTGCCGCACCCGCACCTGCACGAGCGCCGCTTCGTCCTCGAGCCGCTCGCCGAGCTCGCTCCGGGCCTCGTCGTACCCGGGCGCGGAGACGTGGAATCCCTGCTCAGCGGGGTACACTGACCCGGCATGTCGCACCTCGACGATCTCGACGAGTACGAGGCCGAACTCGAGCTCGCGCTGAAGAAGGAGTACCAGGCCGTCTTCGCGCTGTTCCGCTTCTGTGTGCTCACGCAGGACGCGACGTACCTCTGCAACCGGCTCGAGGTGCAGCAGGCGGCGCCGAGCGCGGCGGGCGGGCTCCCGTTCTTCCAGCTCGAGCTGGAAGACGTCTGGGTCTGGGACAAGAACCGGCCCACGCGGATCATCCCGCGGGCCAAGGTCTTCACCTCGGGCGACGTCACAGTCGAGGAGCTGCGCGGCGAGGGCGACGAGCCGACTCTGACCGCCGAGACGCTCGCCGAGCGCATCGGCGAGCCGCTCCGCGGCGACGACGAGATCTAGGGCCGGCCGCTAGGCTCGCGCCGCGATGCTGCTCGCGGTCGACGTCGGCAACACGCAGACCGTCTTCGGGCTCTACGACGGGCCCGAGCTCGGCGAGCGCTGGCGGATCGCCACCGAGGCTCAGCGCACGGGGGACGAGCTCGGGGCGCTGCTCGCAGACTTCGTCGAGCTCGACGCGATCGACGGTATCTGCCTCTCCTCGACCGTGCCGAGGCTCGTGCCGGAGTACGAGCACGTCGCCTGGCGGTGGGTGAAGGCGGAGGTGCTCGTCGTCGGCCCGGGCGTGCGCACCGGGATCTCGATCGAGTACGACGCGCCGCGGGACGTCGGGCCGGACCGCATCGTCAACGCGGTCGCGGCGAAGGAACGCTACGGCGCGCCGGCGATCGTGGCCGACTTCGGCACGTCCACCAACTTCGACGTCGTCTCGGCCGGCGGCGCCTACGTCGGCGGCGTCCTCGCTCCCGGGATCGAGGTCTCGATGGACGCGCTCTTC
The DNA here is from genome assembly GCA_035764085.1 of Gaiellaceae bacterium. GTDB lineage: Bacteria > Actinomycetota > Thermoleophilia > Gaiellales > Gaiellaceae > Palsa-739. The sequence continues at coordinate 8,307 of DASTZY010000188.1, forward strand.
GCGCGTGCTGCCCGGCTCGTCAAGGTCGACTACGCCGAGCCGCCGCAGGTGATCGGCAAGACGACCGCGGGGGCGCTTCAGTCTGGGCTCGTCTACGGCTTCGCGGGCCAGGTCGACGGCATCGTCGGCGCCATCCGGGGCGAGCTGGGAGTGGATGCGCCGGTGATCGGGACGGGCGGGCTCGTCGACCTGATCGCGCCGCATTCCCGGACGATCGGCCACGTGGAGCCGTTCCTCACGCTCGAAGGCCTGCGGATCGTCTGGGAGCGGAACCGAGAACCTCGCTGAGCCAGCGCTCGGCTTCGTGGAACAGCGCGGGGTTGTTCTCGGGCGTGTAGTACGAGAGCGCTCCGGCGCACTGCATGAGAGTCCAGCCGCGGGCGCGAGCCATCTCCGTCTCGTCGGCGCCGAGCGCCTCCCAGAACGTCTCGCGTGCCTCCGCCGGAAGCACCTTCCAGGCCACGGCGGCGTCGCTCGCCGGGTCGCCGATCCCGGCCCAGCCCCAGTCGAGCGCTCCGCTCGGCCGTCCGTCGCGGAAGACGACGTTGCGAAGGTCGAGGTCGCAATGGCACCAGGTCGGCGGGCCGTCCCACGGAGGGACCTCGAGCGCCTCGTCCCACGCCGCGAGCAGTCCTTCCGTGTCGTAGAGGCCGACGAGCTTCGCCGCGCCGGAGCGCACCCAGTCGTCGAGCTCGCGCAGCGTCCCGCGGCGCAGGCCGGGCGGCGCCCCGGCCGCGTCCAGGCCGCGGATCGCGAGGACGAGCTCCGCGAGCGCTTCGGCGGCTTCCTTCGGCTCGACCTGCTCTATCGAGACGTTGCTCCCATCGACCCAGGCGAACACGCCCCACGGGAACGGGAATCCCTCCGCCGGCTCGCCGCGCCCGAGAGGCTGCGGCACGGCAAGCGGCATCGCCGGCGCGAGCCTTGGCAGCCACTCGAGCTCGCGCTCGAGTCCCTCGACCTTGTCGGCCCGGCGAGGCAGCCGGACGAGCTTGTCGCCGCCGAGCCGGTAGTTCGCGTTGTCGGTGCCGAGCGGGAAGACCGGCTCGATCGGCAGCTCCGCCCACTCCGGGAAGCGACCGGCGACGAGGCGCTGCACGAGGGACGGGTCGGTGTCGACCTCGTCCGCGTGCATCCGGGCGGTCAACCGCCGCCGTAGACCGAGATCGGCAGCCGGTCGAGCAGCACCTCGTCCTCGGCGGCGGGCAGCTCCGCCTCCAACCGTTCGACGAGCGGCGCGGCCCCGGGCGCGGCTGCGAAGAGCCGCGTCACGACTTCCTCGGTGGTCCCGAGCTGCACGAGCTCCTGCTTGAACGGCTTCGGGAAGCGCCCGTGGCCGAGATACCAGCCGTAGAACTTCTTCAGAAAGCCGACGGCGCGCTGCTCGCCGAGCTCGCGCACTGCCTCGCGGACGAAGACGACGAGCTCCGCCGCGACCTCCTCGCGCGACGGGCGAAACGTCTCGCCCTCCGCGATCTCCCTAAGCGCCCACGGGTTCCCCTGCGCGCCGCGCGCGACCATCACGGCTGCCGCGCCGGTCTGCTCGAGCACGGCGAGCGCCTGGTCACGGGAGGTGATGTCCCCGGACGCGATCACCGGGACGTCGATGAGCTCGACGAGCTCCGCGGTGAGCGCATGGTCGGCCTCGCCTGTGTACATCTGCTGCGCGGAACGCGGATGGAGCGTCAGCGCCGCCGCACCCGCCTCCACCAGCTGCGGCCCGAGCTCCAGGCACGCGCGCGACCCGTTCGCGACGCCGCGCCGCATCTTCACCGTCACCGGCACGTCGACGGCAGCCGCCACCGCCTCGACCACCCGGCAGGCGAGCGCCGCGTCCTCCATCAGGTGCGCGCCCGCGCCTGTCTTCGTCACCTTCCGCACAGGGCAGCCGAAGTTCATGTCGACGATGTCCGCGCCGGCGCCCTCGACCATCCGCGCCGCATCGGCCATCGCCCGCGGCTCCGCGCCGAAGATCTGGATCGCGAGCGGATGCTCGTCGGCCGCGACGCGGAGGTAGCCGAACGTGCGCTCGTTCCGGTGCTCGATCCCCGCGGCGGAGACCATCTCCGAGCAGACGAGGCCTGCGCCGAAACGCCGTCCCTGCCGCCTGAACGCCTGGATGCTGACGCCGGCCATCGGCGCGAGCACGATCCGCGTCGGCACGTCGACGCCGCCGATCGCCCATGGCTGCTGGAGGTTTACCGGCATCGGGCGATGGTATCGGCGGTGTGTTGACGGGGGCTAATCGCGGGGGTACCATCCGCGACCGCCGACGGCCGGTTTGCCGCCGGCCGTTTCATGTTGCGGGGTCCAGGAGGACAGTGGTGAAGGAAGTCATCCTTACGGCGGAGGGCTACAAGAAGCTCCAGGCGGAGATCGAGGAGCTGTCGACGGTGCGCCGCCGCGAAGTCGCGGAGCGCATCCGCATCGCGCGCGAGTTCGGCGACATCGCCGAGAACGCGGAGTACGACTCGGCCAAGAACGACCAGGCCCATCTCGAGGCCCGGATCGCGACGCTCGAGGAGAGGCTCAAGAACGCGCGCGTCGTCACGAAGAAGGAGATCCGCTCCGGCGAGGTCTCGGTCGGGACGAAGGTCAGGCTCAAGGACATGGGCTCGAACAAGTCGGTCGAGTACCACATCGTCGGCTCGGCGGAGGCCGATCCGGCCGAGCTGAAGCTCTCGAACGAGTCTCCGGTCGGCAAGGCGATCATGGGCCACAAGAAGGGCGACGTGGTCGAGGCGCCGACGCCGCGTGGAACCAAGAAGTTCAAGATCATGGAAGTGAAGGCCGCGTAGACTCGCGCGGCGATGAGCTTTCCCAAGCGGTTTCCCGACCGCGACGAGATAGCGGCCGTCCGGGCCGAGGCCGAGCGGCTCGAGGCCGGCGCGACCGACGACGCCACGAAGCGCCGCCTGGCCGGGCGCGTCATGGCCCGCCGGGACATGGGGAAGCTCGTCTTCCTCGACCTCGTCGACCGCTCCGGCCGGATCCAGCTCATCTGCGAGCCCTTCGAGTGTCACCTGGGCGACATCGTCGGCGTGGTCGGCTCGCCCGCTCAATCGCGGCGCGGCGAACCTTCGCTCAAGGTGGACGAGGTCGAGACGCTGGCGCCCATCCGCGCGCCGCTGCCCGACACCTTCCACGGGATCGAGGACGTCGAGCTCCGCTACCGGAAGCGCTACCTCGACCTCCTGATGAGCGAGGAGTCGCGCGACGAGGCGACCAAGCGCGCTCGGATGGTCTCCGCGATCCGCGCCTACCTCGACGGCGAGGGCTTCCTCGAGGTCGAGACGCCGATCCTGCAGCCGCGGTACGGGGGCGGCTTCGCCGAGCCGTTCGTGACGCATTCCGAGCTGCTCGACAGCGACCTCTACCTCCGCATCGCCGACGAGCTGTACCTCAAGCGCCTCATCGTCGGCGGGCTCGAGAAGGTCTACGAGCTCGCCAAGGACTTCCGCAACGAGAGCTACTCGTACAAGCACTCGCCGGAGTTCACCCAAGTCGAGTGGTACGAAGCGTATGCGGACTACAAGGACACTGCCGCCCGGCTGAAGGCGCTCGTGCGCCACGCCGCCGAGGCGACGATCGGCGGCACGAAGTCGACGTTCCGCGGGCACGACGTCGACGTCTCGCAGTGGCAGGAGGTGCGGTTCGTCGAAGCGCTCGACGCCCACGGAGTCTGGACCCGCGACGAGGCCGAGCTGCGCGCGAAGCTGACGGAGGCGGGGGTGGACGTCTCGAGCGACCGCAGCTGGGCGCAGCTCGCCGATCACGCCTACTCCCACTTCGTCGAGCCGGAGCTGATCCAGCCGACGATCGTCTACGACTGGCCGATCGAGCTGTCCCCGTTCGCCCGCACGACCGACGCGGACGAGACGCTCGTCGAGCGGTTCGAGGCGGTCGTGAGCGGGATGGAGATCGCAAACGCCTTCAGCGAGCTGAACGATGCCGAGGAGCAGGAGCGGCGCTTCGCCCTGCAGGAATCGGAGCGGGAGGCGGGCTCCGTCGAGGCCGAGCCGGGCGACCCCGACTACGTCGAGGCGATGTCGTACGGCATGGCGCCGAACGGCGGCTGCGGCGTCGGCGTCGACCGACTGGCGATGGTTCTCCTCGGCAAGGACACGATCCGGGACGTCATCCTCTTCCCGACACTGCGCAGCCGCGAGTAGGAGAAGGCGTTCGGGGTTCGTAATGACCCCAGACGGGCCCTCTGTAGCGACAGAGTGCTCGGCTACGATGGGCGCACCTTCGACCGGCTGACGGCGGTTCTACAGGAAAGGAGGGTCGAGGGACTTGTTCGAACGCTTCACCGAACGGGCTCGCCAGGTCGTCGTCCTCGCTCAGGACGAGGCGCGGGCGCTCAAGCACAACTACATCGGCACCGAGCACATCCTGCTCGGGCTGCTCCGCGAGGAAGAGGGCCTCGCGGCGCGGGTACTCGAGTCTCTCGACATCACGGTGGAGGAAGTGCGGGCTCAGGTCGCGCGGATCGTCGGCCAGGGCGACGAGGTCACGACCGGCCAGATCCCGTTCACGCCGCGCGCGAAGAAGGTGCTGGAGCTCGCGCTGCGCGAAGCGCTGTCGCTCGGCCACAACTACATCGGCACCGAGCACATCCTGCTCGGCCTCGTCCGCGAGAACGAGGGCGTCGCGGCGCGCATCCTGCTCGACTTCGACGCCGACGCCGAGAAGATCCGCAACGAGATCATCCGCATGCTCTCCGGCCCCGGGCGCCGCCAGGGCGGTGCGCAGCAGGGCTCCGGCGAGAAGGGAAAGAGCTCGAAGCTGCTCGACCAGTTCGGGCGCAACTTCACGAAGCTCGCGAGCGAGGGCAAGCTCGACCCGGTCGTCGGCCGGCAGAACGAGATCGAGCGGATCATGCAGATCCTCTCGCGCCGCACGAAGAACAACCCGGTGCTGATCGGCGAGCCCGGCGTCGGCAAGACCGCCGTCGTCGAAGGCCTCGCGCAGCGCATCTCGTCGAACCAGGTGCCCGACATCCTGAAGGGCAAGCAGATCTACAGCCTCGATCTCGCGGCGCTCGTCGCCGGGTCGAAGTACCGCGGTGAGTTCGAGGAGCGCCTGAAGAAGGTGATGAAGGAGATCACGCAGCGCGGCGACATCATCCTGTTCATCGACGAGCTCCACAATCTCGTCGGTGCGGGCGCCGCCGAGGGTGCGATCGACGCTGCGTCGATCCTCAAGCCCGCGCTCGCACGCGGTGAGCTGCAGACGATCGGGGCGACGACACTCGACGAGTATCGCAAGTACCTGGAGCGCGACAGCGCACTCGAGCGGCGCTTCCAGCAGATCCGCGTCGAGGAGCCGTCGACCGACGACACGGTGCAGATCCTGCGCGGGCTCCGTGACCGCTACGAGGCGCACCACCGGTGCAAGATCACCGACGAGGCGCTCGAAGCGGCGGCCACGCTCGCAGACCGCTACATCCAGGACCGCCACCTGCCCGACAAGGCCATCGACCTGATC
>DASTZY010000189.1:0-1269 GCA_035764085.1 Gaiellaceae bacterium
GAGATTTGCGCTCTAAGTTGGTATCTTATTGGTATGCCGCCAGGACCGCGCCCCGCAGAGATCGTTCTGTCCGATGCCGAGCGCGACGAACTGGAGCGCTGGTCGCGTGGGGCGGTGCCCGAGAAGCTGGCGGTACGGGCCGGGATCGTGCTGGCCTGCGCTGACGGGGCGTCGAATGCGCGGGTGGCGGCCGAGGCCGAGGTCACGACGATGACGGTGGCCAAGTGGCGGCGGCGGTTCGCCGAGGACCGGCTCGCTGGTCTGGCGGACGAGGCCCGGCCGGGCCGGCCGAAGGCCGAACTGATCCTGACCGAGGCCGAGCGGGCGCAGCTGACGCGGTGGGCCCGGCGCGCAAAGACCGCGCAGGACCTCGCCCTGCGCTCGAAGATCGTGCTGCGCTGCGCGGACGGTGTGCCGAACAAGCAGGCCGCACGGGAGCTGGGAATCACCGCGGCAACGGTGACCCGGTGGCGCGCCCGATTCGTGGATAAGCGGCTCGATGGTCTGCTCGACGAGCCACGTCCCGGGCGCCCGCCCTCGATCTTGCTCGATAAGGTCGAGGAGGTCATCGTCGCCACCCTCGAATCCACCCCGGCCGACGCCACGCACTGGTCGCGGGCCTCGATGGCCGCGCGAAGCGGCCTATCGCCCTCCACGATCGGGCGGATCTGGCGCCGCTTCGACCTCAAGCCGCATATCCAGGACGGGTTCAAGCTCTCGAACGACCCGCAGTTCGTGGACAAGGTCGTGGACGTGGTCGGGCTGTACCACAACCCGCCGGAGAAGGCGGTGGTGCTGTGTGTCGACGAGAAATCCCAGATCCAGGCCCTCGACCGGTCCCAGCCGGTGCTGCCGATGATGCCGGGCATGCCCGAGAGGCGCACCCACGACTACCTGCGGCACGGCATCACCTGCCTGTTCGCCGCGTTCAACATCGACGACGGCACCGTGATCAGCTCCCTGCACCGACGCCACCGCGCCATCGAGTTCAAGAAGTTCCTGGTCAAGATAAACAAGAACGTGCCGGCCGACCTCGACGTGCACCTGGTGTGCGACAACTACGGCACGCACAAGACCCCTGAGATCCAGGCCTGGCTCGCCAAGCACCCCCGATTCCACGTCCACTTCACGCCAACAGGTTCGTCCTGGGTCAACCAGGTCGAGCGCTGGTTCGGGCACCTGACGGACAAGCTGATCCGCCGCGGTGTACACACCTCGGTTCAAGCCCTGGAAAACGACATCAGGACCTGGATCGAGACCTGGAACCAG
>DASTZY010000190.1:0-3077 GCA_035764085.1 Gaiellaceae bacterium
GTGGGGGGCGAAGACGCGGAGAAGATTCAGGGCGCTCTCTACCGCATCGCCGAGCTGGCGAGCGCGGCACGGGACATGCAGGAGTTCTACCGCGCGATCCACGAGATCGTCGGCGAGCTGATGTATGCCGAGAACCTCTTCATCGCGCTCTTCGACGAGGAGCGCGGGCGGACGAACTGGCCCTACTTCGCCGACGCGAGGCTCGACGCCACCATGCCGGATCCGAACGAGTGGCTGCCGTTCGAGCGGTCGCGCAGCCTGACCGGCTACGTCCTCCGCACCGGGGAGCCCCAGCACCTCTCCGGCGAGCGGATCACGGAGCTCGTCGAGCGCGGCGAGATCGAGCTCCTCGGCGACCTGTCCGAGGACTGGCTCGGCGTTCCCCTCAAGCAGGAAGGGCGGACGGTGGGCGCGCTCGTCGTGCAGTCGTACACGCTCGAGCACCGGTACACCGACGAGGACAGGGATCTCCTCGCGTTCGTCGGCCAGCACGTCGGCGCGGCGCTCTCGCGGGCTCGGGCGATCGAGGAGACGCGACAGCGCAACGCCGAGCTCGCACTGATCAACAGCGTCCAGTCGGCGCTCGCCGGCGAGCTCGAGATGCAGGCGATCTACGACGTCGTCGGAGACAAGGTCCGGGAGATCTTCGACACGCAGGGGGTCATCATCTCGATCCTCGACGAGACGAGCGGGCTCCTCAGCTTCCCGTACTTCAGCGAACGCGGCCAGCGGCTCGAGGTGGGGTCGCGGCCCCCGGAAAGCGGGTTCATGGCCCACGTCATCGAGACGCGTGAACCGGTGCTGATCGCGAAGGACGTTGCCGCAGCAGCCGATCGCTATGGCAGTGCGTTGCTGGGCGACGAGATGCCGAAGTCGATCCTGTACGTCCCGTTGCTCACCGGCCGACGGGCGAACGGCGTCATCTCACTCCTGAACCACGATCGCGAGCATGCGTTCGACGAGGCCGACCAGCGCCTCCTCGAGACGCTCGCGAGCAGCCTGAGCGTGGCGCTGGAGAACGCGCGCCTGGTGCACGAGACGCGGCAGCGGAACGCCGAGCTCGCCTTGATCAACGGCGTGCAGGAGGCGCTCGCCGGCGAGCTCGACATGCAGGCGATCTACGACGTGCTCGGCGACAGGATCCGGGATGTCTTCGACGCCCAGGCCACGGCCATCGCGATCTACGACGAGGTCAGCGGAATGCTTCAGTTCCGGTACGCGGAGGAGCTGGGCACCCGCAACGAGCTCCCGGCGATGGCACCGTTCGGCTTCCGGAAGCACGTCCTCGAGACGGGCAAGCCGCTGCTCATCAACCAGGACGTGGAGGCCGAGGCCGAGCGATACGGCAACCGTGTGATCGTCGGCGAGATGCCGAAGTCGGTGCTGTTCGTCCCGCTCGCCGGCAGCGGCAAGACGAGCGGCGTGATCGATCTGCAGAACATCGATCGCGAGCACGCCTTCACGGACTCGGACGTGCAGCTCCTCGACACGCTGGCGAGAACCGTGAGCGTTGCGCTCGAGAATGCCCGGCTCGTGCACGAGACGCGGCAGCGGAATGCCGAGCTGGCGCTGATCAACAGCGTGCAGGAGGCGATCGCGGGCGAGCTCGATCCGCAGACGATCTACGACGCAGTTGGCCACCAGATCCGGGAGATCTTCGATGCTCAGGTCGTCTCGATCGTGGCGCTCGACCAGGCGACGGGGTTGATGCACTTCCCGTACATGATCGACCGTGGCGAGCGGCTCGAAGTGGAGCCGCAGGCGCCGCGCGGCCTCGGCAAGCACGTCTTGGAGACGCGCGAGCCGCTGCTGCTGACCGTAGACGTCGAAGGTGCGCACGAGCGGTATGGCGACAGGGTCGTGGCAGGCGAGATGCCCAAGACAGCCCTGTTCGTCCCCCTCGTCGCCGGCGGCAAGGCGACCGGTCTGATCTCGCTCCAGAACGTGGATCGCGAGCACGCGTTCGGCGAGTCCGACCAGCAGTTGCTCGAGACGCTCGCCGGCAGTCTCAGCGTGGCGCTCGAGAACGCGCGGCTCGTGCACGAGACGCGGCAGCGGAACGCCGAGCTGGCGCTGATCAACAGCGTGCAGTCCGCGCTGGCGGGTGAGCTCGACATGCAGGCGATCTACGACGCGGTGGGCGAGAAGATCCGGGAGATCTTCGACGCCCAGGTCGTCGACATCGCGATCCTCGACGAGGCGACGGGACTGCTCGACTTTCCGTACGTGATCGAACGAGGGGAGCACCTCGGCGAACTCAAGATCCCTCTGATCGGCTTCCGCAAGCACGTGATCGAGACACGCGAGCCGCTGGTGATCAGGGAGTCCGATCCCGGCGTCTTCGAGCGCTACGGCAACCCGCGCGTGCTCCAGGGCGATCCGACCAAGTGCGGTCTGTTCGTGCCCCTGATCGTCGGTGGCCGGGGCACCGGGGTGATCTCGCTCCAGAACATGGACCGCGAGGATGCGTTCGGGGAGCCCGAGCAGCGACTCCTGACGACGCTTGCTGGCAGCCTCGGCGTGGCGCTCGAGAACGCGCGCCTCGTGCACGAGACGCGGCAGCGGAACGCGGAGCTCGCGCTGATCAACAGCGTCCAGGAGGCGATCGCGGGCGAGCTCGAGCAGCAGGCGATCTACGACGCCGTCGGCGAGCGGATCCGGGAGATCTTCGACGCCCAGGTCGTCGACATCGGGATCTACGACGCGGCCTCGCAGCTCATCCACTTCCCGTACACGATCGAGCGCGGCGAACGCTTTCCGGACGAGCCGATGGAGCTGATCGGCTTCCGCAAGCACGTGATGGAGACGCGTGAGCCGCTCCTGATCGGCGAGAACATGCTGGAGGCGGTCGAGACGTACGGGAACCCGGCGTTCTGGGTCGGCGAGCAGGCGAAGTCGTGGCTCGGCGTCCCGCTCATGGCCGGGGGCCGGCCGTGCGGCGTGCTCTCGCTGCAGAACGTCGACCGCGAGCACGCGTTCGGCAAGTCCGACCAGCAGTTGCTCGAGACGCTCGCCGGGAGCCTGAGCGTCGCGCTCGAGAACGCACGGCTGGTGCACGAGACGCGGCAGCGGAATGC
>DASTZY010000191.1:0-3627 GCA_035764085.1 Gaiellaceae bacterium
GACAGGGAAGAGGACGTCGCCACCCTCCAGGCGCACGGGATCGAGCCGTTCGACCTCGTCTGCGTAAACCTCTACCCGTTCGAGGAGGTCGTGGGCCGGAAGGGAGCCACCGAGGAGGAGGCGGTCGAGACGATCGACATCGGCGGGCCGTCGATGCTGCGCGGTGCGGCGAAGAACTTCGCCCATTGCGCGCCGGTCTGCCGGCCGGAGCAGTACCACGGCGTGCTCGAGGAGCTGCACAACGACGGCGGGCTGTCGCTCGAGACCCGCCGGCGACTGGCGGCCGAGGCGTTCGCCCACACCGCCGCCTACGAGGCCGCGATCGCGACGTGGTTCAACGCGCGCGAGGAGTTCCCCGACTCGCTCGTGATCTCGCTCGACAAGGTGCTCGATCTCGCGTACGGCGAGAACCCGCACCAGCGCGCCGCGTACTACGCCGAGCGCGGCGTCCGGCGGCACCTCCTCTCGCGCGTCGAGCAGCTGCACGGGAAGGAGCTCTCGTTCAACAACCTCAACGACTTCTCCGCGGCCCGCTCGCTCGCGCGCGAGTTCGCGGTGCCGGCGTGCGTGATCGTCAAGCACGCGAACCCGTGCGGCATCGCAGTCGGTCCCACGGTGGAGGAGGCGTACGACAAGGCGCTCGCCTCCGACCCGACCTCGGCCTACGGCGGCGTCGTCGTCCTCAATCGCGAGGTCGAGCCGCCGCTCGCGGAGAAGCTCGCGGAGCAGTTCGTCGAGGTGCTCTTCTCGCCCGGCTACACGGAGGACGCGCTCGACGTGCTGCGGCGCAAGAAGAACGTCCGGATCCTGCTCGACGGCGAGCGGCGCGCCCGCGAGCCCGGCGAGCGCCACTACAAGCGCGTCGTCGGCGGGATGCTCGTCCAGGATCCCGACAACGAGATCGAGGACCGCGACGGCTGGCAGCTCGTGACCGGAGGGCCGACGGAGGCCCAGTGGGGCGACCTCGTCTTCGCCTGGCGCGTCTGCAAGCACGTCGCCTCGAACGCGATCGTGCTCGCCAAAAACCTGCAGACGATCGGGATCGGCGCCGGCCAGATGAGCCGTGTCGACGCGGTTCGGATCGCGGTCGAGAAGGCGGCCGAGTTCGGGCACGACCCGACCGGCTCTTCCCTCGCCTCCGACGCCTTCTTCCCCTTCCCCGACGGCCCGCAGATCGCGCTCGACGCGGGCACGACCGCGATCGTGCAGCCGGGAGGCTCGCGGCGCGACGAGGACGTGATCGCCGCGGTGGCCGCAGCCGGCGCCGCGATGGCCTTCACCGGCCGCCGCCACTTCCGCCATTAGGTGATGTCGATTTGGGCGTCGGCCGTTCGTCTCCCTACGATGGCCGTAGCTACAGGGGAGGAGTCTCGATGAACGCTGCTGCACCGGATCCGCGCCGCTGGCAGGCGCTCGCACTCGTCTGCGTCGCCTTCTTCATGACGGTGCTCGACGTCTCGATCGTCAACGTCGCGCTGCCGTCGATCGGCCGCAGCCTTCATTTTTCCGAGACCGGCCTGCAGTGGGTGATCACCGCCTACGCGATCACGTTCGGCGGCTTCCTGCTCCTCGGCGGCCGGGCGGGGGACATCCTCGGCCGCAAGCGGATGTTCCTCGTCGGCGTCGCCGTCTTCTCCGCCGCGTCCCTCGTCTGCGGGCTCGCCGGATCGACGGGCGTGCTCGTCGCCGCCCGCGCGGTGCAGGGCCTCGGCGCGGCGATCGTCTCGCCGGCGACGCTCTCGATCATCACGACCACCTTCCAGGAGGGGTCGGAGCGGAACAAGGCGCTCGGCATCTGGGGCGCCATGGGCGGCAGCGGCGCCGCCGCCGGCGTCCTCTTCGGCGGCATCCTCGTCAAGTACCTCGGCTGGGAGTGGATCTTCTTCGTCAACGTCCCGGTCGGAGCACTCGTCCTCGCGCTCGCGCCGCGGATCGTGCGGGAGAGCCGCGCGCCGGACGTCGGGCGCAACTTCGACGTGATCGGCGCCTCGTCGGTCACCGGCGGCCTCGCGCTGCTCGTCTACGCGATCTCGAAGGCGCCGGTCGACGGCTGGAGCGACACGACGACGATCGTGCTGCTGATCGCGGCGGCGGCGCTCATCGCCTTCTTCGTCTTCTGGGAGACGCGCGTGCCGAACCCGCTGATGCCGCTCTCGATCTTCCGCATCCGCACGCTCGCCGGCGCGAACGTCGTCGGCGCGCTGCTCGGCGCCTCGATCTTCGCCGACTTCTTCCTGCTCACCCTGTACGTGCAGAACGTCCTCGGCTACTCGCCGCTCAAGACCGGGATCACGTTCCTCGCAACCGCGGGGACCACGGTGATCGTGGCCGGGCTCTCGCAGTGGCTCTCCACGAAGCTCGGGCCGAAGCCGGTGATGGCCACCGGCCTCGCGCTCAACACCATTGCCCTGGTGTGGTACGCCCAGATCCCGGTGGACGGGAAGTACGTGGACGACCTGCTCGGCGGCTATCTGCTCTTCGGCTTCGGGCTCGCCTTCGCCTTCATCCCCGTGTCGATCGCCGCGCTCGCGGGCGTGGGGCCGCGCGAGGCCGGGCTCGCGTCGGGGCTGCTGAACACCGCGCAGCAGGTCGGCGGCGCCATCGGCGTGGCGATCGCTTCGAGCGTCGCGGTGTCGCACACGACGCATCTGCTGCAGACGGGTCACTCGACGCCCGACGCGCTGACCAGCGGCTACGCGCTCGCCTTCTGGGTGATCGCAGGCATCTCGGCGGCCGGGGTCGTGGCGGCGCTCGTCCTCGTCAAGAACGAGATCCCGAGCGTGGAGGAGGCTCAGAGCTCTCCGGCTATCTCCGCCTAGGCGAGGCGAGCTAGAGCTCGCCCGGTGGGGCGTAGCGCACGAAGAACGGCCCGAGCCCGGCCTGGTTGACGGCGAAGAGCAGCCCGAGGTGGTCCTCCAGCATGCGCGCCTGCTCGAGTCCGCCCGCATAGACCGGGTCGTAGCCCACGTCGCGGATCAGCTGCTCGGTCACCTCGCGCGCCTCGTCCTCGGCGCAGTAGAGGTTCGACGGACGGACGCGCTGCGCCTCGATCTCGTCGTAGATGACTGCGAAGTTGAGGTTGAACGACTTCGCGGTCGGGCCGCCGACGACCGACTTGACCTCGTGCGCGAGAGACTCGAACGCCTCGTTGCGGTCCCGGACCGCGTTCGTCGCGTCGATCGTGAGCTTGCCCTCGATCCCGGTCACCTGCCCGAGCGCATTCGCGATCTCGGCAGCGGGCACCGCAACGAGCAGGACGTCGGCGTCCGACGCATCCCCGCCGTCGCGGCCAAGCTCCTGCACCTCGTGCCCGGCCTCGCGCCACCTGCGCGCCAGCCCGCCGCCGACCTTTCCTCTGCCGATCACGGTGATCTTCATGGCTTCCTCCAGGGTTTCGCTGGACACTAGGCTTCCGGCGATGCCGCGCGAGTATCCGACCGTCCTCGACCTCGTCGGGGGCACGCCGATCGTCCGGCTCGACAGGCTCACCCCGCCGGGCCACGCCCGAATCCTCGCCAAGCTCGAGTACCTCAACCCCGGCGGATCGGTCAAGGACCGCATCGGCCTCGCGATGATCGAGGAGGCGGAACGCGACGGGAAGCTCAGACCCGGCGGCACGATCGTCGA
>DASTZY010000192.1:0-1665 GCA_035764085.1 Gaiellaceae bacterium
AACGTCCGTCGTGAAAAGGGAAACAACCCAGACCCGCAGCTAAGGTCCCAAAGTTAGTGCTAAGTGGAAAACGATGTGGAAAGGCATAGACAGCCAGGAGGTTGGCTTAGAAGCAGCCACCCTTTAAAGAAAGCGTAATAGCTCACTGGTCGAGTCGGTCTGCGCGGAAGATTTAACGGGGCTAAGCGGTAAACCGAAGCTCGGGGTGCGTATGTTCTTCGGAATGTATGCGCGGTAGAGGAGCGTTGTGTAAGCCTGCGAAGGTGTGTCGAAAGGCATGCTGGAGGTATCACAAGCGCGAATGCTGACATAAGTAACGATAATGGAGGTGAAAAGCCTCCACGCCGAAAGCCCAAGGTTTCCTCGCGCAACGTTCATCGGCGCAGGGTGAGTCGGTTCCTAAGGCGAGGCGGAAACGCGTAGTCGATGGAAATCTGGTTAATATTCCAGAACCGCTCGTGATTGCGATGGAGTGACGGAGAAGGGTAGGTGTACCGGGCGTTGGTAGTCCCGGGGAAAGGCGGTAGGCATGAGTCGTAGGAAAATCCGCGATTCTTTATGCCGAGCACCGAGACGAGTCCTTTTTTGGACGAAGTCACCGAGCCCACGCTTCCAGGAAAAGCTTCTAAGCATCAGATCACGAGGACCGTACCGTAATCCGACACAGGTAGGCAGGGTGAGAATCCCAAGGCGCTTGAGAGAACTTGGGTGAAGGAACTAGGCAACATAGCACCGTAACTTCGGGAGAAGGTGCACCCCGGATCGTGGCTGCATGCGCAGCTGAGCGATCTGGGGTCGCAGTGACCAGGCCGCTGCGACTGTTTACCAAAAACACAGCACTCTGCAAACACGAAAGTGGACGTATAGGGTGTGACGCCTGCCCGGTGCTGGAAGGTTAATTGATGGGGTCAGCCGCAAGGCGAAGCTCTTGATCGAAGCCCCAGTAAACGGCGGCCGTAACTATAACGGTCCTAAGGTAGCGAAATTCCTTGTCGGGTAAGTTCCGACCTGCACGAATGGCGTAACGACAGCGGCGCTGTCTCCACCCAAGACTCAGTGAAATTGAAATCGCTGTGAAGATGCAGCGTTCCCGCGGCAAGACGGAAAGACCCCGTGAACCTTTACTATAGCTTTACACTGAACGTTGAGTTCTTCTGTGTAGGATAGGTGGGAGGCTATGAAACCGAGACGCTAGTTTCGGTGGAGCCATCCTTGAAATACCACCCTGAAGTGCTTGACGTTCTAACCTAGGCCCGTAATCCGGGTCGGGGACCGTGTATGGTGGGTAGTTTGACTGGGGCGGTCTCCTCCCAAAGCGTAACGGAGGAGCACGAAGGTGCGCTCAGCACGGTCGGACATCGTGCAGTGTGTGTAAAGGCATAAGCGCGCTTGACTGCGAGATCGACGGATCAAGCAGGTACGAAAGTAGGTCTTAGTGATCCGGTGGTTCTGTATGGAAGGGCCATCGCTCAACGGATAAAAGGTACTCCGGGGATAACAGGCTGATACTGCCCAAGAGTTCATATCGACGGCAGTGTTTGGCACCTCGATGTCGGCTCATCACATCCTGGGGCTGTAGCCGGTCCCAAGGGTATGGCTGTTCGCCATTTAAAGTGGTACGCGAGCTGGGTTCAGAACGTCGTGAGACAGTTCGGTCCCTATCTG
>DASTZY010000193.1:0-6808 GCA_035764085.1 Gaiellaceae bacterium
ATGGGCGGCCTGTCGGGGATCTTCCTCGCGGCGTTCCCGGTCGACTGGCAGCTGAACGACTCGTACTACGTCGTCGCGCACTTCCACTACGTCCTGTTCGGCGGCTCGGCGTTCGGCTTCTTCGGCGGCCTCTACTACTGGTGGCCGAAGATGTTCGGTCGTATGCTCGACGAGCGGCTCGGCAAATGGCACTTCTGGCTGATGTTCGTCGGCTTCAACCTCACCTTCCTGCCGCAGCACATGCTCGGGTTGCTCGGGATGGTCCGGCGCGTCTACACGTACCACCAGGGCGGCCTGTGGGAGGGATACAACCTCACCTCCACGATCGGCTCGGGCGTGATGGCCGTCTCGATCCTCGTCTTCCTCGTCAACGTGTGGCAGGCCAACGTCCTGCGGAAGGGCGTCCGCGCCGGCAACGACCCGTGGCTTGCGGACACACTCGAGTGGTACACGACCTCGCCGCCGCCCGCGCACAACTTCGACAGCGTCCCCTACGTGACGAGCGCGCGGCCGCTGCGCGACCTGCGGCGGCGCCTCGCGGAGCAGCCGCAGTGAGGACCGAGCTGGCGCCCGGACCTTGGCTGCGCCTGTCGGCGCTCCTCGCCGCCGGCGGGACGCTCCTCGCGGTGATCTCCGGCGCCGAGGGGCTCGGCACCGCGCACCGGCTGCTGGCGGCGCTCGTGGCCCCGCCGCTCGCGGCGCTCGTCGTCTCGGCGTGGTTCGCGCACCGGCGGCTCGTCCCGGCGACGCTCGTGGCGGGCGCGCTCTTCGCCGCGGCCGCCGCCGTTCCCGGGCCGCACGCGCACTCCGGGCTCGCCGCCTTCGCGCTCGCCGCGCTCGTCGTCGTCGTGGCGGACAGCTTCCGCGGGGAGCGGGTGGCGTGGGGGTCCTGGCGCGACTACGTGACCCTGACCAAGCCGCGGATCATGTCGCTGCTGCTCGTCACGGGCTTCTGCGGGATGATCGCGGGCGCCCGCGGCTGGCCCGGCACGGGGCTCGCGATCTCCGCGATGGTGGGGCTCGCGCTCGCCTGCGGCGGCGCCTCGGCTCTCAACCACGTCCTCGATCGCGACATCGACCCGCTGATGGGGAAGCGGACGAGCGCGCGCCCGGTGGCGTCGGGCCGCGTAGCGCCGAGCCGCGCCTTCGAGTTCGGACTCGCGTTGCTGGCCTTCTCCTTCGTCCTGCTCGCGAGCACGGTGAACGTCCTCACGGCCGTCCTCGCCCTAGCCGGAGGCCTCTTCTACGTCATCGTCTACACCCGCTGGCTGAAGCGCTCGACGTCGCAGAACATCGTGATCGGCGGCGCAGCCGGAGCCGTGCCGCCGCTCGTCGGCTGGGCGGCGGCGACGGGGAATCTCGGCATCGCGGCGCTGCTCCTCTTCGCGATCGTCTTCATCTGGACGCCGCCGCACTTCTGGGCGCTGGCGCTCCTGATCAAGGACAACTACGCGAACGCGCGCGTGCCGATGCTGCCCGTCGTCCGCGGCGAGCGGGCGACCGCGCGGCAGATCGTCCTCTACTCGCTCGTGCTCGTGGCGGCGACGCTGTTGCCGTGGGGGTGGGGCGGGGCCGGGCCGCTCTACGTCGTCTGCGCGCTGGCGCTGGGCGCCGTGTTCGTCTGGCTCGCCGAGCGCCTGCGCCGCGACACGAGCCCGCGGCAGGCGATGCTCCTCTTCCACTACTCGCTTCTGTATCTCGCGCTGCTCTTCGCGGCGCTGGCCGTGGACGCCGTGGTCTTCTGATGGATCCCGAGCTCGCCCGCAGGAACGTCCGTCTCGGCTGGCTCCTGTTCGGCGTCTTCGTGCTCCTCTTCGCCGGCTCGATCGGCGTCGCGTACCTGTACCTCCACTTCCAGTAGTGCACGGCATCTGGCTGGCGCGCCCGGAGGAGCCGGGGGCCGGCGTGCCCGTCGCGGTCAAGGACCTGCTGGACACGTCTGGGCTGGTCACGACGTACGGCTCGGCGCTGTTCGCCGACCACCTGCCGGCCGTGAGCGCGGACGCGGTGCGGCTGCTCGAGGGGGACGGGTACTCCGTGGCCGGGAAGACGAACCTCCACGAGTTCGCGTACGGGATCTCCTCCCAGAACGCGCACTACGGGACCGTGCCGAACCCGGTCGCGCCCGGCCGGCTGGCAGGCGGCTCGAGCGGCGGCTCCGCTGCGGCGATCGCCGCCGGCGACGTCGAGCTTGCGCTGGGCACCGACTCCGCCGGCTCGATCCGGATCCCGGCGGCGTGGTGCGGCTGCGTCGGCTTCAAGCCCACGCACGGGCTGGTCTCGGTGGAGGGCTGCTTTCCGCTCGCCCCGAGCTTTGACGTCGTGGGGCCGATGGCGTCGTCGGTCGAGGGCTGCGAGCTGCTGCTGCGGACTCTCGCGCCGGGGTTCGAGCCGGTTGAGCTCGAGTCGCTCGAAGAGCTCGAGGTCGGCGTTGCGTGGCTCGACCAGGCCGATCCGCTCGTGCGCGACCGGGTGGCCGAGGCGGCGGCGGTGTTCCCGCGGCGGCGCGAGATCGAGCTTCCGCCCGCGCCCGCGAACCGCGCGGACTTCATGCGCGAGGTCGCCGACGTCCATCGCGCGCTCTTCCCGGGGAACGAGGAGCTGTACGGGGACAACGTCCGCGGCAAGATCGAGCGCTGCCTCGCGGTGACGGACGCCGAGGTCGCAGCCGCGGCGCGTGAGCGCGAGGCGTACCGCGAGCAGTTCGCGGAGGTGGTCGGCGGGCTCGATCTCCTCGTGACGCCGACGGTCGCGACGGTGGCGCCGCCCGCGGACGCGGAGGAGCTCGCGCTGCGCCTGCCGGCGACGGAGCTCACCTATCCGATCAGCGCGATCGGCCTGCCGGCCCTGGCGCTCCCGTGCGGACCTGCCGAGGACGGCCTTCCGGCCTCGGTCCAGTTGGCCGGTCGTCGAAACGACGACGCCCGCGTCCTCGCCGCCGGCCGCCTCCTCGCCGCGGCACTGGGACTCGGCCGGACCCAGGTTTCCTTGTAACAGACTGTTACTTGGGTGGTGCACGGTCACGAAGACGCTGCGCCGGGAGGGCGACGTAGCGACTGAGGAGCGCGTCCGGAGGCCTGACACGAAAGGCGACCTCCACCGCGACGGTCGAGACCGGCTTGGGAGCCTGCCGGCGGAGGCGACGGGCGGTGTGCACGAGGACCCGGACTTGCTCGTAACTCGGCCTGTACAGCCCCATCCGGCCGGCTGCGCGACCGACGCAGCGATTCATCTCGGCGATGGGAACGGTTCGCAGCGACTGGCGTTCGATCTCGTCGAGCAGCCGGCGTGGGATTCGCGGGGCGAAGGAGAGCACGCCGCCAGCATGGCCGGGCGATCGTCACGAAAGCGCAACGTCTCCGCGCCGGAAGCGCACGGGAAACGCAAGTAACAGACTGTTACAAGGGAAGTTCGGGCGGTGTGCCGAGAACAGCAGCTTTGGGGGCGGGGCTACGGGGCTGCGGCGAGGACGGCGGCTTCGTAGACCGGGTCCGGGGTGAAGCGCTCCAGCTCGTCGGAGAGGACGTCGCTCGGAGCAGGCGGGTCGCCCGGTGGGAGGGGCACGGCCTTGCCGTCCAGGGCCACGCCCTCGAGTTGCTCTGCCGGGTCGTGCTCGAGGGCGACGTCGTCCCGCCCGAGCCGCGAGCGCAGCCAGCCGCACAGGAGCCAGGCCTGCGCCGCCGTCCCCTGTACGCGGATCGTCCGCACCTCCCCGATCGCCGGCCAGAGCGTCGCGAGGTGCGCGCGCCAGCGCGAGGTTCGCGCCCACGCGATGTCCGAGGCCGCGCACAGGGGGAAGAGCTCCACGAGCCGCCCGTACGGATCCGGCACGTCGTCCCACTCCGTCGAGTCGACGATCAGCCGGTCGGTGACCTCGACCAGCTGCTCCAGCTCCCGCGCTCCCCACGGCGGCTCGCCGCGCCAGCGCAGGAAGACCGGCAGGTCCAGTATGAGCAGCGGCTCCACGATGCTCGCCGGGGCGCTCGCCCGCACCCCGCGCAGCCTCAGCTCGATCACCTCGGTTACCAGGCCGCGATCCGTGTCCGGCACCTCCCACCGCTCGACCCGCGCCCTCGCGTCGATGCGGTTGTCGTCGGCGTTCGGCTCGGGGAACAGGAGGATCGTCCGCGACGGATGCCGCTCCGCCATCCCCTCGAGCGCCGCCCGCGCAGGCTCGACCCAGCCGTGCGGCACCCACGCGATGTGCGTCATCACCGAGGTCCGCATGCTCGCCGCCTCCGTCGCCGCCTCGGCACGCAGCCGCGCGAGGGCCGTGTCCACGTCGGCCAGGCACACGTCCTCGCCGTCCCACACGAGCGGCTTCGCTAGTGCCGTCGCCACGACCGTCCGTCCCGCTGGAGGAGATCGTCGGCGCTCGGCGGCCCCCACGAGCCCGCCGGGTAGTTCGGGAACGCCGGCTTGTCCCGCTGCCACGAGGCCACGATCGAGTCGACGAGCAGCCACTGCTCCTCGACCTCGTCCGCCCGCGTGAACAGTGTCGAGTCGCCGAGCATCGTGTCGAGGATGAGGCGCTCGTACGCCTCCGGCATGCCGGTGCGGAACGCGCCGCCGTAGAGGAAGTCCATGTGGACGGTGCGGATCGTCATCCCCTGGCCCGGCACCTTCGCGCCGATCGCCAGCGAGACGCCCTCGTCCGGCTGCACGTGGACGACGAGCACGTTCGGGCGCAGCCCCTCCGCCGCCGCCTCCTCGAACGGCGGGTGCGGGGCCGCCTTGAACTGGATCGCGATCGCGGTCTCGTGGCGCGCGAGCCGCTTGCCCATCCGGACGTAGAACGGCGTGTCCGCCCAGCGCCAGTTGTCGACGTAGAGCTTCGCCGCCACGAACGTGTCCGTCATCGAGTCGGGCGCGACGCCCTCCTCCTCGCGGTACGCGACGACCTCCTCGCCCTCGACGAAGCCGCGCCCGTACTGCCCGCGCACCACCGACTTCGGCCCCGGCGTGTGCAGTGCGCGCAGCACCTTCACCTTCTCGTTGTGCACCGAGTCGGAGGTGAAGTCGATCGGAGGCTCCATCGCCGTCAGAGCGAGCAGCTGCAGGAGGTGGTTCTGGAAGATGTCGCGGATCGCGCCGGCGTGCTCGTAGTAACCGGCGCGCGCCTCGATCCCGATCGACTCGGCCACCGTGATCTGGACGTGGTCGACGAACTGGCGGTTCCAGATCGGCTCGAAGATCCCGTTCGCGAAGCGGAGCGCGAGCATGTTCTGCACGGTCTCCTTGCCGAGGTAGTGGTCGATCCGGAAGATCTCCTCCTCGCGGAAGTACTCGAGCAGCGTCGCCGTCAGGTGCTTCGCCGACTCCAGGTCGTGGCCGAACGGCTTCTCGACGACGAGCCGCGTCCAGCCGCGGTCGTCGCGGCGCCTGCCGAGATTCTCGACGATGGTGGGGAACGCCGGCGGGGGCACCGCGAGGTAGAAGACGCGGTTGCCGCCGAGCTCGAGCTCCTCGTCCAGCCGGCCGAGCAGGTCGTGCACCTTGTCCTCGCCGCCCGAGTCGGCGAAGTCGGTGGCGACGTAGTGGAGCTGCGGCCCGAGCTCGTCCCAGACGTCCTGCCGGAACGGGTCGCGCGCGTGCTGCTTCACGGCTGTGGCCATGTCCTCCCGGAAGGAGTCGTCGTCGCCGTCGGTGCGGGCGACGCCGACGATGGCGAAGCGCTGGGGAAGGAGCCGGCGGACGGCAAGCGCGTAGAGCGCCGGCATCAGCTTCTTGTGCGTCAGGTCGCCCGAGGCGCCGAAGATGACGAGCGCGCAGGGATCGGGCGTTCGCCGCAGGGCGAGCCCCTCGGCGAGCGGGTTCTCCTGCTGCTGCTCGACCGTGGCGGTCATTGCTCGGGGCTCTTCTCGAGGTGGCCGCCGAAGCCCCTGCGCATCGCGGAGAGGACGCGGTTGCCCCAGTCGGCCTCGCCGCGCGAGGCGAAGCGGTCGAACAGCGAGGCGGCGAGCACCGGCGTCGGCACCCCCTCCTCGACCGCGGCCTGCACCGTCCACCGGCCCTCGCCGGAGTCGCTGACGCGGCCCGCGTACTCGTCGAGCTCCGGCGTCTCGTGCAGCGCCTCGGCCGTCAGGTCGAGCAGCCACGAGGCGATCACCGAGCCGCGCCGCCACACCTCGGTGATCGCGGCGACGTCGAGCTCGTACTTGTAGAGGTCGGGATCGCGCAGCGGCGTCGTCTCGGCGTCCGTCTCCTGCGCGTGCAGCCCGATGTTCGCGTGCTTGAGGACGTTCAGACCCTCGGCGTAGGCCTGCATCAGGCCGTACTCGATCCCGTTGTGCACCATCTTCACGAAGTGACCCGCGCCGACCGGGCCGCAGTGCAACCAACCGATCTCTTCGGGTGCGGGTGAACCGGTGCGGCCTTCCGTACGGACGGCCGCGTCGACGCCGGGTGCGAGCGCTTCGAAAATCGGAGCGAGTCGCGTGATCGGTTCCGTCTCGCCTCCCACCATGAGACAGAACCCGCGCTCCAAACCGAAGATGCCGCCGCTCGTGCCGACGTCGACGTAGTGGATGCCCTGGGGCTTCAACTCGTTCGCGCGCACGACGTCGTCGCGGTAGTACGAGTTGCCGCCGTCGATGATGACGTCGTCGGCTTCGAACACCGCCGCGATGTCGCGCACGACCGCGCCGGCGTACGCGGCGGGCACCATCACCCAGGCCGTGCGCGGCGGCGTGAGCAACTCCGCGAGTTGTTCAATGGACGACGCGGGCTTCGCGCCTTCCTTCGCCATGTCGGCGACCGATTGCGCATCGACGTCGTAGACGACGCACTCGTGGCCCGCCGCCATCAT